>DASZIL010000201.1:0-12822 GCA_035949255.1 Beijerinckiaceae bacterium | reverse complement strand
AGATGGCAAAGCGCGATGCGCCCGCGCGTCTTCGGGATGCGGTTTGCGAGAATCGAATCGAGCCATTGCCGGGCGCCGTTGCCGGAGACGATCGCCTTGGCGAAGGGCGACATGTCCTGCAGACCGACATTCTCCGTGACGTTGCGGATTTCCTGGCCGACGGGCTCGAAGTAATTCGAGCGCCGGAAGGACCAGATCTCCTTCACCTTGCCGTTCTGGTCGGGCTTGGGGTGATTCTCATTCGTGAGCACGTCGGGTTTTTCGAGTGAGGAAACGTCGATGCCATGGTCTTTGGGCGCGAACCAGTTCGGCCGCTCCCAGCCATAAATCGAGCCGAACACAGCGCCGAGGTCTCGCATGCGGTCATAGCAAGGGGCTGTCTTTAGCGGGCGCCCGGCGGCGCGCTCCTCGTCCGGATAATGGGGCGTGAAGACATTGGCATAGGCTTCCTCGTTCTTCACCTTGAGGTAGCCCTTCGTCGCATAGGGGCCGAAGCGGCGCGGATCGACGCCCAGCATGTCGATCGAAGGTTCGCCCTCGACCATCCATTCGGCGATTTGCCAGCCCGCGCCGCCAGCCGCGGTGACGCCGAAGGAATGGCCTTCGTTCAGCCAGAAATTCGGCAGGTCCCAGGCCGGCCCGATGATCGGAGAGCCGTCGGGCGTGTAGGCGATGGCGCCGTTGTAGACCTTTTTAATGCCGACCTCGCCGAAGGCCGGCACGCGCGCGATCGCGGTCTCGATATGCGGCGCGAGCCGGTCGAGGTCCTCCTGGAAGAGCTCATACTCGGATTGCGGGGAAGGCCCGTCGACATAGCAGCAAGGGGCACCCTTCTCATAAGGGCCGAGCAGGAGCCCGCCATTCTCCTCGCGCATGTACCAGGAGCTGTCCGCCTCGCGCAGCACGCCCATCTCGGGAAGCCCCTTGCGCTGGCGCTCGACGATCGCGGGGTGCGGCTCGGTGACGATGTATTGATGCTCGACCGGGATCACCGGGATGTCGAGCCCGACCATCGCGCCCGTCCGCCGCGCGAAATTCCCGGTGCAGGCGACAACGTGCTCGCAGGCGATATCGCCCTTGTCGGTCTTCACCACCCAGCGGCCGCCAGCGCCCCTCTCGATCGCCGTGACGACGGTGTTGCGGTTGATCTCGGCGCCGAGCGCACGCGCGCCCTTGGCGAGCGCCTGGGTGAGATCGGCCGGCTGAATATAGCCGTCGGCCGGATGCTGGATGGCGCCGATGATGCCGTCTGTCTCGCAAAGCGGCCAGGCTTCCTTCACCTGCGCGGGTGTGAGGAGCTTCACCTCGACGCCGATCGTCTCGGCGACCCCCTTGTAGAACAAGAACTCGTCCATGCGGTCTTTCGTACGCGCGAGGCGGATGTTCGAGACCTGGCGAAGACCGACATTCTGGCCGGTTTCCGCTTCGAGCCTGCGGTAGAGTCCGACAGAGTATTTGTGAATCTGGCCGACCGAGTAGCTCATGTTGAAGAGCGGCAAGAGGCCTGCGGCGTGCCAGGTCGAGCCGGAGGTCAGCTCCTTGCGCTCGAGGAGCACCACATCCGACCAGCCCTTCTTGGCGAGGTGATAAAGGGTCGAGACGCCGACCACTCCGCCGCCGATCACCACCGCGCGCGCTTGCGTTCTCATGCTCGTGCTCCGTCATCTGAGGCGGGCTTCATCAGTAATTCGCCCAAAGGCCCGGCGTCGCGAGCTCGACGACATGCCCGTCGGGATCGTGGAAATAAAGGCTCGTGCCGCCGCCTTTCCAGCGCGTCTCGCTCACGATGGGAACGCTATGCGCCGCGAGCCGTTCGCGCCACTGGCTTAGGCTGTCGGCCGGGATGCCAAGCGCCACATGAAGCCGGCCTTGCCCGTCATGGCCGGGAATCACGCCCTCATCCGTTTTCACATCCTCGCCCGTCGCACCCTCTTGAAAGACGAGGAGAACGCTGCGATCGCCGGCGTCGAAGGCGACAAGCCGCGGCGTCTCGAGCATCGCGGAAAGGCCGAGCACGGTCGCGTAGAAATTCGCCGTCGCCTTGATGTCCCTGGCGTAAAGCGAGCTCTCGACGATATGGGTGACACGGGCCATCCCCAAGCGTAGCGCCAAAGCCGAAGAAGAGGGAAGCGTGCCTCGCGGAAAAAGCCCGTGGCCCGTTTCGGCCAAGGAAGAGCCGGCTTTGGGCGCGGCACCACGCGTGTCATAATGCATGAAGGGCGGGCGAGTGGTTGGAGGCGCCGCTGGGACGATCGCGAGCGGCTACGGAGGAAGGGTGATGAGCGACAGCGCGGACACGGATGCGGGCGCGGCGACGCCTTCCTTGCCGTCCGGCCGGCGCGGGCGTGAGGCCCGCCGTACGGCGCGCGCCCAGCGCGCGGCCGCGTCCGTGCCCTATATCACGCGCGCCATCCCCTTGACGGAAGTGCTGAGCGAGGAAGGGCTTTCGCTCATCGAGCACAATGCCGAGACGCTTCTCGAGGAGATCGGCATCGAGTTTCGCGACCATGCGGGCGCGCTCGCGCTCCTGAAAGGGGCGGGCTGCGACGTCAAGGGCACGCGCGTGCGCTTCCCGCGCGGCCTTGCGCGCTCGCTTTGCGCCACCGTGCCGTCCGAATATGTCCAGCATGCGCGTAACCCCGAGCGCAACGTGCACATCGGCGGCAATTCGATGGTCTTCGCGCCGAATTACGGCTCGCCCTTCGTGCGCGACCTCGATCAGGGCCGCCGCTACGGCACCATCGAGGATTTCCGCAATTTCGTGAAGCTCGCCTTCGCGACACCGTTCATCCATCATTCGGGCGGCACCGTGTGCGAGCCCGTCGATCTTCCGGTCAACAAGCGCCATCTCGAGATGGTCTATGCGCATATGCGGCTCTCGGACAAGCCGTTCATGGGTTCGGTGACGCATCCCGAGCGCGCCAAGGACACGGTGTCGATGTGCGAGATCCTGTTCGGCAAGGAGTTCATCCAGGAGAACACCGTCTGCACGAGCCTGATCAACGCCAACTCGCCGCTCGTCTGGGACACGATCATGATCGGCGCGGCGGAAGTCTATGCGCGCAACAACCAGGCGTGCATCATCACGCCCTTCATCTTGTCCGGCGCCATGAGCCCGGTGACGGTCGCCGGCACGCTCACGCAAGTGCTGGCCGAGGTGCTTGCCGGTACCGCCTTCACCCAATTGGTGCGCAAAGGCGCGCCGGTGATCTTCGGCACCTTCGTCTCGACCTTGTCGATGCAATCGGGCGCGCCGACCTTCGGCACGCCGGAGGCGACGCTCGCGATCTTCGGCGCCGCGCAATTGGCGAGGCGCATGAACATGCCGTTCCGCACCGGCGGCTCGCTTTGCGCGTCGAAGCTCGCGGACGCGCAAGCCGCTTATGAAAGCGCCCACACGCTTTTGCCGACGGTTCAGGCCGGCACGAATTTCGTGCTGCATGCCGCGGGCTGGACGGAAGGCGGTCTCACCGCGTCCTATGAGAAGTTCATGCTCGATTTCGATCAACTCGGCGCCATGCATGTGCTGGCGAAGGGCATCGATCTCTCGGAGAACGGTCAGGGTTTCGAGGCTTTCCGCGAAGTTGCGCCCGGCACGCATTTCCTCGGCTGCGCCCATACGCAGCGCAATTTCGAGAGCGCCTTCTATCGCTCCTCCCTCGCCGACAATAATTCAGTCGAGCAATGGGAAGCGGAAGGCTCGCTCGACGCGGCACAGCGCGCCAACAAGGCCTGGAAGAAAGCGCTCGCCGAATACGAGGCTCCGCCGATCGACCCGGCCATCGACGAGGCTTTGCGGGAATTCATCGAGCGCAAGAAGGCCTCGATGCCCGACGCGACGCATTGACATTTCTTCCCCCTCACACAGGCGCACGAAGACGTGGATGGCCGGGCTGATCCTCGGAACAGGTCCGAGGACGGCCAGGACGGACAACGGCTGCCCAGCCGTCATGCCCGCACTTGTTGCGGGCACCCACGCCGTTCCTCTCCACGCTTAAGTGGGGGCGTGGATCGGCAGCGCCGCCGTTGCTTACCCCCGCGTCACCGCGACGTCGCCGCGCAAGGCCGCGCGCATCACCTTGGCGAAATCGGGAGCTTTCATCGGCACCGGATTGCCCCCCGTCGAAGGGTCATCGACCGCCTTTGCCGCCATCTCCTCGATGCGGTCTTCCTTGACGCCGAGCTCGGCGAGGCTGTGCGGCACGCCGAGATCCTTGCGCAACGCGAGCATCCATTCCATCACGCCCTCGAAGCCGGGCTTCGCGAGGTCGAGGAAGCGTGCCAAAAGCTTCATGCGCTCTTCGATCGCGCCGCGATTGAACGCCATCACGTAAGGCAGCACCACGCCGTTCGTGAGGCCGTGATGCGTGTCGTAACACGCGCCGATCGGATGCGAGATCGAATGCACGGCGCCGAGCCCTTTCTGGAAGGCGGTGGCGCCCATCGAGGCGGCGGCCAGCATGCGCGAGCGCGCCTCGATGTCGGCGCCGTTCTTGTAGGCGCGGGGCAGATATTCCTTGATGAGGCGCATGCCCTCGAGCGCGATGCCGTCCGAAAGCGGATGAAAACCCGGCGCGCAATAAGCCTCGAAGCAATGGGCGAGCGCGTCAAAGCCCGTGGCCGCGGTGAGAAAGGGCGGCAGGCCGATCGTGGTTTCGGGGTCGGCGATGACGATCCTCGGCAGCATGAGCGGGTGGAAGATGATCTTCTTTTGATGCGTCGCCTCGTCCGTCATAACGGAGGCGCGGCCGACCTCCGAGCCGGTTCCCGCCGTCGTCGGCACGGCGATGATTGGTGCGATGCCCTCGGTCTTTGCCCTCGTCCACCAATCGCCGATGTCCTCGAAATCCCACACCGGGCGCGTCTGCCCGTTCATGAAGGCGATCGTCTTGCCGACATCGAGCGCCGAGCCGCCGCCGATCGCGACGACGCCGTCATGCTTTCCCTTGCGGAAGGCTTCGAGCCCTGCGTCGAGATTGGCCTTCGTTGGATTGCCGCGCACATCCGAGAAGACGGCGACCGGAATTCCTGCCTTGGCGAGCGACGCGCGCGCCTTCTCGATCACGGGGCCGTCGGCGAGCCCCTTGTCGGTCACGATCAAGGGCTTCATCGTCCCGGTGCTCTTGCAAGCCTCGCCGAGCTCGGCGAGACGTCCTGGCCCCACGAGCACGCGGGTCGGATAATTCCAATTGGCGGTGAGCGTCGCGGACATGGGGGAACCTCATGCAAGATCAAGCGTGAAACGAGAGCGAGTAGGCTTCGCCGGTCGCGTTCGCGGTGGGCTCAAACGCCATGGCGCAGGTGGAAGGATTTCGGCCGCGTGAGCATTGCGTAGCCGATCTCCGAGAGCGAGGCGCCGCGGCCCGTGTCCTTGACGCCGGTCCAGGCGAGCGCCGGATCGAGATAATCGCAACGGTTCATGTAGACGGTGCCGGTCTCGATCCGGTCGCCGATGGCTTCGGCGGCGTCCGTGTCGCTCGACCAGATCGAGGCCGTCAAGCCATACGGGCTGTCGTTCATGAGCGCGATCGCCTCCTCGTCTGATTTCACCTTCATGATGCCGACGACCGGGCCAAAGCTCTCATCGACCATCACGCTCATCTTGTGATCGACCTTGGTGAGCACTTGCGGCGCAAGATAGGGCGTGCCCTCGGCATTCGCCGGGAAGGCCTTGGGGTCGATGAGGCCGCGCGCGCCTTTCGCGAGAGCCTCGCTCGTCTGGCGGCGCACGAGCTCCGCGAAACGCAAATGCGCCATCGGCCCGAGCGTCGTTGCCTCATCGAGCGGGTTGCTGAGCACATAGCGGCGGGTGAGCTCCGCATAGGCCTCGACGAAACGGTCGTGCAGCGCCTCATGCACATAGATGCGCTCGATGCCGCAGCAGCATTGACCGGAATTGAAGAAGGCGCCGTCGACGAGATTCTCGACCGCATGATCGAATTTGGCATCCGCGCGCACATAGGCGGGGTCCTTGCCGCCGAGCTCGAGGCCGAGGCTCGTGAAGCTGCCGGCCGCCGCCCGCTCGATGGCCTTGCCGCCGGCGACCGAGCCCGTGAAATTCACATGGTCGACGGCGCCCGAGGAAAGGACGCGCGCCGTGTCCTCATGGCTCAGCACGAGATGGGTGAACAAGCCTTTCGGCAGGCCCGCCCGATCGAACGCCTGCTGGAAACGCTCGCCGACGAGGATCGTCTGGGCCGCGTGCTTCAAGACCACGGCGTTGCCCGCGATCAGCGCCGGCACGATCGAGTTGATCGCCGTGAGATAAGGGTAGTTCCAGGGCGCGATGACGAGGACGAGACCGAGCGGCTCGCGCTTCACCATGCGCCGGAACCCCTCCTTCGCCTCGGGGACGAGCGGGGCGAGCGCGGCCGGTGCGATCTGCGCCATGTGGCGCGCCCGCTCCTCGACGCCGCGGAACTCACCGCCATAACGGATGGGACGACCCATCTGCAGGGCAAGCTCGGAGACGACATCCTCGTTCATCGCGCCAAGGGCCTCGACCCCGCGCATCACCGCCGCGATGCGTTCCTCGAGCGGCACCGCCGCCCATCGGCGTTGCGCCTCGTGCGCGAGGCGAAGCGCCGTCTCGATCTCGGCGCCCGATGCGGTCTTGCGCCGCGCGACTTCGCGGCCGTCGATGGGCGATACGCAAATGATCTCGGGCATGACGGCTTCCTCAAACCATAGTCGGCAAAAGCAAGAACCCGTCTATCGAAATGATCATGCGTCAGATGATCTCGAAATAGCGGGCAAGCTCCCAATCCGTGATGGCGCGGCGGAACTCTCGCTCCTCCCATTCCCGCGTCGCGGCATAGTGGTCGACGAAAGCATCCCCGAAAAGCTCGCGCGCCGCTTTCGATTGCTTGAGCCGCTCCGCCGCCTCGGTCAATGTCCGCGGCAAGGCGCGCTTTCTCGGAAATTTCTGCGCATAGGCGTTGCCTTCGACGGGCGCGTCCGGCTCGATCTTGTTCTCGATGCCGTAAAGACCGGAGCCGATGGCCGCGGCGAGCGCGACGTAAGGGTTGATGTCGGCGGCCGCGATCCGATACTCGACACGCTGGCTCGAAGCGGAACCCGGAATGACGCGAAGCGCACAGGTGCGGTTCTCGACGCCCCAGCTCGCCTCGGTCGGCGCCCAGAAGCCCGGGATGAGGCGCCGGTAGCTGTTCACCGTCGAGGCCACCATGGCGAGAAGCTCGGGCATGAGCGCCTGCTGGCCGCCGACGAACCAGCGCATCATGTCCGACATGGCATGGGGCTTCTTGGCGTCGTGGAAGACGCCCTTGCCTCGCTTGTCGAAGAGAGACATGTGCAGATGGCCGCTCTGGCCCGGCCAGCTCGGTGACCATTTGGCCATGAAGCTCGCCATCCAGCCGCGCTTTTGCGCGAGCACCTTGGTGAACGTCTTGAACAGAGCCGCCCGGTCCGCGGCCTCGAGGGCTGGCGAATGTGTGATCGCGGCCTCGAGGACACCGGGGCCGGTCTCCGTGTGCAAGCCTTCGATCGGAATGCCCATCTGCTCGCATTGGCGCAAGAGATCGGCGTAGAAATCCGCATGCACCGAGGAGCGCAGCACCGAATAGCCGAAATATCCGGGCGTAATCGGCTTGAGGTCGCGGTAGCCCTTCTCGCGCACCGAGCGCGGGGTTTCCTCGAAGACGAAGAATTCGAACTCGACGGCGGATTCGACCGCGTAACCCAGGGCCGAGGCCCGCTTCAGCACGCGCCGCAAAAGACCGCGCGGACAGATCGCCTCGGCTTGCTTGTCGAACTCGGCGAGGAAGAACAGCATGTCGCCTTCGACCGGGAGGTCCCGGCAGCTTTCCGGCACGATGCGCACGGGCGCGTCCGGATAGGCGGTGTGCCAACCCGTATAGGTGACGTTGTCATAAAGCTGGTCGTTCGAATCCCAGCCGAGTACCACATCGCAAAAGCTCATGCCCTTCTCGAGAACCGAGAAGAACTTTTCGCGGCTCACATATTTGCCGCGCATGATGCCGTCGATATCGGTGAGGCCGAGCTTCACATGGGAGAGGCCGCGCTCCTCGACGATGCATTTCGCGTCCTCCTTCGTCCGCACTTGCCTTGCGTCCACCTCGATCCCTCCATCCCCTGACGATTCGTGCTCGCGCGGCGAGCGACGTGCCGCGAGCGGGCTTGCCGCCCAAGACCTAGACTTGACGAATTTGTGACGCTTCGCAATGGCGCGAGCGCTCGCGCCTTGGGCTCAACCGGACCACAAGATGCCCGGCGAAGCGGGGAAGCTTCGGTCTATAGATCAGACGAACGCCGCCGTGACCTTGCCGAGCCCCTCGAATTCGGTCTCGAGGCGATCGCCGGCCGCGAGCGGGAATTGTCGGGTGAACGACCCCGTCATGATGAGATCGCCGGCGCGAAGCGTCTCGCCGAAGCTTTCGAGCTTCGTCGCCAGCCAAGCGACGGAGTTGAAGGGGTGGCCAAGCACCGCGTCGCCGCGTCCCGAGCCGACCTCCGCGCCGTTCACCCGCACGCGCGCCACGAGCTTTGCGAGATCGCCCGCCTCCGTGGCCCTGACCGGCGGCCCTAGCACGAAGGCGAATTGCTGGGCGTTGTCGGCGAGCGCCAGCGCGATCTGGCCGACGAAGTCGCCTCGCGTCTCGATGATTTCGAGCGCCGGGTGGATCGTGCCGATCGACGCCGCGACCGCCTCGAAGGACGCGCCGGGCGCCACATCGCGCGCGAGCTCGACGCAGAGCTCGTTCTCGAAACCCGGGCGGATGAGATCCCCATATTTGAAGGCGTGGCCACTTGCGACCTTGCCTTCCTTGAGCAGGCAGCCGAACACGGGCTCGTCGAAGCCGAACTGCTGCTGAATGGCCCGGGCCGTAAGGCCGACTTTCCAGCCGATGCGGCGCTGGCCGGTTTGGGCGCTGCGGCGGCGGATCAATCCGAGCTGGACCCGATAGGCATCGTCGATGGAAAGCCGGTCCGACCAGGCTTTGGGAAAATACTCCCCGCGCTCTCGAGCCGCCTCGAACTCGTCGACGGTCTTGTCGACCTCGCTTGCGTTCATGACGATCTCCCTGTTCGGCCGCACTTTCTCGGTCAGCTTAGCGGCTTCGGCGCCTGCGCGATCGACATAGCCGAGATGGGTGAGGAAAGACACCTTCGCTCCCCGCGAGTACCAAACATTATGCGGATATAGGCGCGCCCGATGAGCGCGGGAGACCATGGAAATCGATTGCAGTTCATGGATCCTTGAACTATAGTCTATTGTGCTATGGAGCGCGCATGCGGGTATTCAAGACCAAGTGGTTCATCCGCTATGCGCGACGTGAGCGAATCAAGGATGCTAGCCTCGCCGAATCTGTAGCGCCGGCCGAGCGCGGGATCATCGACGGCGATCTCAGGGGAGGGCTCATCAAGCAGCGGGTCGCACGTCCTGGGCAAGGACGGTCGGGCGGGTACCGGACGCTCATCGCTTACCGCTCCGGCGATTGCGCGTTTCTCTACACCTTCGCCAAGAGCGAGCGTGAGAACATCGAAGATGATGAGCTCGCTTCGCTCCGAGAGATCGCGGCGGCCTGGCTCAAGGCGGACGGCGCGGCCTTGGAGCGGCAGGTAAGTGAAGGGCTGGCGATGGAGGTTGACTATGACCAAGGCACGCACAACACCTAGCCGCCTGGCAAAGGCCATGATCGAGACCGCGGCCGACATGCGCAAGGGCGGCCTTCTCGACGCTCCGGCTCACGACAAGATCACTATTCGTCATCTGGGCACGCGAGAGGCAAAGGTGGCGCCCGTCACGGCCAGCGAAATCCGCGCGATGCGGGAACGCGCGCGAATGAGCCAGGCCGTGTTCGCCCACTACCTCAATGTGACGGTCGGCTATGTCTCGCAGCTCGAGCGGGGCGCCAAGCGGCCGACCGGGCCGGCGCTGGCGCTCCTCGACGTGATTCGCCGAAAGGGCGTGGAAGCGATCCTCTAGCAGCCGGTCAGGCGCACGCCCTCTCGATCAGCTTCGCATCCGGCTCCGCACCACATCCGGATAGAGCCATGATGTGCTCACGCCGCCGTTCGGGCACCTTCTCGCGCAAGAGGAGAAGGAGCGCGCTGGCGGTATACTTCAAGCGCTCGCTCACACCGCCGTCTTGAAACGCGCGATGCAGGTCGCGAGCATCTCGTCGATGGGGCGGGACCACCAGTGTTCGGAGAAGATCTCGACCTCCGCATAGCCGGCGTAACCTTGCGCTTCGAGCGCCGAGCGGATGCGGGGGATCTCGATCACGCCATCGCCCATCATGCCGCGATCGTCGAGAGGGTCGCGGGTCGGGGTTAGCCAATCGCAAATGTGGAAGGCGTGGATACGCTTCGCGCCCGCGCGCTCGATCCCGGCGAAGAGCTTCGGGTCCCACCAGACATGATAGACATCGAGCGCAAGGCCAAGCGCGCCGGAGCGCCCCGGGTCAAGCCGGTCGCAAATCTCGAGCGCCTGCTCGAGTGTGTTCACGCAAGCGCGATCGGCGGCGTAAAGGGGATGCAGCGGTTCCAGGGCGAGCCTCATGCCGGCTTGCCGCGCATAGTCCAAAAGCTCGGCCAGGCCTTCCTCGACTTGCCGCCGGGCGCCGGCGATATCCTTCGTCGCCTCGCTGCCTGGCCGGGAAAATTGCGGCAAGCCGCCTGCGACGATGACGAGGCAAGGCGCGCCGAGTGCCTTCGCCTCATCGATGGCACGGTGATTGTCGTCGCGCACCTCGCCTCGCCTCGCCGCGTCGGCCGCGAACATGCCGGCGCGGCAATAACCGGAGAGCTCGATGCCGGCGTCGCGCAGCGCGCGCGCCGCGCGCGTGAGGCCCATTTTGCGCACTTCCTCGCGCCAAGGCGAGACGGCGCGGATGCCGTGGCGCGCGCAAGCCTCGATGATGCCGGTAAGGTCCGCCTGCTTTCGCAAGGTCGCGGTGTTGATCGAAAGCCAACGGTGATCGCGCGAGAAATCCCGCATCATGACGAAAGCCTCACGCCGGCGCCGTTTCCGGCACGGCGCGGAGGCACCATCAGGGAAGTCTCACGGCTCGACACCGCGCGTCGCGAGAAAGGCCCGCATGCGTGAGGCGGCGCGTGCGGGATCACGCAAGAGGCCAGCGCGGTCGGCGAGGCGGAAAAGCTCCGCGAGATGCAAGGTCGAGCGCGCGCTCTCCTGGCCGCCAACAAGCGTGAAATGATCCTGGTGGCCGTTGAGATAGGCCATGAACACCACGCCCGTCTTGTAGAAACGGGTCGGCGCCTCGAAAATGTGGCGAGACAGCGGGACAGTCGGCGCGAGAATTTCGTTGAACGCCGCCTTGTCGCCGGCCGCGAGATGGCCGAGCGCGGCGGAAGCCGCGGGCGCGATGGCGTCGAAAATGCCGAGCAGCGCGTCGGAATGAGATCGCCCGTCGCCCTCGATCAGCTCCGCATAGGCGAAGTCGTCACCCGTATACATGCGCACGCCCTCGGCGAGGCGTGGCCGCATCGCGATTTCCCGGTTCTTGTCGAGGAGCGATATTTTGACCCCATCAACCTTACGGGCATAGGCGTTGATGATGTCGAGCGCCGTTTCGGTCGCCTCGTCGAGATCGTCCGAGCCCCAATAACCGGCGAGCGCCGGATCGAACATGTCGCCGAGCCAATGGATGATGACCGGCTCGCGCAGCTGCCGCAGCACATGGCCATAGACGGCGGCGTAATCCTCCGCGCTTCTCGCGATACGGGCGAGCGCGCGCGAGGCCATGAGGATGATGCGCCCGCCGACGGCCTCGAGCGCGGATATCTGTTCTTCGTAGGCCCGGATCACATCGTCGAGGCTTTTCACCTCATCCGGCCCAAGATGATCCGTGCCGGCCCCGCAGAACACGAGCGCGTCCTTGCGCCTCTTCGCGGCCTCGACGGAACGGCCGACGAGCTCCAGCGAGGTCGGCCAATCGAGCCCCATGCCGCGCTGCGCGGTGTCCATCGCCTCGGCGACGCCGAGCCCGAGGTCCCAGAGATATTCGCGATAAGCGAGCGTCTTCTCCCAATCGAGCGCTGCGTCGAGCCAAGGGTCGCCGGGACCGAGCGGATCGGAGACCACATGCGCCGCCGCGAAGGCGATGCGGTTGAAGCTTCGCGTGGCGCGACGCGGAAAGACGCGTGGCTCGCCCGGATGGTAAAGCTCGATCGAACGATCGGGTTTCGGCAGGCGGATCGGGGTCGAAAGGGAGCGGACGGGCTTGTTCATGGCGCTTTCGTCGAGCTTCTAGCGCGGCGCGACCCATTTCAGCACATGCGTGCCGACAAGGCAGAGCTTGCCGTCCTGGTTGACGATCTCGACCTTCGAGCGCGTGCGGCCGGCCTCTCGGTCGACCGCCTCCACCGTGTAGCGCGCCGTCACCGTGTCGTCGATGAAGACGGGGTGGATGATGCGGATCTTGTCGTAACCGAGCGACACCGGCACATGGGTGGCGCCGCGTTTCGTCGAGCGCTCGGAGATCACGGTCGAGGTGGCGGAAAGCAGCCCCATCATCAAGGCGCCGTGCGCGATACGCCGCCCGTAGGCGGTGGTGCGCGCATAGGCCTCATCGACGTGGATGGGAGCGTGATCGCCGCTGATCTTCGCGAAGCTGAGGATATCGGCCTCGCTGATGGTGCGCGTATATTCGGCCGTTTCGCCGACCTCGATATGCGTCTCGACCGCCACCTCACCCTCCCGCTCAGCTTTGCCGCCTGTCGCGCCAGCATCGCCTCGCCGCCCCGTTTTGCAAAGCCCCTCGCCGAGGCAAGTGCAGGGCGCACGGTACGAGAATGAGAGCGGATGCGGCGCCA
>DASZIL010000200.1:0-45671 GCA_035949255.1 Beijerinckiaceae bacterium | reverse complement strand
GTGACGCTGCGCAATTCGTCGACCCAATTGCGCACGATCGCGGCGATGCCGGCTTCAAGCGTCGCGCGAGGCACATTCGGTGTCTCTCCGCCATCGCGGCCGATGATGAAATGGGTGCGCGCGAGCGGCCCGTCCGGATAGGCTGGATAGGCGGCTGAGAGCCGTCCCGCGTAGAGATTGGCCAAAAAGGCGCCGACCTTCTGGCGAATGGCGGAATCGTAGCGGTCCTTCGAGATGAAGACGAGGATCGAAACGAAGCGGTTGAAACGGTCGAGCCGCGCCAGCGCCCGGATGCGAGGCCGTTCCGAGAGCGTCAGGATTTCGGCGACGAAGTGATAAAGCGTCTCGACATCGATCTGGAACAGCTCGTCGCGAGGATAGGTCTCGAGCACGTTTTTGAGCGCACGCCCCGCATAACTCGACGGGTCGAGCGCGGCGCGCGCCAGCACGGCGTCGGCCTTGCGCCGCAGATAAGGGACAGCGGCGACCGGGCTGTCATAGGCATTGGCGGTGAACAACCCGACGATGCGCAACTCGCCATCGCAGAGCCCCTCGGACGAGTAGAGCTTGAGGCCGACATAATCCATGTGCACGCGACGATGCACGCGCGACTTGATGTTCGCCTTGGTGACGATGACCGGCGTCGGCTCCGCCAGGAAGACCCGCACCTCCGGCGTCACATTCACGAATTCCTGGCCTTGGCGCAGCACCTTGAGATCGGGATCGCGCAGCAGCCCCAATCCGTTGGAGCCGACGAGATCGCCATTCCGGTCATCGTCGACGAAGCGGTATTCGCGCACACCGAGGAAGGTGAAATTATCGGCGAGCATCCATTCCACGAGCGAGATGGCCTCGGCGACGTCTTGAGCGGCAAGCGGCGGGGGTGAGATCTTGGCGGCTTGCACCGCCTCGAAGACGCGCGCGCGCATCGAGGGAAAATCGGAGACCGCGCGCCTCACCTCGGCATGCACCCGCTCGAGCCCCGCGATCAGTTGCTCGCGCAAGGCGCTGTCCTCGACGGGGTCGAGATGCAGATGGATGAAGCTCTCGCGCCGTTCGCCCGGCTGCAACTGACCCTGCGCTTCCCCTTTCAGCTCCACGAGGGCGCCTGTGGCGTCGCGGTCGACGCTGAGGATCGGGTGAGCGACGAGCCGCAGGTTGAGCCCGTGCTCGGCGATCTCGGCGAGCGTCGAGTCGAGCAGGAAAGGCATGTTGTCGTTGATCGCCTCGACGATCGTCACCTTGTCGATGCCGCTGTCGTCGACGGCCATGTCTCGCAAGGTGACGCGCGCCTTGCCCCGGGGTCGAGGCTCCGAGAGCACCGCCAGGGCCGAAGCCGCGATCTCGGCGCGGCATTGCGCGTCGAGGCGGGCGAGATCCTCAGGATCGGTGCGCGAGAAAAGCGTGGTCTCGAAACCGCTCGCGAGGTGCACGCGGGGCACTTCCGGCGGCACGATATGCGCCACGGGGCGCTCCTGCCTGCGCTTCAGCAATTCCGCCATGACGCTGTCCTCCAAGGCAGGGCAGGATCGACACGCTCCGACCGTCTTTCGCGTTCCCTTGCGCTGCGGTGTCTCAAGCCTTTGGGCCGAGCCCGAGCGCAGGCCATGCGGTCCGCCCGAAACATCTTTCTAACCGAAATGCAGCGCCAAGGCACTCCTAAAGGAGGCAAATCTTAAATGAGGACGCTTGCCTTCTGAGTGACGCAAGACCCGCGCCGTCGGGAAGGAAGGGCTGGCACTCCGATCATGAAGGGAGCGCCTAGCCGGTTCGCACCACCTCGGTCAGCGCACCGACCGCTCGGGCGTGATCACGCCTCCTTTGAGCGCCGCCTCCGCATCGTCTCGAGCCGCGAGACGACTGACGGAACGTCGAGAAGCGCGGAGGCGTCGCCGGGAAGCCGCCGGCGCCAGTTCGGGTGCTCATCGATAGTCCCTGGCAAATTCGGCTGTTCGATCATGCCGAGCGCATCCTCGAGTGGCAGGATCGCGAGACCGCAAGGCGTCGAAGCCGTGAAGCGCACGGCGGCATCGACCACGCTCCTTGGCGCGTCCGGTGTCGGCTGCTCGCCGGCGGCAGCCCCGGCATGACACAGCGCGCCCCAAAGGAAATGGCGATCCGTCGCACGCGCCCGGCGCTCGGTTTCGAGCGCCTCGGCGTCAGCGAAGGCAGGAGAGGAAGCGGCGAGCGAAGCGCGTGCGTCGATGTCATGGCCACGCCACCAGCCCGCGGTCGGCGCGAGATCATGCGTGACGGTCATCGCCACCGCGGACGGTCGCCAGCTTTCGGGCGAGCGGAAGAAGCCGTGCGCATCGCGCTCGAAGCGCAGAACCTGCATGCCGGCGATGCCTTCGCCTGCGAGGCGCTCGCGAAATCCGTAAGGCAGCGTGCCAAGATCCTCGCCGATGATGATGGCACGATGACGCAGCGATTCGAGCGCGGTCAGTCGAAAGAGGTCCTCGACCGGATAGGACACATAAGCGCCCTCAGTCGGCAAAGCCCCCTCGGGGATCAGCCAGAGCCGCATCAGCCCCATCACATGATCGATGCGCACGCCTCCGGCGTGCCGCAGCACTGCGCGCAAGGTCGTAAGAAAGGGGTCGAAACCGCCGGCGATGAGCGCATGAGGCGAGAAAGCCGTGAGGCCCCAATTCTGACCATTGGCGTTGTAGTAGTCGGGCGGTGCGCCGACGCTCGCGCCGACCAGGATGTCGCGCTGCCTGCTCCAGGCATGGCTGCCCGCCCCGTTCATGCCGATCGCGAGATCGGAGATGAGGCCGATCCGCATCCCGGCGCTCTTGCAGGCGTTCTGCGCGGAAGCGAGCGAGCGGTCCGCGAGCCATTGCAGGAAAATGTGGAACGCAACCTCGCGGGAATGGACTTCGATGAAATGCGCGACCTCGGCGCTTTCGGGATCGCGCCAGGCGCAAGGCCACTCGCGCCAGTCCGACGCTTCGCGATCCGCAGCGAGGTGGGCTGCGTGCAAGGTCTCGAAGCGCGCATGCCCGGCGAGAAGCTCTCCCCCTTCCGTGACGAAGCTTTTGAAATCGGTCGCGAGTGTTCCCGGCTGGGGGCTCGCGAGCTCGAGGCGCTCGAAGTTTTCGAAGAGCGCGCGAAAAAGTGCGAGCTTAGCGCGCGCCGCGCGCGGCCAATCGACAAGGTCTAGGCTTTCGAGCTCGCCCATCGCGCGTTGCAGGCCCGCTTTCTCAATGCATGCGCGCACACGCTCGGTGCCGAAGATCATCGCCGGATCGGCGTGCAGCGGATTGTGGAAGAGACGGCTCGAGGGCGAATAAGGGCCAAAGCGCTCAGGCTTCGCCGAGAACAGCGCATGCAAGGGGCTGAGCGCCAGCGCATCCGCGCCGCGGGTCGCGGCAGCCGTCGCGAGCGCCTGAACGGCGCCCATATCGCCCGTCCCGCCATCGCCCGTGCGGCGCAAGCCATAGACCTGCGCCGCGATGCCATAGATGCGCTCGCCTTGCGCGATATCCTCGATCGTGATGCAGCGCGGCGGCGCGACGGCGAGCGTCACCTGCGCGTCGCCGATTTCCAAGCGATGATATCCGGGCCGGTCGAGCCCCGGCAAAAGCCTTCGCCCTTCAGGGCCGTCGCCGAGCATGAGTTCTTGTCGCGACCCGTCCTCGAAGGAGAGCTTGGCTCTCCTCGCCTGGCGAGCGAAGCCCGTCAGATCGAGCGGCTCCTGGAGCCGCGCCGTGAGGAGGCTTGGCGGCGCCGCTTCGCGCACGCGCCCCTCGAGCCGTGCCGAGCTGTCGCGGCGCTCGCTCGCGCTGCCGCAGGGAAAGCCGAGCAAGGAGAGGAGGGCGCGAAGCGTTTGTGGCGCGACCTCATGGGTGACGCCCGCGAGATCCTTCCATTCGGGAGACACGCCCGCCTTGACGGCGAGCTCGGCGAGGTCGGCTTCGTTCACCGCTCAGCCCTCATGGCGCAGGATCAAGGTCGCGAGCGGGGGCACGAGAAGCGTGAGCGAGTGCTTTTCGCCATGGCTGGGCACGGCTTCGCTCTGGAGGAAGCCGGCGTTGCCGAGGTTGGCGCCGCCGTAAAGCGCAGAATCCGTATTGAGAAGCTCGCGCCAGCCACCGGGGAGCGGAACGCCGACCCGATAAGAACGGCGCGGCGTCGGCGTCATGTTGCAGACGACCAGAACGGGGGGCGCGCCGCCCATGCCGCTTCGCAAATAGGCGAAGACCGAATTGGCGTAATCCTCGCGGATCAGCCAGCGAAAACCGGAAGGATCGGCATCGAGCGCGTGCAGCGCTCCCTCTTCGCGATAGACGCGGTTGAGGTCGGAAACGAGATGCTGGATGCCGCGATGGCGGTCGTAAGCCAGAAGATGCCATTCGAGCGCGGCGTCATGGTTCCACTCATGCCATTGGGCGAACTCGCCCCCCATGAAGAGAAGCTTCTTTCCCGGATGCGTCCACATGAAGCCGAAATAGGCGCGTAGCGACGCGAATTTCTGCCAGTCGTCACCATGCATCTTGCCGATGAGGGAAGCTTTTTCATGCACCACCTCATCATGCGAGAGAGGCAGGACGTAATTCTCCGAAAAAGCGTAGATGAGGCCGAAGGTGAGGTCCTCATGATGCCAGCGGCGATGGATCGGATCGCGCTCCACGAAGCGGAGCGTGTCGTGCATCCAGCCCATGTTCCATTTGTAATCGAAGCCGAGGCCGCCTTCGGAGATCGGCCGGCTCACGCCCGGCCAGGCGGTCGATTCCTCGGCGATCGTCATCGCGCCCGGGCAGCGCTCATGCACCACCGCGTTCACATGGCGAATGAAGGCGACCGCCTCGAGATTCTCCACCCCGCCATGAACGTTGGGGAGCCATTCCCCGGGCTTGCGGCTGTAATTGCGGTAGAGCATCGAGGCGACGGCATCGACGCGCAAGCCGTCGACATGGAAGCTTCGCAACCAGTAAAGCGCGTTCGCGGTGAGGAAGCCCCGGACTTCGCTGCGGCCGAAATTATAGATCAGCGTGTTCCAATCCTCGTGGACGCCTTCGCGCGGGTCCTGGTGCTCGTAGAGCGCGGTCCCGTCGAAACGGGCAAGCCCATGCGGATCGGAGGGGAAGTGTGCCGGCACCCAATCGAGGATCACGCCGAGCCCACGTTCATGACAGGCGTTCACGAAGCGCGCGAATTCTGAAGGCGGGCCGTAGCGGGCCGTGGGCGCGAAGAGGCTGAGCGGTTGATAGCCCCAGGAGCCGCCGAAAGGATGTTCCGCGATCGGCATCAGCTCGACATGGGTGAAGCCGAGTTCGGCCACGTAAGGGATGAGGCGCCGGATGGCTTTGTCCCACGAGGGTGGCGTATCGTCGCCGGGCGTGCGAAGCCATGAGGCGAGGTGGCATTCATAGATGGAGATCGGCGCGTGCTTGTCGTGGCGGGCTTTTCGCCCCGCCATCCAGTCATCATCGGTCCAGTGGAAATTCTCTGCCGGCGCGACGATCGAAGCCGTCGCCGGCGCGGCCTCGGCGAGCCTCGCGACGGGATCGGCCTTCAAGGGCAGTCTTTCGCCATGCGGTCCGAGGACCGCGTATTTATAGCGTTGCCCGGGGCCGATCCGCGGAATGAAGAGCTCCCAGACGCCGACTCCATGGCGAAGCCGCATCGGATGGCGGCGCTCGTCCCAGGCGTTGAAGTCGCCCACGACGGCGACGCGGCGCGCGTTCGGCGCCCAGACCGCGAAGCGAACGCCCTCGACATCACCGAGCTTCATCGGCACGGCACCGAGGCAGGAGGCGAGCTCCTCATGACGCCCCTCTGCGAGGAGGTGAAGATCGATGTCCCCGAGCAGGGTGCCGAAAGCGTAAGGGTCTTCGGTGAGCTCGACCGCGCCGGGCCATTCGATGCGCAAGACATAAGGCTCCCGCGAGGCGAGGAGGCCGTGGAAAAGTCCGGGTGTGCCAGCAGGTTCAAGCCGGGCCAGATGCGCACCTCCCTCACGGGCAAGCACATCCACCGCCTGCGCCCCCGGGAGGAAGGCGCGCACAACGTGTCCGCCCGCAGCCGCATGCGGCCCGAGCACGGAAAACGGATCGGGGTGCCTGGCCTCCGCGAGAGCCGCGAGCGTCGCCTCATCGAGCGCCGGGACCATGCTGATATCGTTCATGGAAGGGTTTCCCGCGCTGGTTATACGCGCTCATGCGAGGTTTCGTCGCGTCCCAGCCGCGCTTCAAAGAGAAACGTCGATTTGAGCGGTTTTGCGGGCAAGCTCCCGGCACCCGGGAAAGTTCCGCCCCGCCCGGCGGGGAGGATCAAGCGGCCGCCGCCACCCGCCGATAAAGCCTCGCATAATCGGCGGCCGAGCGCTTCCAATCGAATTTCCGCGCCATCGCGAGCCGCCGCATGCGCCGGAGCTCCCGTTTCGAGGTGTGAGCCTCGAACGCCCGGCCGATGGCGCTCACGAGCCCGTCGCGGCTGAACTTGTTGAACAAGAAGCCTGTCACGCCGTCCTCGATGGTGTCCGCGAGGCCACCGGTCCGATAGGCGATCGGCAAGGAGCCGTATTTCTGCGCATACATTTGGCTCAACCCACAAGGCTCGAAGCGCGACGGCATGAGAAGGAAATCGCTTGCCGCGAACATGCGCCTCGCTTCCTCGTCATCGAAGCCGATGCGCACGCCGACCGCGCCCGGATGGCGCCTCGCAAGATCGCGCATCCCCTCCTCGAAACGCGACTCGCCCTTGCCGGTCGCCACCAATTGGCCGCCGCGCGCCAGAATGGTCTCGGCCGCGTCGATCGCGAGGTCGAGCCCTTTTTGATGCACGAGCCGCGACACGATCGCGAAGAGCGGCCCGCGCGACAAGGCGAGCGAAAAGGCGCTGCGGACATGTTCGGCGTTGCGGCCCTTCCAGACGCTCATGTCGAAACGGTTCTGCGGCCAGAAACCATTCTTGGAATCGCTCTTGCGCGGGTCCCAGCTCTCGTCGATGCCGTTGAGGATGCCGGAAAGCCGGCCTTGCCGGGCGCGGTCGGCGAGGAGGCCATGCAGCCCGCAGCCGTGCTCCGGGCGGGTGATCTCTTGGGCGTAAGTCGAGCTCACCGTGGTGACGTGCGAGGCATAGAAGAGGCCGGCCTTGAGGAACGACAATTTGCCGTAAAACTCCGCGCCATCGACCGTGAACGCCGATCGCGGGATCCCGAGTGTGGGGAGGCGGCTTGCGTCGAAGACACCCTGATAGGCGAGATTGTGCACGGTGAGGAGCGATGCTGTCTTCGCGCCTCGCCAGGCCGCGTAGGCGGGCGCCAGCGCTGAGGGCCAATCATTGGCGTGGATGAGGTCCGGCGCCCAATCGGGATCGCCCCGGCCCTCGGCCATCTCGACCGCGGCGAGCGACAGCCGCGCGAATCGGATGTCGTTATCCGGGAAGTCGCCGCCTTGCGCGTCGTTGTAGGGCGTGCCGTCGCGATCATAGAGCTCGTCGCAAAGGACCACATAGACGATGAGCCCATCCGCGGTGAGGATGCGGCCGAGCCCGCAGGCAGGGATGCCGGCGAGAGCCGGCAAACCGCCGATGACCTCGATCTCGTCGCGCCGTCCGAGCACTGCCCGATACCCGGGCACCAGTACGCGCACGTCGCAATTCTCGAGAAGGCTGCGCGGCAACGCGGCCGAAACCTCGCCGAGCCCGCCGACCTTCACGAAATCGGCCATTTCGGGCGTGACGAAGAGAATGCGTCGCCGGGGCGCGACGTTGCTCGCGCCCTTTTCGCGAAGAACCTTGCGTTGGAGATTCTGACGGTAGCTCGGCTCCTCCGCGGGGGCCGGCCCACCAACGGACCGGGCAGGTTCCGGCGCGGTCTCGCTCATGGAAATCCCATCCGCGACGGCGAGAGGAGATTCAATTTTCATATCGATGCCGAAAGCCGTCGGCTCGCGATGCTACGCAAGCATCGCGATGAAACGAAAAATTGCGAGGTAACTTTGTCGGCGCCCCTGCGTGGAGAAAAGTCGTGGCATCAAAACATGGCAGAAATGAAGTCGTCATCGCGCCGATGCGAAGTATCCTGAAAAAATGTTTGGCGCGACTGCTTCGACGCCCGAGCTTGCACGCGGCGCGCGCCACGACCGGCGTGGCGCGGGTCACGAAAACCGCGCACGGTTTCATGCGCTCCGGATCGTCGAGATTGATGCCGCAAGGCCCATCGTTTCGCCCTCGAGCCTTGCGCTTGTGCGACCGACTGGGTCAGCATAGGGCGCCGCTTTGCCGATTCCGTTTCAGGCGCCGTTCAATTTTTACAAGATTGCGATGACGGATCGGGTTCGCGCGATTTTGCACGGCGCCGGAAATCTGATCGGCGCTTCCCCACCGTAGCCGTCTTCAGGGGCGGAAGAATGCGGCGACCGATCTCGCTTCGACGACAAGGCTTCGCGTGGTGCTTTTTCCGTAACCTCCGACGAAGCCCGCGGCGCTGTCGAGCACGCAAAGCCATGCATCCGGCTTGTCGTTCGCGAGCATGAACGAAACGGGTTCCGGCGAGCGGTTCACGATGAGGCACAAGCATTCGTTCGTGCCGCCCTCGCGAGGGGAACACAACATCATGCCGAAGGCGTCCGCGCCCGACCAATCCTCGTCGCGCATCGGCCGGCCCGATGAGTGAAGCCACGTCACATCGGGCGGGGCGCCGCTCATCGATGCCTTGCCGGTGAGGAATTCGTCTTGCCGCAGAAGCGCAAATCGCCTGCGCAGCGCCGAGAGCCCCGGGACGAAATCGGCAAGGGCCCGGTCGGCGCCAGCCCAGTCGATGAAGGTGATGTCGTTGTCCTGGCAATAGGCGTTGTTGTTTCCCTTTTGCGTGCGGCCGAGCTCGTCGCCGGCGGTGAGCATCAAGCTGCCGCGAGACAAGAAGAGGGTGGCGAGGAGCGCCCGCAAATCGCGCCCGCGGTGGCCGAGCACGGCGGGGTCATGGGTTTCCCCCTCGACCCCGTTGTTCCAGGAATGATTATCGGCAAGCCCGTCGCGGTTTGACTCGCCATTCGCTTCATTGTGCTTTTGCGCGTAGCTCACGACATCCGCGATGGTGAAGCCGTCATGGCTCGCAAGATAATTCACGGAAGCCGAAGGCCGCCGAAAGCGTGTCTGAAAAACGTCCGAAGAGCCGGCAAGGCGTGTCGCGAGCGGCCCCGCCGCGTTCGCGTCGCCTCTCCAGAAACGCCGCACGTCATCGCGGTATTTGTCGTTCCATTCGAGAAAGGGTGCCGGGAACTCGCCGAGACGATAGCCGTCGGGGCCGACATCCCAGGGCTCGGCGATCAGCAAGGTCTCGCGCAGGATCGGGTCCTGCGCGATCGCTGCGAGCAAAGGCGCTTCCGGTGAAAACCCGTTTCGTGACCGGCCGAGCACGGTCGCGAGGTCGAAGCGAAAGCCGTCGATGGCGGCCGTTTCCACGAAATGGCGCATCGCGTCGGTCACGAGGCGCAGCACCGGCGCCCTGTCACAGGCAAGCGTGTTGCCGCAGCCGGTGTCGTTCACGAGGCGCCCGGGATCATCCGCGAAGTGGCGGTAGTAGACGGCATTGTCGAGGCCGCGCAGGCTCACGGTCGGCCCCTTTTCGTCGCTCTCCGCCGTGTGATTGAAGACCACGTCGAGAATGACCGCGATGCCGGCCTCATGCAGCCGCTCCACGACGCGTGCAAGCTCGCCTTGCCCGTCGCGCGCAAGACGCGGGTCGGGCGCCATGAAGACGATCGGATTATATCCCCAGGCATTGGCGAGGCCGAGCGGGGCGAGATGGCGCTCGTCCATCCAGGCCGCGATCGGCATGAGCTCGACATGGGTCACGCCGAGCGTGTGGAGGTGCTCGATGATGGCCGCCTCCGCCAAGCCGGCGAGCGTGCCTCGCAAAACCTCGGGCACATTCGGGTGGCGCTGGGTGAAGGCCTTCACGGCGATTTCATAGATGAGGCCCGGCGATGCGGTGTGCGCCAGGCGAGAGCGCGGGGTTGCATAGTCTCCGCTCACGATCGCACGCGGCACGAAAGGAGCGGTGTCGATGCCGGCGGCGCGCGGAGCCGAAAGCTCGGATGCGTAGCGAAAAGGGCGATCGAGGCGCTTGGCATAAGGGTCGACGAGGAGCTTCGCCGGATCGTAGCGATGGCCCCGCGCGGGCTCGTAGGGGCCGTCGGCGCGCAATCCGTAGCGCGCGCCGGGGCTGACGCCGGGGATGAAGCCGTGGTGCACATCGCCGCTGCGCCGGGGCAAGGGAAAGCGCGCCACCTCCCTTTCGCCCGTTTCGCCGAAAAGGCAGAAGGTGATCCGCGCTGCATTGCGCGCGAAGACCGCGACATTGACGCCGCCTTTGACGGGGGTGACGCCCAAAGGCTCGGGCGCGCCCGCCCCGGCGGCCATGGCCGGGCTCATGGGGGTGTCACGTCTGGTGAACCTCCGGCGCGCGTCATTTTCGCCGTGCCCTCATGGCCTCGACTTAGGGTTCACGGGAACGGCCCAAATCTCCTCCGCATATTGCTGGATGGCGCGATCGGAGGTGAACCAGCCCGCGTGCGCGGTGTTGAGCACGGCGCTGCGCCGCCAGGCCGGGGTATCGCGCCAAAGCGCCGCGACCTCTCCTTGCGCGCGCACATAGGCATCGAAATCGGCCGCCACCATGAACCAGTCATGCTCCTCGAGGCTGCGGACCAGATGGGCGTAACGCCCTCGTTCGTCGGGTGAGAAAACGCCGCCGGCCACCGCGTCGAGCACCTCCTTCAAGGCCGGCGTCTGCTCGATGGTCTCGCGCGGCGCGGGGCCGCTGCGTCGGCGCGCCTCGACCTCGGAAGCGGTGAGGCCGAAGATCACGATGTTCTCAGGCCCCACCTTCTCGCGAATCTCGACATTGGCGCCATCGAGAGTGCCGATGGTGATCGCCCCGTTGAGGGCGAGCTTCATGTTGCCCGTGCCGGAGGCCTCCATGCCGGCCGTCGATATCTGCTCGGAAAGATCGGCCGCCGGAATGATCGCTTCGGCGAGGCTGACGTTGTAATTCGGAAGGAACACCACCTTCAGAAGGCCGCGCGTCGAAGGATCGGAATTCACGATGCCCGCCACATCATTGATCAGCTTGATGATGGACTTCGCCTGCACGTAATTGGCGGCCGCCTTGCCGGCGAAGACCTTGACGCGCGGCACCCAGCTCTTGTGCGGCTGCGTGCGCATGGCGTCGTAAAGCGCGATCGTCTCGAGGATGTTGAGGAGCTGGCGCTTATATTCGTGAATGCGCTTCACCTGCACGTCGAACATCGCATGCGGGTCGACCTTCATTCCCGTGTGCTGCGCGATCACCTCGGCGAGCCGTTCCTTTCGCCCGCTCTTCACGGCGTGAAAGCGCTCCTGAAAGGAAGGGTCATCGGCGAAAGCCGCAAGCTCCGAGAGCCTCTCCACATCGTCCAGGATGCTCTCGCCGAGCACCTCGACGAGAAGCGCGGTCAGGGCCGGATTAGCCTCGAAGAGCCAGCGACGCGGCGTCACGCCATTCGTCTTGTTCACGATGCGGTCGGGAAAGAGGCGATGCAGGTTGCGGAACACCGTGCGCTTCATCAATTCGGTGTGCAGCGCCGAGACGCCGTTGACCTTATGGGCGCCGACGAAGGCGAGAAACCCCATGCGCACGGCGCGCCCATGGCTCTCGTCGATCAGCGAGACGTCGGCGGGGGCGATCCCCTCTTCGTCGCGCTTGTGTTGCGTGTCGGCGAGCAGGCGCGCATTGAGCGCGAAGATGATCTGCATATGGCGCGGCAGCAGGCGCTCCATCAGCGTCACCGGCCAGCTTTCGAGCGCCTCGGGCAGCAAGGTGTGGTTGGTATAGGCGATGGTGCGCCGCGTGATATCCCAGGCCTCTTCCCAGCCGAGATTATGTCCATCGACGAGGAGCCGCATGAGCTCGGCGACCGCGAGCGCCGGATGGGTGTCGTTGAGCTGGATCGCCACCTTCTCCGGCAGGGTGCGGATGTCGCTGAATTGCATGAGGTGGCGCCGCACCAGGTCCTGCAGCGAGGCCGAGGTGAAGAAGAATTCCTGGCGCAGCCGCAATTCCTGTCCGGCGGGCGTTGCGTCGGAGGGGTAGAGCACACGCGAAATGCTTTCCGCGCGCGTGCGCTCGGCGAGCGCGCCCACATGGTCGCCCTTGTTGAAGACCTCGAGATGGATCGGGTCGATGGCGCGGGCGCGCCAGAGGCGCAGCGTGTTCACCTTCTCGCCGCGCCAACCGAGGATGGGCGTGTCGTAGGCGACGGCGAGCACCGTCTCGCCCGGCGCCCATTCGTGGCGCGGCGCTCCGTCCCAGCCTTCCCGCATCGCGACGGTGCCGCCGAAGCCGATCTGGTAATTGGCTTCGCGCCGCTCGAATTCCCAAGGATTGCGGAAGGAGAGCCAATCCTCGGGCGTCTCGATCTGCCAGCCATCCGCCATGGTCTGGCGGAAAAGGCCGAACTCGTAGCGGATGCCGTAGCCGAGCGCCGGGATGCCGACTGTGGCCATGCTCTCCATGAAGCACGCGGCGAGGCGGCCGAGGCCGCCGTTGCCGAGCGCCGCGTCGGGCTCGAGCTCCGCGATCGCATCGAGATCGACGTCGAGCTCGCGCAGCGCGAGCCTCACCATCTCGGTGAGGCCAAGATTGCTCAGCGAGTCCTTCAACTGCCGGCCGATCAGGAATTCCAGCGAGAGATAATAGACGCGCTTGCGCTCGGTGCGGAAGGCCTCGCGCGTCGAAGCCATCCAGCGGTCGATGATCCGGTCCCGCACCGCCAGGATGGTCGCCACGAGCCAATCATGGTCTTGCGCGACGATCGGGTCCTTGCCGATCGAATAGGCGAGCTTCCCCATGATTTCGCTGCGCAAGGCCTGCGCATCGTCGCGTCGCGGTTTCCGGGGCAAGGGCACATCGCCCGTCTCGGGCGACGGGGTGTCGATTGCCGGCGCCGGCCGGCCGCTTGCGCTCATGCGTCTCTCCCTCGGCAGGGAACTTCGCCGCGCCCCTGGCAGACACGAGCCTATCTGAAAGGCCGTGCACGGGCCCGCGGCTTGCTGCGCCGGCCTTGCGGCCGGCGTTGTCCTTCTTCCGTGGCCCGTTATATAGACCTGGAGGGAGGAGCCAAGCGCCCTTGCGGTCGCCGGGCGAACCGAATCTCCCTTGCCGGATTTAATGATCCCGTAATGGTTCGGGCGTGCGGGGGCACTATATTGCGCCGCAACTTCTCACTATATGCCTGGGCGTAGCGCGGAATCGAGTAGGGATCGGAGCGAGCTGGTGGCGCCTTCTTCTTCAAAGCGGCGTGGACCGTGGGGGGTTATCACCCTCCTCGCGGTGCTTGCCGTCGGTGGCTACATCGGCTGGCGCTACGTCTCGACGAGAGCCGCCGATGCGGCCGTCGATTCGAGGAACGCCGCCCAGGCCGGCCCGCCGCCGATTCCGGTCACGTTTTCGCGAGTGCAGCTCGCGGATTTTCCGGTTTACCTTAACGGGCTCGGGACGGTGCAGGCCTACAACACCGTGACGGTGCGCAGCCGCGTCGACGGCGAGATCACCAAGATCGCCTTCAAGGAAGGCCAGATCGTCAAGGAAGGTGATCTTCTGATCCAGATCGACCCTCGCCCCTTCCGGGCCGCGCTCGATCAGGCGACCGCCAAGAAAGCGCAGGACGAGGCGAGCCTGAAGAACGCGCAGCTCGACCTCAAGCGCTTCACCGACCTCGCGCGTCAGGATTTCGCCTCGCGCCAGCAGGTCGACACGCAGCAAGCGACGGTCGATCAGTTCACGGCTCAGATCCAGGGGGATCAGGCCGCGATCGACAATGCCAAGACCCAGCTCAGCTACACCACCATCAACGCGCCGCTCAGCGGACGCATCGGTTTTCGCCTCGTCGATCAGGGCAATATCGTCCATGCCTCCGACACGAACGGCATGCTCTCGATCGTCCAGCTTCAACCGATCTCGGTTGTCTTCACGGCGCCCGAGGAGGATGTGCCGCGGATCAACCAGGCGCTCGCGGCCGGTCCCGTCGCTGTGACGGCGCTCAGCAGCGACGGCACGCGGACGCTCTCGCAAGGCAAGCTCGAACTCGTCGACAACACGGTTGATCAGGCAAGCGGCACCATCCGCATGAAGGCGACCTTCGAGAACAAGGACAATGTGCTGTGGCCGGGTCTTTCCGTCTCGACGCGACTCCTCGTCGAGACGCTCAAGCAAGTGGTCGTGGTTCCGAATGACGCGGTCGAAAGGGGGCCGAACGGCCTTTACGCCTTCGTCATCGACGACGCGAACAAGGTCCAGATGCACGACATCAAGGTGAGCGAGGCAGGCACCGATCAATCGGTCGTCACCCTGGGGCTTTCCGCCGGGCAGAAAGTGGTCGTCGCGGGCCAGTATCGGCTGCAGGAGGGCTCGACGGTCGCGCCCAACGAGGCCACGACCTCGGCCCCAGCGTCCACCAAAGAGGCGCAGAACGCTCCCGCTAAGGCGCCCTGAGCATGGGTGGTGGCATCTCCGCGCCGTTCATTCGGCATCCGATCGCGACCTCGCTCTTGATGATCGGGGTCTTGTTCGTCGGGCTCGTCGCCTATCCGCGCTTGCCGGTCGCCCCTTTGCCGCAAGTGGATTTCCCCACCATCCAGGTCTCGGTGAGCTTGCCCGGGGCCAGCCCCGAGACCATGGCGTCGGCCGTGGCGCAGCCGCTCGAGACGCAATTCGCCCAAATCCCCGGCGTCGCGCAGATGACCTCGACGAGCGTGATCGGCTCGAGCTCGATCACCATCCAATTCGATCTCGAACGCAACATCGATGCCGCCGCGAATGACGTGCAGTCCGCGATCAACGCGGCGGGCGGGCAATTGCCGAAAAACCTGCCGAACCCGCCGACCTATCGCAAGATCAACCCTGCGGACGCCCCGATCCTTCTTCTCGGCGTGAGGTCCGACACGCTGCCGCTGACCGAGGTCGACGACAACATCGAGACCAAGCTCGCCCAGCAGGTGAGCCAGATCTCCGGTGTCGGCCAGGTATTTATCGGTGGCCAGCAGAAGCCCGCGATTCGCATTCAGCTCGATCCGGCGAAGCTCGTCGCGAAAGGCCTGTCGCTCGAGGACGTTCGCTTGCCCTTGTCGATCACCACGGTGGACGATCCGAAGGGCACCATCAACGGCTCGACGCGCTCCTTCACCATCTACACCAATGACCAGCTCACCCAGTCGAAGGACTGGAACGATGTCATCGTCGCCTATCGCAACGGGGCGCCGCTCAGGGTGCGCGACATCGGCCAGGCGGTGACCGGGCCGCAGGATACGACACAAGCCGGCTGGGCCGACGGCAAGCGCGGCATGGTTCTCGTCATCTTCAAGCAGCCCGGCGCGAATGTGATCGACACCGTCGATCACATCATGGCGCAGATTCCACGGTTGCGCGCCACCATGCCGCCGGCGATCAAGATCTTCACCTTGAGCGACCGAACGCAGACCATCCGCGCCGCGGTCAAGGATGTGCAATTCACGCTGCTCATCACGGTCGCGCTCGTGGTTATGGTGATCTTCATCTTCCTGCGCAGCCTCTGGGCTACCGTGATCCCGAGCATCACCGTGCCGCTCGCTCTCCTCGGCGCATGCGCGCTGATGTGGTTTGCCGGCTATAGCCTCGACAATCTGTCGCTCATGGCCTTGACCATCGCGGTCGGCTTCGTGGTCGACGACGCCATCGTGATGCTGGAGAACATCACCCGCTACGTGGAGGAGGGCGAGGAGCCGTTCGCGGCGGCGCTCAAAGGCTCGCGTGAGATCGCCTTCACCATCGTCTCAATCAGCGTCTCGCTCATTGCGGTGCTGATTCCGCTTTTGATGATGGGCGGCATCATGGGCCGGCTTTTCCGCGAGTTCTCGGTCACGTTGTCGATGACGATCGCGGTCTCGGCCCTCGTCTCCCTCACCTTGACCCCGATGATGGCGTCGCGCTTCCTCAAGCCGCCGAAGGAGGCCCATCACGGGAAGCTTTACGCCTGGAGCGAGCGCGCCTTCGACGCGCTGCTGAGAAGCTATGAGCGTGGACTCGACCGCGTGCTCCGGCATCGCTTCGTCACGCTTTGCGTCTTCTTCGCCACGCTCGGGCTTTCCGTCTACCTCTTCACGGTCATTCCGAAGGGTTTCTTCCCGCAGCAGGACATCGGGCTCATCACCGGCATCGCCGAAGGCGCGCAGGACATCTCTCCGCTCGACATGCAGCGCCATCTCGAGGCGCTCGGCGAGGTGGTGCTGAAGGACCCCGATGTCGCGCATCTCGCGATGTTCGTCGGCGGTTCCGGCAACCCGACCAACAACGGGCGCCTTTTCATCACCTTGAAGCCGCGAGACGAGCGCAAGGCGAATGCCGACCAGATCATCGCGAGGCTGAGGCCTCAGATCGACAAGATCGAGGGCGCGAAGCTGTTCCTGCAAGCCGCGCAAGACGTGCGCGTCGGCGGTCGCCCATCGCGAACGCAATATCAATACACGTTGCAAGGTGCCGACGTCGCCCAGCTCGACGAATGGGCGCCGAAGATGCTCCAGAAGCTGAAGACCCTGCCGGAGCTTCGTGACGTCGCCACCGACCAGCAGACCGAGAGCACGACGCTCACCCTCACCATCGATCGCGACCAGGCCTCACGTTACGGCTTCACGCCGCAGCTCATCGACGACACGCTTTATGACGCCTTCGGCCAGCGCCAGATCAGCCAGTATTTCACGCAGCTTTCGAGCTATTACGTGATCATGGAGGTGCTGCCTTCGCTACAAGGGGATCCGGCGACGCTCGACAAGATCTTCCTACGCTCGCCGACGACCGGCGGAGAGGTGCCGCTCTCCGCTTTCGCAAAATGGACGACGACGCCGATTCAGCCCTTGTCGATCAGCCACCAGGGACAGTTCCCGGCGATCACCATCAGCTTCAACCTCGCGCAAGGCACCGCGCTCGGCCAGGCGACCGACGCCATCGAGCGCGCCAAGGCCGAGCTGAAATTGCCGGCCACGATCGTCACGAGCTTCCAGGGAAATGCCCAGGCCTTCCAGGATTCGCTCTCGACCGTGCCGCTCCTGATCATCGCGGCGCTCGTCGTGGTCTATCTCATTCTCGGCATCCTTTACGAAAGCTACATCCATCCGATCACCATTCTCTCGACGCTTCCCTCGGCGGGCGTGGGCGCGATCGCGATGCTCATGCTGTTCCATTTCGAGTTCAGCCTCATTGCCCTCATCGGCATGATCCTGCTCATCGGCATCGTGAAGAAGAACGGCATCATGATGGTCGATTTCGCCATCGTGGCCGAGCGCGACGACCATCTCTCCACGATCGAGGCCATCCGCCGCGCCGCGATCCTGCGCTTCCGCCCGATCATGATGACCACCATGGCGGCGATGCTCGGCGGCGTGCCCTTGATGCTGGGCCAAGGCACGGGGGCGGAGATCAGGCAGCCCTTGGGCTACGCCATGGTGGGCGGGCTTTTGGTGAGCCAGGCGCTTACCTTGTTCACGACGCCGGTGATCTATCTCTATCTCGACCGTCTCTCGAACTGGCTCACCGGGAACGTGCCGGAAAAAGCGGACGGGCGCGAGAAGGAAGCTCTCGTGCCGCGACCACTCGCCGCCGAGTAAGGCCGCGAACGCAATCCGATTCACTTTTGCGGATGAGTGCGCTTCGACCGGAATGGTCAGCGCCGGTTTCGCCGGCCCATCCGACGAGCGCTCGATTGTAGCGTTCGACCGCTCACGGCCTCATCTCGTTGGGCCTGAGGAAGCGCTTTGAGCCAAGCGTCTCGGCTGCGCTTTCTTTTCGGCATGATCCGTCCGGAAAAACGAGCTCCTCCCGCTTTTCCGGATCTTCTCAGCCGTGCGAGCCTCGCGGGTTTTGCGCCGAGACCACGATGGCGAAGCGCATCGCGGCTTGCGCGCGCGTCTGCATCGAGCGTTCGCGCCAAACGAGATTGGCCTCGTCATAGTCGCGAAACGGCCCATGCACCGTCGATGTCGACAGGTCCATGTCCTGAAATTCGGGGTCGCGGTATTCGCCGCCGATCACCCAGAACTGCTTTAGCATGAAAGCCTCCTACCGCTGAGCCTTCGCCTTCACCCTTGCTCATTCTGCCGCGACCGCGAGCCCTTTCTTGCCCGCGTCGAATTGCGCGGCTTCCGTCGAGCCCGACATCGCGGTCGTCGACGACTTGCCGCCCGATACCGCCATGGCGACCGCGTCGAAATAGCCGGTGCCGACCTCGCGCTGATGGCGCACGGCGGTGAAGCCCGAAGCTTGCGCCTCGAACTCGCGGTCCTGCATTTGCGAATAGGCCGCCATGCCGCGGCGCGAATAATCGCTCGCGAGCTCGAACATCGACAAATTGAGGGAGTGGAAGCCGGCGAGCGTGACGAATTGGAAGCGGTAGCCCATGGCGGCGAGCTCTTCCTGGAAGCGCGCGATGGTGCCGCCATCGAGCTTGGCGCGCCAATTGAAGGAGGGTGAGCAATTATAGGCGAGGAGCTTGCCCGGGTGGCCGCGATGCACTTCCGCGGCAAATTCGCGGGCTTCGCCGAGATCGGGCTCGGAAGTCTCCCACCAGAGGAGATCCGCATAAGGGGCATAGCTCGTCCCGCGTGCAATGGCGTGCTCCACCGAATGGGTGTTGCCCTGCTTCAGCCGGAAGAAGCCTTCGGCGGTGCGCTCGGCGCACTCGATCCACGGGTGGTCGCGCTCGTCGATATCGCTCGTGATGAGGGTCGCCGAATGCGCGTCGGTTCTGGCAAGGAGAAGCGTCGGCGCGCCGCAGATGTCGGCCGCAAGCCGCGCCGCGTTCAGCGTGCGGATGAAGGCTTGCGTCGGCACGAGCACCTTGCCGCCGAGATGGCCGCATTTCTTCTCGGAGGCGAGCTGATCCTCGAAATGCACGCCGGCGGCTCCGGCCTCGATCATGGCCTTCATCAGCTCGAAGGCGTTGAGCGGTCCGCCGAAGCCCGCTTCGGCATCCGCCACGATCGGCGCGTACCAATAGATGGAATCATCGCCCTCGCTTTTCGCGATTTCGTCGGCGCGACGCAAAGTATTGTTGATGCGCCGCACGACTTCCGGAACCGAGGATGCCGGATAAAGCGATTGGTCCGGATACATCTGCCCGGCATTGTTGGCGTCGGCCGCCACCTGCCAGCCGGAAAGGTAGATCGCCTCGAGCCCGGCCTTCACTTGTTGCAAGGCCTGGTTGCCGGTAAGCGCGCCGAGCGTGCGCACGAAGGGGCGTTCGTGCAAGAGCGTCCACAAGCGCTCGGCTCCAAGCCGCGCCAGAGTGTATTCGATGCGAAGGCTGCCCGAGAGACGCTCGACATCGCTTTGCGCATAGTCGCGCTTGATGCCGTCGAAGCGTCGGGGATGTGATGAGAGCGTCATCGCGCGTTTCCTTCCTGAAAAGCTTGTCAAGACATTGCGTTCGACGCGAGCGAAGTCAATAAAATCGTGGGATTACCGGTGAAGGACTGAAAATCAACTGGATTGTGACAAATGTGTTTTTGTGTTATGTCAATTCTTGTAAAGAACGAGGACGACCGTGAAATCAGTTCGCATCGGCGGCAAGCTCAGGCGCATGCGCCAGGAAAGGCACATGACGCAGACGCAGATGGCGGCCGAGCTCGGCCTTTCGCCGAGCTATCTCAACCTCATCGAAAGCAATCAGCGGCCGGTGACCGTGCGCGTGCTGCTCAAGCTCGCCGAGCGTTTCCAGGTCGAGCTCTCCACCCTCGCTCCCGAAGACGACGAGCGCCTGTCGACTCATCTGCTCGAGGTCTTTTCCGATCCGCTTTTCGATGGTGCCGACGTCAAGACAAGCGACGTGCGCGACCTCGTCTCGGGGCTGCCGGCCGTGGCACATGCGATTGTCGATCTCTACGAGGCGTTCCGGCGCCGCGTCTCGGTGCTCGGCTCGAACGCGGCGGGCGAGGACGCGAGCGAGAGCGGCGCGACGGGCCTGCCGTCGGAGGAGATCACCGAGTTCCTGCAGCGGCGCCTGAACCATTTCCCGCAGCTCGAAGACGCCGCCGAGGCACTTTGGGTGGAGCACGGCCTTGCGCTCCACACGCTGCATCAGGACCTGATCAATCTGCTGTCGCAGCGCTTTGCAGTCGATGTCGAGATCGCGCCATCCGATAGAATGCGCGGCGAGCTTCGCCGCTACAACCCGCTCAATCGCCGCCTCGAGCTTTCCGAAATGCTGGCCTTGCCGAGCCGCACCTTCCAGCTCGCGCATCAATTGGCCTTTCTGGCCTTGCGCAACGAGATCGAAGCCATCGTCTCGGCTGGCAAGTTCCTGACCCCGGAGGCCGATGCGCTCGCCCGCTCGGCGCTGGCCAACTATTTCGCCGCCGCGCTCCTCATGCCCTACGGGCGCTTCCTCGTCGCCGCGCGCCAGACGCGCTACGACATCAATGTGTTGCAGCACCGCTTCAACGTCTCCTTCGAGCAGGTCTGCCATCGCTTGACGACGCTGCGCCGGCCCACGGACGAGGGTGTGCCCTTCCACCTCATCCGCGTCGACATCGCGGGCAACATCTCCAAGCGCTTTTCCGCTTCCGGCATCCATATCGCGCGCTTCGGCGCGGCATGCCCGCGCTGGAATGTCTATGACGCCTTCGCCACGCCCGGCATGTTGCGTGTGCAGATTTCGAAGATGCCGGAGGGCCAGGCGTTCTTCTGCCTTGCCCGCACCATCGACCCCGCGGGGCGCCTGTCGCGCAGCGGAGGTCTGCCGCATCGCATCGGCCAATTGTCGATCGGGCTCGGCTGCCCGATCCAATATGCGCGCGAGCTCGTCTATTCGGATGGTCTCAACCTCGACGATCCGCAGATCGTCACGCCGATCGGCGTCTCGTGCCGCACATGCCCGCGTGACGATTGCTCCGATCGCGCCATGCCGTCGCTCAACCAGCGGCTCGAGATCGATGAAAATCGCCGCGGCCCGTCGACCTATGTGCGGCCGATGCGGTGAGGACGCGAGGATGACGGGCCTTCCCCCCGGATTTTCGACTTCGGGCGATGTGGGGCTTGACCGGCGCTACCGCTGGGCCAAGGCCTCGCTTGAAGCCGGCGAAAGCCCCGAGGCTTGCGAGATCTTGCGGCAGACGGTGGAAGAGGCCCCCGCCTGGGCTCCGGCCTGGAAGCTTCTCGGCGATGCTCTTGCGGTGAGCGGCGAGCGCGAGGAGGCGCGTGTCGCCTATGAGCGCGCGGCCGCGCTCGATCCCGACGGCCGTCTTGGCGCGAGGCTCGAGCTCGCGCGGCTGGGCGCAGTCACCGCGAAGGAAGCGATGCAAGCGGGATATGTCGCCGCCCTCTTCGACGAATATTGCGACCGCTTCGATGCCCATCTCGTCGAGCGTCTCAGCTATCGCGCGCCGCAAGCCGTGCTGCAGGCCCTGCGCGAGGTTTGTGCCGTGAGAGAGCGTCCGTTCCGTTTCCGGCACGCGCTCGACCTTGGTTGCGGCACCGGGCTCATGGGCGATGCGATCCTGCCCTTCGTGGATCGGCTCACGGGCGTCGATCTCTCTTCCGGCATGCTGGCCAAGGCCCGCGCCAGGCTCATCTACGATGAGCTTGTCCAGGGCGAGCTTCTGGCATTCCTGCGGGCGCGGCCGCGCGCCGGGGCGGATCTCGCGCTCGCCGCCGATGTCCTCGTCTATGTCGCGGACCTTCAGCCGATTTTCGGCGCGGCCCACGCCGCGCTCGGCTCGAGCGGCCTCTTCGGTTTCACGGTGCAATCCTGCGGTGAGGACGCGGCGCCGGAAGGCTACCGGCTCGGGCCCGACAATCGCTTTGCGCATACGCAAAGCTATCTTCGCGCGAGTGCCTCATCGCAAGGCTTCGCGGTCGCGCACCTCTCACCGGTCGTGACGCGCCGGGATGGGGGGCGCGATGTCGAGGGCTGCATGGTCGTCCTCGCAAGCCCGCCATAGCGCAGGCGAAAAGCGTTGGAGCGTGAGGCTCAGCTCGCTTGGCGCTCACGCTCCAGCTCGTCGATCGAGCGGGGTCTTATCCGAAAATCGCTCTTCCGTTCTTGCGGACCGTCTCGTCCTCCTCCCTCAGGGGCCGAGTGCCACGAGCCCTGATCAACTCACGAGATGACGCAAGGGTCACATTCCGTTCTGTGCGTTCTCAACCGCCGACAAACCGTTAGCCTTGGAAACTCCAAGCCCGTCCGAGGCACAATTCGCGTCGATAAGCGATGAGAACGGGCGACGCCGTGCCTACTCGGAGTAAACAAGGAGGAAGTGCAATGAAGAGACTGCCAAAGACACTCGCTCAAGGCGTTGCTCTTGCCATCGGCGCGACGCTCGCCGCATCCCAGGCCTTCGCGCAACCGGTCGATACCGCACGCATCCAAGCGGGCGATGCCAATGACTGGCTCACCTATCACGGCACCTACCGATCCTATCACTACAGCCCGCTCGACCAGATCAACACGAACAACGTCTCCAATCTGGGCGTCGCCTGGATCCATATTCCCGGACGCTCGACGCGCGGCCTGCAATCCATGCCGCTCGTCGCGGACGGCGTGCTTTATTACACGGGCTCCTACAGTCGTACCTTCGCGCTGAACGGCGCGACCGGAGAGGTCATCTGGTCCTATATCCCGGAGCTCGACGAAGCGCTCATCAGCCGGCAGACGCATTCGCCCTACAATCGCGGCGTGGCGATCGGCGACGGCAAGGTCTATGTCGGCACCATGGACGGGCGCCTCATCGCGCTCGACATGAAGACCGGCAAGCCGGCGTGGGACACCAAGCTCCTTGATTCCGAGAAGCTGACCGTCGGCTTCACCGGCGCCCCGCTCTATGCCAAGGGCACCATCATCATCGGCGCGCAGGGCGGCGAATGGCCGGGGCGCGGTCCGATCTTCGGCGTCGACGCGGCAACCGGCGCCAAGAAATGGCAGTTCGACACGGTGGCCCCCACCGAGGAATCGCAGAAGACTTGGGGCAACGACTCCTGGCGAACCGGCGGTGGCGGCGGCTGGATGCCGGGCACCTACGACGCGGAAACCAATACGATTTGGTGGGGCACCGCCAACCCGGCCCCGCTCTATGATTGGTCGGGGGCCGATTACAAGACGCAGGGCGCGCGTCCCGGCGACAATCTCTACACTTCCTCGGTGATCGGGCTCGATGCCGATACCGGAAAGCTGAAGTTCTATCACCAGGAGCTGCCGCACGACACTTGGGATTTCGACAGCGCGGTCGGCGAATTCGTCATGCTCGATCGTGATGGGCAGAAATTCGTCGTGCACCCCAACAAGAGCGGCTACATCTTCGTCTACGACCGCAGCGCCGGGCTGAAGAACGTCTGGCGAATCACGCAGAACAGCAATTTCGTCAAGGACATCGATCCCAAGACGGGTGAGCTGATCGGCCGGCGCGACTTCTCCGCCGGCAAGGCGGCCGAGCCGCTTTGCCCGCATATCTCGGGCGGCGTCAGCTTCAATGCCGGCTCCTACAATCCCAAGACCGGGCTCTACTACAAGCTCGGCCAGGAATGGTGCATGACGCTCACGGTGGCGAAGACGACGCCGATCACCGCGCCGCAAGCCCAGCTCAACATCGGAGCCGACTTCAAGATCGCACCGCCTCCCGGCGGCGAGATCTATGGCCATCTCGACGCGCGTGACCCTGTGACCGGGGCGAAAAAATGGGAAGTGCGCTTCCCCGAGCCGCCGCTCGCCAGCGTGCTCTCGACGGGCGGCGACCTCGTCTTCGTGCCCGACTCGCGCGGCACGATCCACGCTTATAACGCCGAGACCGGCGCCGAGCTGTGGAACCATGCGGACGGCACGGGCCACCAGGGCGGCATCGTGAGCTATGCGGTGAACGGCAAGCAATACATCGCGGTGACGGCGGGCTTCGGCGGCATGGCGTCGGACGATTACGCGCCGACCTTCGGCGGCGTCTACAAGAGCATGCCGCGCGATGACGGCGCGCTCATCGTCTACAGCCTGAAATAACCAACACACCTTCGCCGGGGAGCAGGCAAGCCGCGCTCCCCGGCGCCTCCCAAAACCACGCGCGGGCGCTTTCACATGAGACGATGTTCTGTTTTGCCGACGTTTCGGCGAGCCTTGCCCATGAGCTTTTTGCCCACGTGTTTTTTGGCGCTCGTGCTTTGCCTCGCTTGCGGAGGCGAGGCCGCGGCCCAGCAGGCTGCCCCGACAGGTGGCGCCGATCTCGACGTCAAGGAGCTGTTCACCTCGACTTGCGGCTGGTGCCACTCCGAAGGCGGCAGGGCCGCCGGCAAGGGACCGCAGCTCATGAATTCCGCTCGCAGCGATGATTTCATGCACAATCGCATCAAGAACGGGAAGGAAGGCGCAATGCCGGCTTTCGGGCAGACCTTCAACGACGCCCAGATCGACGCGATCATCAAATATATCCGCGCGCTGAAGCCCGATGAAGGCTGAGCCCGCGAATGGCGCCGACCTATGAGAAGAGAAGGCATCCCGATGAAGCCAAATCTCGCGAAAAAGCCAAATCTCCCGAAAAAGCCAAGCCTCGTGACGAGTGCAAGACTCTCGATAAAGCAGGCTCTCCCGCTTGCGCTCTTCGCCGCGCTGACCCTCGCCGGCTCCGCCGAGGCGCGCTCTCTCGATGCCATCCGCTCGATCGGCGCGATCGGGCTTTGCGCTCATCCGAACTCGCTGCCCTTCGCCAGCAAGACCGAGGACCCGCCGGGATTTCAGGTCGAGATGGGCCGCGCGCTCGCCCATGAGCTCGGCGTCTCGCTCAAGCTCGATTGGATCATCACCCAATTCCAGATGCGCAGCGCCGATTGCGACATCCTCATGGACACGATCGCCGATGCCGAGGCGCAAGGCGAGACCAATCTCAAGCTCTCGAAACCCTATTACCGGACAGGCGTCGCGCTCGCCGTGCCTTCAGGCAGCGGGCCCACCGCCTTCAAGGATCTCGACGATCATACGAAGGTCGGGGTGCAGGTCGGCTCCATGGCCGCGATGACGCTCGGCCAGCGCCATGTGCGGCTCTCGACCTTCGGCTTCGAGGTCGACAGCCTCGAAGCGCTCGCCAATCACGAGATCGACGCGGCGGCGGTCACGCCAACCATGGCGGGATATTTCAACCTGACGCATCCACAAAATCCGGTGCGCATCTCGAGCCTCGACGAGGGCGAAGCCAATCTCAATTGGAATGTCGCAGTCGGCATGGTTCGCCCGGACGACAAGCTGCGCAACGCCGTCAATGACGCGCTCGACCATTTGCGCGCCGACGGCACCGTCGAACGGATTTACGCCCGTTACGGCATCGTGCTGCAGGCGCCGAAATGAAATAATCCTTCCATGGCGTTTCAGGCCCGTTCGAGCGCCGCGGCCGCCACTGAAGCGGGCATGAACAGCCGCAAGGGACGGTCCGGGAAGGGCCGAAACCCAAAACCTCGATAAAAGGCGGCCGCGCCGTCATCCTTTGCGTCGACCACGATCGCAAAGACCGCGAGCGAGCGCCCGGCTCCGAGGATGCGGCGCACCGCGTCGGCCAAAAGAAGGTCGCCCACGCCTTGGCCGCGTATTCGTTGGTCGCGGGCCAGCCGCCCGATCAGCGCGGCAGGGATGACGTCATGGCGCGGAAGCTTGCGAGCGATCTCCTCGGGCAGATGGCTCAAGCTCAGCGTATAAGAACTCAGCGAATAGAAGCCGATGATGCCGAGCTTGTCGTCAAGCGCCACGAATACGCGCGCGACGTTGCGCTTCTCATCTTGGCCAGCCCGCCGATGGAACCATTCGTCGAGCTCAGGCTGACCACAAGAGAAGGCCGTCCGTTGGTGATGACTGGCCAAGGGCTCGATGATGATGCTCACGATTGGCGATGACCCAGATCGGGTGAGAGGCAAAAGACCGATCAGCCGAGGGTCTCGCGGTGGCGTCGGAGCGCCGCCACGAGCTTGGCGCTCGGTGCTGGCGGCCTCATGATCGCCTCGAGGAACGCCTCTTGGTCGGCGCCGGTAAGCACCATGCGCTCATGCTCGTCGAGCACGCGTCGCGCTCCTTCATAGGCGAGGTCGCCCGCGGCGAGGCCCGTCACGGCCATGGCGCGCCGGATCAGCTTCTTGGCCGAGGGCGCTAGCCGCAACTCGAGTCGCTCGCTCTTGTATTCGCGCTCTTTGGGCCTTCGCGGCGCGTGAGATGAGCTAGCCATGATCTCTCCGATCCAAATTGAATGTACGGTTGGTGACCGTGCACCGCAAGGGGCCTTTGTCTCGAGACCTTGGTAATTGAATCAGCGCGCCGCCGAGAGGCGCGGCCGCCGGCGGAACATCCGGCCGAGCATCGAGCTCAGGCTTCCGCCGAGAAGGAATCCGGCGCCCCCGGATGCCGCGCCCTCGCCGGTCGCCGGAACGCCCGGCTCGAATGAATCCCACGTGGCCTTGCCGATCTTGGGATCGGGATCGGAAAGAAAGGCCTCGATACGGCGGAAAGGTCCCGCAACAGCCATCGCGGCCTGCTGCGCCTCGAGGGCGTCGAGGCGCGCGATATTCGCCCCCATCGCCGCGCTTTGGAGACGTGCAAGCTCGTCCGGCGAACCAGCGAGGCGCGCGAGCGCGCTCTTTCGGTCCTCGCCCATCGCGACCGAATCCTTGTCGAAACGCTGCACCACGCGCGTCAGCTCGTCGATCGCACCGCCGAGCCTTTGGGTATATTGCTGCGTGAACTCCGGAAGCTGCGAGGCGGCAAGCCCCGTGAACAGCGCGACCGCAAGAGAAACTGTGCGCCCGATCATGAAAGCATCGCCCGCGCGTTCGTCGACGGGCTATTGCGAGGCCGGGGTCTCGGCCGGCGCATCCGTGGTCGCCTGGCCCTTTTCCTTGGCGGCAGTCTCGTCCTTCCCCTTTTTCTTCGCGCTCTCCTTGAGTTTCGCCTTCTCGTCGGACTTCTGAGCCTGGGCATTCGCCGTTTCGGGCGACAGCTTCTGCAAGATCGCGTGGCCGGTATCGCGTTGCGCCTCGAGCTCCGCCTGAAGCTGCTTGACGCCCTGCTGATCCCTCGGCTTGTCCGGAGGATGTCCGGGCTCGATGCCGACCGAGGTGTAGTCGGTCTTCTCCGGGCGCGTCGCCGTGACGAAATCGGCCGATTCCTTCGGGTTGGTCGCGAAGCCGACGAATGTCGCCGGTTCGTGAAAAAGCGGCAGGTCGGCGCAGGCGCCGAGCAGAAAAGCACAAAGCGCCATGACGCCGCCTCGTTTTGTGCGCGAGATGACGCCATTCACGGCCCGCGGCGCGATCATGCCTGCCGGGACGATGCGAGGCCTGCCTGTCGAGTGGCTTCGAGCGCGTTTCGCGACCATGCGTCTCATCAAGGGCCTCGGCCTGGCGGTGGCTAGTCGTAACGGTTTCGTTATCGTGCATGAGGGGCTAATGTGACCCAAAGAGGGCCGCTCCAGAGGGCGCGCCCGGGATGCCGAGGGCATCATGGCAAGAAGAAAAAGCCGACACGGCGGCAAGGGAGCGCAACGGCTCGCCGGGAGCCAGCGAGCCTCGACACCCGCCGCGCAACATGAGGGCAAGAAAAGATCGGCGGACATCGGCATCCGGCGCGAACCGGTTCCTCGCAAGAAGCTTACCCCAGCCGCTCCCACCGCCAAGCCGCAAGGGCGCCGATCTCGCCAAGGGCCGCGCGAGAGCGCCTTCGCGCCCAAGCTCGACAGGAAGGTCGAGGCGGCGGCCGATGCCGCGCCTCGTCTCTCTGGCGCGCAACGAAAAACCGCGCCCGAATCGCGCACCGCCAAGGACCTGCACGCCGGCAAGGCGGAAGAACCGCGACGCGCGACTTCCGGCGCCGCGCCAGGGCAAGCAGCACCTTCGGCGCCGCATCTCGATGTCGAGGCGCTCACCGCCAATCTCACCCGGCTCGTCGAGGAGGCCACGCGGGCCACCCAGGCTTATCTTCGGCCGCAGCTTGCCGGCGAAAGCTCTTCCTTGGCGAACGCCGAGCTTGGCGAGATCGCCCGCACGCTCGGTGAAGTCGCCGAGCGCTGGATGGGGGAGCCCCGACGCGCGCTCGAGGCCCAGACGCGGCTGACGAGCGGGTTGATCGGCCTTTGGACAGATGCGCTGCGCCGCTTCGAGGGCGAGGACGTGCCGCCGGCGCAACCGCCCGATCCCACCGACCGGCGCTTCAAGGACCCGGCCTGGACGCAGAATCCTTTCTTCGACTTCCTACGCCAGTCCTATGTCCATACGGCGAAATGGGCCGAGGACATGGTGCGCGAGGCCAAGGACGTCGACCCCCACACGAGGCACAAGGCGCAGTTTTACGTGCGCCAGCTTGCGGCCGCGCTTTCTCCTACGAATTTCGTCGCGCTGAACCCCGAGCTCATTCGCGCAACCATCGAGCAGAACGGCGCCAATCTGGTGCGCGGTGCGGAAATGCTCGCCGAGGATATGGAATCGGGAGGCGGAGAGCTGAGGCTGCGCCAGACGGATGCCGGGACATTCGAGGTCGGCGTCAATCTCGCGACGACACCAGGCAAGGTCGTGCTGCGCAATGACCTCATCGAGCTTATCCAATATGCGCCCTCGACCGAGAAGGTCTTGCGGCGTCCCTTGCTGATCGTGCCTCCCTGGATCAACAAATTCTACATTCTCGATCTCAATCCGGAAAAATCCTTCATCCGCTGGGCGGTCGCGCAAGGGCTCACGGTGTTCGTCATTTCCTGGGTCAATCCGGACGCCCGCCACGCCGCCAAAAGCTTCGACGCCTATATGAAGGAGGGTATCCTCGCGGCGCTCGACGCGATCGAACAGGCGACGGGCGAGAAGAAGGTCTCGGCCATCGGCTATTGCGTGGGCGGGACGCTGTTGTCCGCGACGCTCGGCTATATGGCCGCCAAGGGCGATCGGCGCATCGAAAGCGCGACGCTGCTCGCCACGCAAGTCGATTTCAAGCATTCGGGCGATCTTCAGGTCTTCGTGGACGAGAAGCAGGTGAGCGCCGTCGAGGATGAAATGCGCCTTCGCGGCTTTCTCGACGGCAAGCGCATGGCGATGGCGTTCAACATGCTGCGCCCCAATGACCTCATCTGGCGCTACATGGTCGATGTCTATCTCAAGGGCAAATCGCCGATGGCGTTCGACCTCCTCTTCTGGAATTCGGATTCGACGCGCATGCCCGCGGCGAACCATTCGTTCTATCTGCGCAATTGCTATCTCGAGAACAATCTCACGAATGGGCGCATGGTGATCGATGGCGTCACCATCGATCTTGGCCGCGTCACCATCCCGATCTACAACCTCGCCGCGAAGGAAGACCATATCGCGCCCGCGCTCTCGACCTTCGAAGGCTCGCAGCATTTCGGCGGAGAGGTGCGCTATGTGCTGGCGGGGTCCGGCCATATCGCCGGAGTGATCAATCCACCGGCGCATCAGAAATATCAGTATTGGACCGGCGGGCCCGTCGGCGATTCTTTCCAGGGATGGGTCGAGCGGGCCGAAGAGCATGAGGGCTCATGGTGGCCCGATTGGTTCATCTGGCTCGAGCGGCAGGCGCCGGAGCACGTGGTGGCGCGCGTCCCTGGCGGCGGCAAGCTCACGCCGCTCGAGGATGCGCCGGGGACCTATGTGAAGGTGAAGGCCTGAGCCGCGGCGGCGGCGCGGTGTCCATAACGACTAATTCCGGCATCATCCGGAGGCAAACGGCGTTTCCAAAATTAAGTGCACGGTCACCGAATTTCTCAATATTTGCGGATGATCGGCTGCGTGACCGGGATCGTCTCGGCCGGGTTATCCCAGCGATAGGTGGCCGCGGCCGAGATGATGTCGAAATGGGCGTTGCGCGTCTCGGCGATGAAGGGCAGCCCCACCGTCGGAAATTGCGGATGGCCGGGCACGATCGCGATGTTGTCCTTCGCCAAAAATCCGTGGCTGTAGCCGATGTCGAAGGAGAGCTTCTCGGAATAGCGGTAGCTGGCGCCGACCGAAGCCCATATGCGGTTCGCGTCGGGCAGGAGCACTTCGCGGTTGCCGGTGTCGATCGGCGAGCGTTCATAGGCGACGCCGGCGCGCAGCGTGAGCGCGGAGTTCCAGGCATATTCGGCGCCGAGCGAGGCGAAATAGCCGTCCTTGTATTTGAAGGGGATTTCGCTCACCGGGATGGAATTGAAGGTCACCGGCACGATGCCGACACGGCTCCAATTGTCCCATTCGAACCCGCCGAGCAGCGTCCATTGCGCGTTGATCTGTTGGCGCACGCCGAAGGTGAGCTTCTCTGGAAGATTGATATTGGCCTTCACCGGCAAGACGCTCAAGGGGGTGGTCAAGGAGCCGCCGAGGCTCTCGCGCACGGAGGAGTTGAAGCCGAGCCCGATTTCCGTAAACGCCGTGGGCTTCAAGGTTGCGCCGAGCGTATAGCCGACGCTCGTATCATCGCCTTCCAGAATGGCGCTTGGAGACGTCGGAAGCACGCCCAGCGCCTGCGTGAACCTTGCCTTGAAATATTCGACCTGCAGCCCCGCCGCGACGCTGATCCAGTCATTGATCTTGTAAGCCGCCGAAGGCGTGACGTTGACGGAAAGGACCTTGGCCGAACGTCCATAGACCTGGCCGGCCCAGGCGAAACCGGGCTTGCTCTGGAGGCCGAAAGGAGTGGTCTCCGAATAGCCGAGCCAGAGATGATCGTTGAACTGATAGGCGCCATAGGCCGCCGGCACGAAACCGTCGAGGATCGTGCCGTTCGAGCCGCCGAATATCGCCGTCGGCGTCAGCGGGTTGGGGCGGATCGATCCGTTCGGGAAAATTCCTGTGCCGACGAAAGAGCTCGTGATGCCCGGATAATCGGTCATGGTCGCCGGATTCCAGAACATCGACGAGAGGCCCCCGCCGCCCGCCGCCACGCCCGCGAAAGACATGCCCTGACCTTCCGCGCTTTGCTCGCGCAAGCCGAAAGCGCCGGCGAGCGCCGGCAAGGAGGTCGTGAGCAGGAGGCCGGCGGAGGCCGCGGCCAAGGTGAGAGACCGTCGCGTCGTCATCATCTAAATCCCCCAGTCCGATTCAGTTTTCGTCCTCGCCGCTTGCCGAGGCAGAATCATTTTCATTCACCTCTCCATTCTGTGGCCAAGATGTTTCCCGGCGCAAATCGCGAAAATCGAATGGACCCGGCCTTGTAATCTGTCCGGACCTTTCGATTTCGCGACAAGAGGGCTCTGATCGCGGGGCGTCTTTTCGAGACATCGCGCCGGACCTTGCGTTTGCGGCCCGCGCGTGGCCATTCGGGCAAGGGTGTCCCCTAAGGCCGTCGCTTTCGCTGGTCGTTAACGCCATCTCGATTTCGCGAACCTGTGGCGCGCCGGTGACACTGCCGCCTCAGCGGCCGGCAGGGCGCAGGTTCTAACCCGCGCGCCCCGCCGTCTCGCCGCGCTTGTCATTGCTGCGGCTTTTACGCAATGTGGCGAGGGTGGGGCATCATCGGCACCAAAGGGAATTCACCAAATGAAGCTCGTCAGATTTGGCAAGCCCGGCAAGGAAAGACCGGGTCTCATCGATGGCGATGGCAAGATCAGAGACCTGACCGATATCGTGCCGGACATCACGGGCGAGACGCTCGGCCCCAAGACGCTCGCCAAGCTCCGCAAGATCAAGCCACACTCGCTTCCCTTCGCGAACTCCCGCTCGCGCATCGGGCCTTGCGTCGCCGGTGTCGGAAATTTCATCGCGGTCGGGCTCAATTACGCCGATCACGCGGCCGAGACGGGCGCCAAGATTCCCGCCGAGCCGATCCTCTTCAACAAGGCGCCATCCTCGATCATCGGACCGAATGATCAGGTCGTGATTCCGAAAGGCTCGAAGAAGACCGATTGGGAGGTCGAGCTCGCGATCGTCATCGGCAGCCGCGCGCACAACATCACCGAGGCGCAATCGCTTGCGCATGTCGCGGGCTATTGCATCTGCAACGACGTGTCGGAGCGCACCTGGCAGTCGGAAGGCACCGGCCAATGGATGAAGGGCAAGAGCGCGCCGACCTTCGGCCCGCTCGGGCCGTGGCTCGTCACCCCCGATGAGGTGCCCGATCCGCAGAACCTCGCGATGTTTCTCGACGTGAACGGCAAGCGCCGGCAGACGGGCTCGACCAAGACGATGATCTTCGGCGTCAAACACCTCGTCGCCTTCATCAGCAAGTTCATGGTGCTCGAGCCGGGCGATGTGATCACGACCGGCACGCCGCCGGGCGTAGGCCTCGGCATGAAGCCGCAGCTCTTCCTGAAGGCCGGCGATGTCATGCATCTCGGCATCGAGAAACTCGGCGAGCAGACGCAACAATGCGTCGCTTACGTGGCCTGAGCATGATCCCGGGAAAGTGGCAGCCACTTTCCCGAAACGATCATGCTCCACGAATGATTGAGCGCATGATGGCTACCCCTGCCTGAAGCCAGCGCGCTCTAAAAATCCGCTCGGCTTTTGCCCTCACGCGGCCTCGACGCCTTCGGTGTCGAGCGCCTCGAGGCGATCGATCAGCACGATCTCCATGGCGTGATCGAGGCCGCGCATCTCCTCCTTCTCGACCCGATGGGAGGAGATGTCGAGCGCGGCCCAATCGGCGGTGGCTCGCGAGAGCGCGAGGTCGGCACCATGCGCCTTCGCCACCGCCTCGAGCCGGCTTGCGACATTGACGGCAGGGCCGATCACGGTTCTCGCCGCCGCCCGCCCGGCGCCGATCCGGCCGCCGACGAGACGCCCGGCATGCAGGCCCATGGCGATGCGCAAGGGTTCCTTGAGCTCGGCCGAAAGATCGCGATTGACGGTCGCAAGCTCGCGCCCGATCGCCGAAGCGCCCGTGATCGCCGAGCGACACGCGAAGTCGATGCCGCGCGGATCGACGAAGACGGCCATCAGCCCGTCCCCGATGAATTTGTCGATCCGGCCTCCCGCGTCCTGCACCGCGAGAGTGGCGGCGCCGAAAAACCGGTTCAAGATGTGCACCACGTCATAAGCGAGCTTGTGTTCGCTCAACGCCGTGAAGCCGCGAATATCGACGAAGAGCACCGCCGCCTCGGTGTCGACACCCTGATCGTCCGCCTCCCGTTCCGAGGCGAGAGGCGCGCCGGCGAGCGGTTGCACGAGACGCGCCACCGTGATCTCGCCCAAAGGCCGCCATTGGCAAGCGAGGCGAATGTCGGGCGTCGCGCCGATGGCGCGCAGCGTTCGCGCCTCGGCCTCGCCGAGCGCGGGCAGCGGCAGCGAATGCTCGAGGACGCGCACGCGGCAAGTCGAGCAGCGCGCTCTTCCGCCGCAGACGGAGACGTGGGGAATGCCGAGGCCGCGGCTGATCTCAAGCAAGGTCGAACCGGCCGAGACCCTGACGGTCGGTCCGTTGAGATAGGTGATGATGACGCCGCCCGCCCGACGTCGCCACCATAAGGTGCCGACGATGAGAATGAGCACGCACGCGGCGGGCACATAGAAGGCGAGCCTCGCCTCGTCGCGCCACAGCGCGATCTCCTGTTGCGCTGACGGCGAGGGCGGACGCATCTCGGCCTTCAGCTCCTCGGATTGCGCGGGCACCGCGAGATCGCCCGCGAGCGCGCGCCCCTGCATCATCACGCCGGCGAGCGCCGCGAAGGGGATGAGGAGCGCGAGCGAGAAAAGCAGCGGGCGAAGCCGGTCATAGCCGGGCGCGAGCCTCAGCCAGAAATGCAGGCCGATGCAGCCATGCACCCAGACGATGAGGAGAAGCACCGTCTGGTCCAGCATGGTGGCCGGCCAGATGCGCGCCAACTCATAAGGGTAGCTCGTGTCGATGCCGAACATGACGGCGGTGATGCGCGTGCCGACGATATGCTGGAAAAGGAGGAACGGAATGGCGAAACCGAACGCGATCTGCGTCCACTGCCAGCGCGGCAAGCGCCAGCTTCGCATGCCGGCGATCCGCAAAATCGCAAGCGCCAGATGAGTGAGGAGCGCCGCGAGCAGCACCAGCGTGCCGAGTGTCGAGCGCGTGACCGCGATCCGCCAATGATCGACGGCGATCATCGCATCGAGGCTGATGAGGCCGACCGCGTGATTGAGGAAATGCGTGAGCACGAAGGTAAAGAGCACGAGCCCCGAGGCGAGCCTGAGCCGCTGGACCACCGAGCCGCGCCACAAGACGCTCATGGGGCTCTCCGCCAGGGGACGTCAGCTCGCGCGAAAATGGCCGGGTTTGGCTGTCGCCGGATCGAGGGCGAGCGCTTCCGAGACGCGGCGCCGGCGAGACAGGGTCGGTTGAGCACTTCCATCTCTTTGCTCGGCACGGGAGCTCGACCGAAGCAGGTTACGGCAAGATCGCGCTTCGGCTTCACACGCCAAGCTAGGATTCAAACCCGCCGCGAACAAGCAAGCTCGAGCCACGCGCCCATCACCTTCGCGCGAGGGCGACTTCTCTAATCGGGTCGGAATCTTAAGGCCAGGAGCGCGGATCGAGCTCGCCCTCGCAGAATTTCGCCCAATCCGCATGGGTGCCGGCGAAGGCGTTCTTGTCGACGAAGCCAGCGATGCCGGGGAGCGAACCTTTTTCCATATATTGCCAGAAATGCCAGCGCCGGTCGCCATAACGCTTGGCCGGGAAGGTCTTCACGCTGCGCAGCCAGAAGGGGTAGTCGTCGAACGCCCCTTCGAGGACGTCGCGGTGGAAATCGATGCTGGAATAGATGACCGGGCGCTTGCCGTAATGGCGCTCGAGTTCGTCGAGGAAGCGCTTCATGTCGGCGAGGATCTTCTCGCGCGGCGGGTGGATCCGGCAAGTCTTCGATTGCGGATTCCACTCCATGTCGAGCGCGGGAGGCAGCGCATCGGGGTCGACCGGCACATGGGCCTCGAACCAGGCGATCTGCTCCTCGACAGGCCGGCAGAAGTAATAAAAGTGATAGGCGCCGCGCTGGAGGCCCGCCGCACGCGCTTCCTGCCAATTTTGGTCGAACCTCTGGTCGGCGACGTCGCCGCCCTCAGTCGCCTTGATGTAAGCGAAGGTGGTCCCGTTGGCGCGCACCCGTGGCCAATCGATCGTGCCCTGGTAATAGGAGACGTCGATGCCGTGGATCGGATAGCTCGACGGCGTCGGATCCGATATCTGATAGAGCTCGTCCGGCGAGCAGGACGCGAGCAAAAGGCCAAGCACCGCCCCGACCAGAGCGCCCGGAGACCACGTGCGGAGCAACGGAACGCCGTAGCGCTCTGTTTGGAACCTCATGAGACCATACCCATATCTCACCGCGAATCGGAGGCCAACTGAATTTTCGCCAGCGAATCCTCGCCCGGCGCAACTTCCCTTGGCCGATGCCGCACAATTTGCGCGATCGCCTTAATGAAGCGTTCACAAGCCTCGCATCGAAACCGTCCAATGAGCCGCAAGGCATCGGCACACGCGGCCTCAGCGGCGCGGGGCGCTTTGCCCACCGTCTTATCCGCCCTCCTATCCGCCCTCTTGGGCGCCCTTTTGGCCGCCTTCCTGCCCGCGGCGTCGCCGCAGGCCGCGACGGCTTGCGACGAAAGCGCGCTCGGCACCTCGCGGGTCTTGCCGGTCGGGACACAAGGCGGCCTCGAAATCGGCCTCAAGACCTATCCTCGCACGCTTCCTCTTGCCGACCATGAGGTGGTCCTCACCTTCGACGATGGCCCGCTTCCGGCAACCACCGGCAAGCTTCTCGACGCCCTGAAGGGCCAATGCGTGCACGCGACCTTCTTCATGGTGGGGCGCATGGCGGCGGCGGCGCCGGCGCTCGCAAGACGCGTTGCCGAGGAAGGCCACACGGTTGCCTATCACAGCTTCTCCCATCCGCTGATGCGCTTGCTTTCGGAGAAGGCGGCGCGGGCCGATATCGAGCATGGCTTCCAGGCGGTCGATCAAGCTGTCTACGGTTCGGCCGGCGACAAGCCGCGCACGCCCTTTTTCCGCTTTCCGGGATTTGCCGATACGCCCGCGCTCGACGCCTGGCTCGCCTCACGCGACATCGGCGTCTTCGGCACTGATCTCTGGGCCGCCGATTGGTGGCCGATGACGCCGCAGGCGGAAGCGGCCGCGATGCTTGCCCGGCTGGAGAAGGACAAGCGCGGCATCATTCTGTTTCATGATATCCGCGCTCAGACGGTGGCGATGATGCCGGCCTTCCTGCGCGAGCTCAAGGCGCGCGGCTATCATGTGGTGCATCTCGTGCCGGGTCCCGGCCATGCCGAGACGCGCGAAGCCTCACCCGGCTGGTCGAGCGAGACGGAGCATGTCATCGCGGAAATCCTCGGGCGCGCCCGCTCGGATCGCAATTGAGCGCGCGCGCCTTCCCGAAAGCGTCTCGCGCGACGCCCTCAAATGCCGCGCTTGAGCCAAGAGGAGAGGCGTTCGAGGCCTTCGCGCACGCTCTCGGGCGAGCCCGCGAATGAGAGGCGCACATGGCGCGCGCCGCGCGTGCGGTCGAAATCGACGCCGGGCGTGAGCGCGACCCCGGCCTCGTCAAGCGCGCGTCGGCAGAATTCGACCGAATCATTGGTAAGACGCGTCACGTCGCCATAGACGTAAAAGGCGCCGTCGACCGGCGCGAGGTCGCAAAACCCAAGCCGCGGCAAGGCTTCGAGGAGGAGGGCGCGGCTTCGCGCATAACCAGCGCGCACCGCTTCGAGCTCTTCTTGCGCCTCGAAGGCCGCTTGCGCCGCGACTTGCGACACATAGGGCGGCGAGATGAAGAGGTTTTGCGCCAGGCGCTCGACGGGCCGAAGCAGGCGCGGCGGCAAGACGAGCCAGCCGATCCGCCAGCCCGTCATGCAGAAATATTTCGAGAAGCTGTTGACGATGATCGCGTCCGTGGAAGCGGCAAGCGCGGTGCTGGCCGGCGCCTCATACGTCAGGCCATGATAGATCTCGTCGGAGACGAGCCACAGGCCGAGCCGATCGCAGGTTTCGGCGAGGCTGGCGATCGCCTCGGCGCTCATCATCACGCCGGTCGGATTGGCGGGGCTCATCACCAACAAGCCCTTGAGCTTTTTCTCGCGATGCGCCGCGCGCAAGGCCTCGGGCGTGATCGTCCAGCGGTCGGCGGGGCCGGTCTCGATCAACACCGGCTCGACGCCGAGCGCCTCGAGGATATTGCGATAGGCCGGATAGCCCGGAGACGAGATGGCGACCCGGTCGCCGGGGTCGAAACAGGCGAGGAAGGCGAGGATGAAGCCCGCCGAGGAGCCGGTCGTGACGGCTACTCGCTGCGGATCGACGCTCAGCCCGTAAGCGTCCCGGTAATGGCGCGCGATGCGTTCGCGCAAGCTCAAGACACCAAGGGCAGGCGTGTAGCCGATCCGCCCCTGGTCGATGGCCCGCTTGGCGGCCTCGCGCGCCGCGCGGGGCGCGGGCGCCCCCGGCTCGCCGAGTTCCATATGCACGACGCTTCCGCCCCCGGCCTCGATGACGCCGGCCCGCGACAGCACCTCCATGGCGATGAAGGGCGCGACCGCGGCGCGCAGCGCCGGCCCCGATCTCGCGGCAACGTGAGATTCGGTCTCGCCCGAAAGGGGCGCTCGACGCGGCTTTGCGCCCGCTTTGCCTTGGCCCTGCCGCATTCCCGGCTCCCTGTCGATCTGCTATGGCAGCGACGCTGGCGCAACGCCGCGGTTCCTTAAACCCTGGTGTCGCGTGGTTGGAAAGCCATTTGGGAAAGCCATTTGGGAAAGCCATTTGGGAAAGCCTTTTGGGAAAGCCTTGGCCTGATGCATGATCCGCGAAAATGGGCAGGGTTTTGCGGTAAGATCATGCGGCAACGCAATGTGAGAGTGAAGGCCCCCTTTCGGTCGGGGCGCGTCCGCTCCGGGAGATGAAGATGATCCGCTTGAGAGGCTTGCTCGCCGGGCTCTGCACGGTCGCCGTCACCGTCGCCTGGCTCATTGCGCCCCATATGGCGCTCGCCGAGACCGCCCCCGCCTTGACGCCGGAGCAGAAGGCTCTCGTCGAGCAGACGGTCAAGGAATACATCATCGCCCATCCCGAGATCGTGCAAGACGCCTTGCTCGAGCTCGACAAGCGCCAGAAGGAGGCCGAGACCGCGGCGGTCAAGACGGCGTTGAAGACGGAGGCGAAGGCGATCTACGATGTGAGCGCCGGCACGGTCGTCGGAAATCCCAAGGGAGACGTGACGCTCGTCGAGTTCTTCGACTATAATTGCCCCTATTGCCGCAGGGCGATGACCACGCTCGACGCCCTCCTCAAATCCGATCCGAAGCTGAGGATCGTGCTGCGCGACTTGCCGATCGTGCATCCGCCCGAATCGGTCGAGGTCGCCAAGATCGCTCTCGCCGCGAAAAATCAGCTTCCGCCGGAGAAATTCTGGGATTTCCACAAGAAGCTGTTTTCGGCTTCCCGCATCGTGGCGAAGCCGCAGGCGCTTCAGGTGGCCAAGGACGCGGGGCTCGACATGGGCCGCCTCGACAAGGATGCGGAAAGCGATGTCGTCAAGGCGGCGCTGATCGATTCGGACCGCTTGAGCCAAATCCTCAATCTGCGCGGCACGCCCGCCTTCGTGCTCGGCGACGAGGTGGTCTTCGGGGCGCAGGACGAAGAGGAGATGAAGGCTCAGATCGGTGCGGTTCGCCAGTGCGGCAAGACGGTTTGCTGAAAGACGGTTTGCTGAAGCCCGCGGCCCTTCCCCTCGCGGATGCAGGACGCTAGAAGCGGCCCGTCGGCGTGCTTCCCGCGCGCGAAGAGAAAAATTCCATCGCGTGAGCTCCGACGCGAAGCTCGAGCGCGTCTTCACCTTTCAGATAGGGTGATGAGGCAAGACAGGGAGTGCCGATGAGCTCGCCCCAACCATCCGAACGATCCGGCGGCGGGACGTTCCGGTCGCGGAGAATTTGAGACAGAATGCGCAAGTCAAATCCTTTCGATACGGACAGCGTCCGCGAGCTCGCGAATCTGCTCGCCGAAACCGACCTCACCGAGATTGAAGTGCAGAAGGGCGATTTGCGGGTGCGCGTCGTGCGCAACTTGACCCTGCCGGTCGCCGCCATCGCTCCCGCCGCGGCTATCACGATGGCGGCGGCGTCCGAAGCTACCGCGGACGCGGCTTCATCGGCGGCGGCTCGCAGCGACGCTGAGCGCAAGGAGAACACCGTCACTTCGCCGATGGTCGGCACCGCTTATCGTCGCCCCGCGCCCGAAGCCCGGCCCTTCGTCGAGATCGGCTCCGCCGTGAAGGAAGGCGAACGCATCCTCCTGATCGAGGCGATGAAGACCTTCAACGAGATCGCCGCGCCGCGTTCCGGCACGGTCAGCGAAATCCTGGTCGAGGATGGCCAGCCGGTGGAATTCGGCGAGCCGCTGATGGTGATCGAGTGATTTCCGTGCCCGGCCCGCAAATCCCGGCCTGACGCGGATGTTCGACAAGATCCTCATCGCCAATCGCGGCGAGATCGCGCTTCGGGTGCTGCGCGCCTGCAAGGAGCTCGGCATCGCGACGGTCGCGGTGCATTCAACCGCGGATGCGGATGCGATGCACGTGCGCCTTGCGGACGAGAGCGTCTGCATCGGCCCTCCGCCGGCGCGCGACAGCTATCTCAACATACCCTCGCTGCTCGCCGCCTGCGAGATCACCGGAGCCGATGCGGTGCATCCGGGCTACGGCTTCCTTTCCGAAAACGCCCGCTTTGCCGATATTCTGGCCGAGCACGACATCGGCTTCATCGGGCCGAAAGCCGACCACATCCGCCTGATGGGCGATAAGATCGAGGCGAAGCGCACGGCAAAACGGCTTGGCATTCCCGTGGTGCCGGGCTCCGACGGCGGCGTCACCGATGCGGAGGAGGCAAGGCGCATCGCGGCATCGATCGGCTATCCGGTGCTGGTCAAGGCGGCGGCAGGGGGTGGTGGGCGCGGCATGAAGATCGCGCGTGGCGCAGACGAGCTCATGAACGCCGTGCAGACGGCGAAAACGGAGGCCAAGGCCGCCTTCGGAGATGATGCGGTCTATCTCGAGAAATTCCTCGAAAAGCCGCGCCATATCGAGATCCAGGTGCTTGGCGACGGGCGAGGCGGCGCCATCTGCCTCGGCGAGCGCGATTGCTCCTTGCAGCGCCGGCACCAGAAGGTCTGGGAGGAAGGCCCTTCGCCCGCGCTCAACGAGGAGCAGCGGGCGCTGATCCTGGGGACCGTGAGGCTCGCGATGTGCGAGCTTCAATATCTCGGCGCCGGAACAGTCGAGTTCCTTTATGAGAACGGCGCCTTCTACTTCATCGAGATGAACACGCGCATCCAGGTCGAGCATCCGGTGACCGAGATGATCACGGGCATCGACCTCGTCAACGAGCAGATTCGCATCGCGGCTGGTGGCGATTTGCCGGTGCGGCAGGAGGAGGTGCGGCTCATGGGCCATGCCATCGAATGCCGCGTGAACGCCGAAAACCCGGTGAACTTCCGCCCGTCACCGGGGCGCATCGATTATTATCATCCGCCGGGTGGGCTGGGCGTGCGTGTCGATTCGGCCGTTTACCAGGGATATTTCATCCCGCCGAATTATGATTCGCTCATCGGCAAGCTCATCGTCCATGGACGCACCCGCAACGAGTGCCTGATGCGCCTTCGTCGCGCGCTGGATGAATTCGTGGTCGCGGGCATCGACACCACCTTGCCGCTGTTTCGCGCACTCGTGCGCAACGGCGACGTCCAGAACGGGGATTACGACATTCACTGGCTCGAGCATTTCCTCGAGAATCCGGAGAGGGTCGAGGCCGGATAGGGAGAATTTCGAAAAAAACGGTTCCGGTCTTTTTTCGAAAGGCTCATGAGGGTCGTTTGGCCTGAAGCCATCCCGCTCTGAGGCAGAATGGATCGATAGGGATGAGGTGTTGTGGCCCTCCCTTCATTTCTCACACAAGCTTGTCGGGAGACCGGCCCGCGCCCGCGGGTTCGATTCGACCGCGTTCGCAAGGCAGACCGCCGGTGCTCGATGCTCTGACGAATTCATAGGCCGGCCATCGGATATTTTGAATAGTTTGGACAGAAAAATGAGGGATCGATGACAAGGGGCGCGAGTTCGCGCGTATTAACCAAACGTCATTAAAATGAACATAAAACTATTTACTTTCGATAATGGACTGTTAACCTTACGACGTGTTCGAAGCGTTGCGTTGGAGAGTATCAATGGGCGCGTTAGCTGTTCTGCCTGCTCCAAATTTTGTCGATAGCGTTCAGGATCTGGTCGAAAGAGTGGATTACCGGCGCGCCGATACGCCGGAGGAAAAAGAAGAGATTTACCGGCTTCGTTATGATGCCTATCGGCAGGAAGGCGCGATCGAGCCTAGTCTCTCGCGAAGCTTTTCGGATCGGTTTGACGATCTCGATAATGCCTATCTGTTCGGCGTCCATTTTGACGGCAAATTGGCGAGCTCGATCCGGCTCAACATCTCGACCCCGGAATGCCCCGAACTTCCCGCGCTCGGCGTCTTCAACGATGTGCTTTCGCCGCTCATCGAGGCGCGCAAGACGATCATCGATCCGACGCGCTTCGTCGTGGAGCCCGGCATTGCGCGCTCGCTCCCCAAAATTTCCTACGCGACGGTGCGGATCGGCTGGATGGCGTGTGAATTTTTTGAGACCGATTGGGTGCTCGCAACCGTCAGGGTTGAGCATCAGGCTTTCTACAAGCGCTTGTTCGGCCACAAGCCTCTTTGCAGGGCCCGGCCCTACCCCACGTTGAAAAAGCCGATCTCGCTCATGGGACTCGAATATCCCGCGGCGAAGGAGCGCGTGCACCAGCGCTACCCGTTCTTCCGCTCCACTTATTTCGAGCGCAGGATGTTGTTCGAGCGTTTCATCAACCCCCCGCATATTTTGCGGCCCGCGATGCCCGCCAACAGCTAAATCACGTCCGTAAGCCTTTTTAGAGCATGCTGGCTTAAAGCGGGATCGTCATCACGCTCTAAATTAGGCGTGGAGCACAATGTTTTCGAAAAAATGCTTTCCGTTTCCCCAGACCATGCTTTAGCCGCGTCTTGCCAATCCTCTCACCGCGGCGTGGGCCATGATCATCGCGCCGATGCCGAAGATCGCGCCCGCCGCCAGCGTCGCGCCGATCACGCCCTTGGGTCCGGCGTAAGAGGCCCCGATCAGCGCGAAGGGTAAGGTGCCGAAGGTCGCGCGTCCCCAATTCACCGCGGTCGCGCGAAGCGGAAAGCCGAGGTTGTTGAAGGCCGAATTGGCGCAGAACAACAGGCCGATGCAAGCCCAGCCCGGCCCGCTCACGAGGCAGAAAAACCTTACGATGTCGGCGGCCTCGCCGGTGAGCTGGAAGGCAAACACCACGAGGTCGCGGGCCAAGGCGAGAACGAGCCACATCGCCGTGACGTAGACGAGCGTGCAGATGAGCGCGTCGTCGAGCACCCGGTGCATTCGCGGAAAGAGGCGCGCGCCCCAATTCTGTCCCAGCACCGGGCCGATGGCGCCCGAGAGCGCGAAGACGCCGCCGAAGGCGAGCGGCACGACACGGTCGACCACGCCGCTCGCCGCGACCGCCGCGACCCCATAGCTCGCCATGACGCGCGCCAGCACCGCATTGGCGGCAGGCGTCGCGAGGTTGGTGAGCACCGCCGGAAGGAAGATGCGCGCGAAGGGCGCAATGTCGCCCGCAAGGGTCGCGAGGCTTGGCCGGGCCACGAGATCATGCTTGATGACCGCGCCTCGATAGCCGACCGCGATGAAGATCAGGCGCGAAAGCAGGACCGAGATCGCCGCGCCCGTCACATCGAGCCGCAAGCCGAAGATCAGGATCGGATCGAGGATCGCGGTCGCCATGCCGCCCGAAAGCGTGACCCACATGGCACGGCGCGCGTCGCCTGCCGCGCGCAGCACGGCCGAATAGCCCATGCCGGCGGCGAGCAAGGGGTTGGTGGGCAGGACGATCGCGAGATAGCGCCGCGCGATCACCGCCGTCTCGCCTCTCGCGCCGAGATCGGAAAGGATCACGTCGAGGAAAGGCAGGGCGAGGACGACGAGCGCCAACCCGGTCGCCGCGCCGAGCGCCACGCCCGAGCCCGCAAGGCGCCTTGCCTCGCCGCGCTCGCCCGCGCCCAGAGCCCTCGAGGTCAGCGCGGAGATCGCGATCATCATCGCGATATTGGTCGAGATCAGAAAGAACAGGACGATGCTGGCGAAGTTCACCGCAGCCGTCTTTTCGGTCGAGCCGAGCCAGGCCACATACATCAGCGACAGGAAATCGACGAGGAAGATGGCGATCAGCCCGACTCCGCTCGCGAGCGACATGACGAGCACATGGCGCATCGTCGAGCCCAGCGTGAAGCGGCCGGGCTCCGAGCGCGCCGCCCGAGAGGGCCGCGCCGCCGGCGCGGCGCCGTCGCCGGGCGTGGCCTTCCCTTCGGTCCCGACCGTCGGTGTCGGCGTTCGCCCTTTGGCGAGGTCTTCGCCGGAGGGAACGGGTTCCGAGGATGAGTCCCGTCGCATGTTCATTCCGTCCGGTTGAGGGGCCGGCTCTCACCGGAGCTCGGGCGCGTTTCGACACCATCGCGGCAGGTCTTCGGCGGCGGATCTTCGGCGGATACTTCTTTCCGACGGATATTTCAGCCGAGCGATTGTCGAAGGCGGTCTCTTTAGCGGAGCCCTCGGCTAAGGTGAAGCCACGGCGCCGACGACTCGCCTGGGCGCCCCCTGCGTCGATGAAGCTTCCTTCAGCAAGGCAAGTCACCCTTGACAGGTGAGGCGCGGCTCACCACCACTCGGGGGAACGATCGGAACTCCTGGATGACCGACGCCGAATTTCCTCCTCTCGACATTCTTCTGTGCGCGCCGCGCGGCTTTTGCGCCGGCGTCGTGCGGGCGATCGACGCCGTCGAGCGGGCGCTTTCGCTCTATGGGCCACCCGTCTACGTGCGCCATGAGATCGTGCACAACCGCTTTGTCGTCGAGAGCCTGAAGCGCAAGGGCGCGATCTTCGTCGATGACCTTTCCGAGATCCCCCCGACATCGGCGCCGGTGATCTTCTCCGCGCATGGCGTGCCGAAGTCCGTGCCTGAAGACGCGTCCGAGAGGGGCCTCTTCGCCATCGACGCAACCTGTCCGCTCGTTACCAAGGTGCATCGGGAGGCCGAGATCCACCACAGGCGCGGCCGCGACATCGTGCTCATCGGGCATGCGGGCCATCCCGAGGTGATCGGCACCATGGGGCAATTGCCGCAAGGCGCGATCCTCCTCGTCCAGACCCTCGACGATGTGGAACGGCTCCAGCCGCGCGATCCCGAAAACCTCGCCTATGTGACGCAAACTACTTTGTCGGTCGACGACGCGGCCGAGATCGTGGCCGCGCTCAAGCGGCGATATCCCCGCATCGCGGGCCCGCATAAGGAAGACATTTGCTACGCCACCACCAATCGCCAGGAGGCGGTGAAGGGCGTGGCGCCCCTCGTCGATGCGCTCATCGTGGTGGGGTCGCCCAATTCCTCGAACTCGCAACGCTTGCGCGAGGTCGCCGAACGAGCCGGATGCAAGATCGCGAGGCTCGTGCTGCACGCCTCCGATATCGATTGGAGCGAATTTACGAAGGTGAAGCGGCTCGGCATCACGGCGGGCGCTTCAGCGCCGGAAATTCTGGTCGACAAGATCATCAGCGCCTTCGGCGAGCGCCGCAAGGTCACTGTCGAGACGGTCTCCATGGCCGATGAAAGCGTGTTCTTCCCGCTGCCGAAAGTGCTGCGGGACGACGCAGCCGCCTGAGCATCACGCGTGGCCGTCTACACCGAGGTCGCGGACGAGGAGCTCGCCGCTTTCGTCGCCCGCTTCGGGATCGGCGAGCTCTTGGCGGCAAAAGGCATCGCCGAAGGCGTCGAGAACTCGAACTACTTCATCCATACGAGCGATGGCTTCTTCATCCTGACGCTTTACGAAAAGCGCGTGAGCGAGGTCGATCTGCCCTTCTTTCTCGGGCTGATGGAGCATCTCTCCGGCAAAGGGCTCGTCTGTCCGCGGCCGGTCAGGGATCGGCAAGGCGAAGCGCTCGGCAGGCTCGCGGGCCGGCCGGCCGCGATCGTGACCTTCCTCGACGGCATCTCGGTCAAGCGCCCGAGCGCCGCCCAGTGTCGCGCGCTCGGCGCGGCGCTCGGGCGTCTGCACAAGGGCGGGGCGGATTTTCACGCAATACGCAAGAACGCCTTGTCGGTCGAGGGTTGGCGGCCGCTCTTCGAGGCCGCGGCGCCGCGCGCCGACAGCGTGAGGCCTGGCCTCGCGCGGCAAATCGAGGAGGCGCTGACGCTTCTCGAACGCCAATGGCCGAAAAACCTGCCGCTCGGCAACATTCATGCCGATCTCTTCCCCGACAACGTCTTCTTCATCGGGGAAGAGGTCTCGGGCGTGATCGATTTCTATTTCGCCTGCACCGATGCGCTCTGCTACGATCTCGCGGTGTGCCTCAATGCCTGGTGCTTCGAGCCCGACGGTTCCTTCAACCTGACCAAGGGTCAGGCGCTGCTCTCCGGCTATCGGCGGTTGCGGGCGCTCACTTCAGCCGAGATCGAGGCCTTGCCGCTGCTTGCTCGCGGCGCTGCCTTGCGCTTCCTTCTTACGCGCCTCGTCGATTGGCTGAATGTGCCGCCGGGCGCCTTGGTAAGACCAAAGGATCCGATCGAATATCTGCGCAAGCTCCGCTTTCACGCTCGCGTCACCAACGCGGCC
>DASZIL010000199.1:0-5218 GCA_035949255.1 Beijerinckiaceae bacterium | reverse complement strand
ACCGCCGAGCTCGCCGATCTTCTCTCCTATTCGCGGCGCTTCCGCATCGGGCTCGTCGCGGTGACCTCGGAGCCGGCCTCGACCCTCGCGAGCGAAGCCGACATTGTGCTCCTGCTGCCGAAGGCGCGCGAAGCCTGCCCGAACCGCCTCGCGCCCACCACCTCGACGACACTGCAGATCGTGCTCGGCGATGCGCTCGCGATCGCGCTTCTCGAGGCGCGCGGCTTCTCGGCGCGCGATTTTCGCGTCTTTCACCCGGGCGGCCAGCTCGGCGCGCAACTGCGCCATGTGCGCGAGGTGATGCATGGGGGTGATGAAATGCCGCTGGCGCCGGCCGACGCGAGCATCGCCGACGTCATCGCGGTGATCTCGGCCAAGGGCTATGGCTGCGTCTGCATGCTCGACCGCGACGGCAAGCTCGCCGGCATCATCACGGATGGCGATCTGCGCCGCCATGCCGGCCTGCCGCTCGACGCGGACGCCGATAGCGTCATGACGCGAAAGCCGCGCACCGTTTCGCCGCAAGCGCTGCTCGCCGAGGCGCTCGAGATCATGGAGACGGCCAAGATCAACGTGCTGATCATCGTCGAGGACGGGCGGCCGATCGGCCTCGTGCATCTCCTCGACCTTTTGCGCAGGGGCGTCGCCTAACTCACCGGCAAGCGAAAAAGTTCGCGAGGCCGAGCGGGATCTCGGTCCTCGCCGAGCGCCGATAGAGGAACGCGAGATGCGCTTTTGCTACATCGTCACCTTCGAGAACGCCTCGCCCGAGGCGAGGGTCGGCGCTTCCGAAAAAGCCAGCATCGCGGCGCTCGTCGCGGCGACGCCGGCGCTCACCCATGCCGAGATGCACACGCCCGCCGTCGCGAGCGACATCTACACGGCCGACGGGCCTTCACCGCAGCTCTGTTTGCAGCTTTACTTCGACGACCTTCTCGAGCTCGAGGCGGCGATCTCGGCGAAGGGGCATTTGCAGGCGCTTGCCGACACGGATTCCTGGCCGAGCCTCGCTGGCGCGAAGGCCGCCCAGCAAGCGATGTACGCGCGCCATTTCGAGATCGCGGGAGCGCCGCCGGCGACGGGGCCACGATGCAGCTTCCTCGTCCATTATCCGGGGCCGGCCGAGGACTTCAACGTCTGGTTCAAGCATTACGTGGCGAGCCATCCGCCGATCATGCGGCGCTTTCCGAACATCAGGCAGATCGAGATCCTGAGCCGCGTCGATTGGATCGACGCCATGCCGTTCCGGCGCGTCGCGCACATGCAGCGAAACCGCGTCGTCTTCGACAGCTCCGCGGCGCTGACCGCGGCGCTGCAATCTCCCGTGCGCCATGAGATGCGCCAGGATTACCATCGCTTTCCGTCCTTCGAGGGCGGCAGCCTTCATTTCCCCGCGCTCACCGAGACGATAAAGCCCTCGCGCGCTCGTTGAACTGCCCCGGCTTTCCCAAGGAGAACCCCTCATGGATCTTCGATTATCCGGCCGCCGCGCGCTCGTGACCGGCGCCTCGAAGGGCATCGGCCTTGCGAGCGCAAAGCTCCTGGCGCAAGAGGGCTGCGATGTCGTGCTGGTCTCGCGCAGCAAGCCCGATCTCGAACACGCCAAGGCAAAGATCGAGGCCGCGGCTCCGAAGGCGCGGATCGAGATCGCTTCCCATGATCTGTCGAAAGACGAGGCCGTGCCGGCGCTCGTCGAGCGTTATGGCGAGCGCACCGACATCCTCGTCAACAATGCGGGCGCCATCCCGGGCGGCACGCTCGCCGACATCGATCAGCCGCGCTGGCGCGAAGCCTGGGAGCTCAAGCTCTTCGGCTACATCGGCATGACGCGTGCTTTCCACGCCCGCATGGCGGCGCGGCGCGGCGGCGTCATCGTCAACGTGATCGGTGCGGCGGGCGAGCGGGTGAGCGCCTCCTACATCGCGGGCTCGACCGCCAATGCCGGCCTCATGGCCTTCACGCGCGCGCTCGGCGCCGCGAGCCCGGCTCATGGCGTGCGCGTCGTCGGCATCAACCCGGGCCCCGTCTCGACGGATCGGCTCGAGACCTTGCAGCGAGGCCGGGCGAAGAGCCTCCTGGGTGACCCCGAGCGCTGGCGCGAGATGCTCACGGACTTGCCCTTCGGCCGCGCCGCGACCCCTGAGGAAATCGCCGCCATGGTGGCCTTCCTCGCCTCCGACCTGTCGGCCTACACGACCGGCACCATCGTCACGATCGATGGGGGCTTGAGCCATAAGGGGTGAGGGCCTGGCGACCCGGCGCCGGCAATATCGACGCGTTTTCCCTTGCTTCAGGGCCGCGCTTTCGGCAAAGGAGCGTGTGACGGCCTTAAAGGAGTGTAGCTCAATCGGCTAGAGCACCGGTCTCCAAAACCGGGGGTTGGGGGTTCGAGTCCCTCCACTCCTGCCATGTGCTTACGACAAACTTCCCCCTTGGCGAAGCGGCCGGACGTCGATATATAAAGCCCAAGGCGGCGCGCGGCCACGAGGTCCCGCGCCCCGTTCGTTTTGGGCGGGCCTCATCCTGGCGTCAAGCGCCCGGCGAGGACCGCGCCCGAAGGATCGCGAGATGGAAAACCCGGTTCAATTCCTGCAAGAAGTCCGTGCCGAAGGCGCCAAGGTCACCTGGCCGACGCGCAAGGAAACGCTCGTGACCACGGGTGGCGTCTTCGTGATGGTGCTTGCGGCTTCGGCCTTCTTCTTCCTCGCCGACCAGGTGTTGCGCCTGTTCGTCGGCCTCATTTTAGGGATCGGACGCTAAAGCCATGGCGGCGCATTGGTATATCGTTCACGCTTATTCGAACTTCGAGAACAAGGTCGCCCAGTCGATCAAGGACCAGGCGGCCCAACGGGGGCTTTCCGACAAGTTCGAGGAAATCCTCGTGCCGATGGAGAAGGTCGTCGAGGTCAGGCGCGGCAAGAAGGTCGATGCCGAGCGCAAGTTCTTCCCCGGCTACGTGCTCGTGAAATGCGAGCTCACCGATGATGTCTTCCACCTGATCAAGAATGTGCCGAAGGTGACGGGCTTCCTCGGCGCCGACAAGAAGCCGCATCCGATCTCGGAGCGCGAGGCGATGCAGATCAAGGGCCAGGTGCAAGAGGGCGTCGAGCGCCCGAAGCCCTCGGTGCATTTCGACATCGGCGAGCAGGTGCGGGTCTCGGACGGCCCCTTCGCCACCTTCAACGGCACCGTCGAGGAGATCGACGAGATTCGCGCCCGCCTCAAGGTCGCGGTGTCGATCTTCGGCCGCCCGACGCCGGTCGAGCTCGAATACGGGCAGGTCGAGAAGCTGTGATTGGGCGGCGGTGATCGAGGGATCGTGATCCCTTCAGCAAAAGCGTCATTTCCTTCATTAGCCAACCACGATGATCCGTCGCACGTGGCAATCAGGTATGATCACGCTTGCGCGGTCGCAGACTGTGAAGGCGACGATGCAGCAGCGATGGGGTGCCGCTTCGCTACTCGCCTCCCGCTTTATTGCGGGCGCCACAGCGGAAGAGGCGGTCGCTTGCGCCGCCGCTCTGTATGCAAAGCACTCAATCCGTGGATCGCTGTTTTACCTCGGTGAATACGTGAACAGTGCGGATCTTGTCGCAGAAAACGTCTCCGCTAAGCTCGCGGTGGCCGCTCTTCTTGGGCAGACTGGACTCGACGTCCATGTCTCCGTCGACCTCACGCAGATCGGGCACAGCCTCGATCCCGCCAAGGTCCGACTCAATGCGTTCACGATCGCCGAAGCCGTTCACCGGGCCGCGTGCAATCGCCCCGGCGTGCATGCCTTGATGCTTGACATGGAGGACCAGGGCGTCGTCGATGCGACGATCGCGCTTCACGACGCGATCAAATCAGCGGGATTGCCCGCGGCGCTCACGCTTCAGGCCTATCTGCGGCGAACCGAGGCAGATATCCGTGCGCAGATCCGACGTGGTACTAGGCTTCGCTTAGTCAAAGGTGCGTTTGCTGCCGGCAGCGAGATTGCCTTTACGCGCCGGTTCGAAATCAAGGCCAACTCGCGCCGCCTCATCGATCTTATGTTCTCGCGGGACGCCCGCAATGCGGGGTTCTATCCCATCCTCGCCACCCATGATGACCAGCTGCAAGCCTACGCCCTCGAGCGCGCAGGGGCTGCAGGATGGCGCGCCGACGAATATGAGTTCGAGATGCTATTCGGCGTGCGCAACGATGTCTCCGAGGACCTCGCACGACGCGGCCAGCGAGTACGCCTCTATCTCCCCTTTGGACAGGATTGGTGGCCTTACGCCGTGCGCCGTATCGGGGAGAATCCGCGAAACGCAATGCTTCTGTTGCGCGCGCTCCTCGGCTCCGCCCGCAGCAGACAAGCCCTACGCTAATATTCGATAAATGGGTTCAACAGCGATTAGCCCCGCTTCCGATCTTATGCCGATGATTACGGCTCTCAGCATCAGCACTTCCTACAATCCGATACCACGGCCCTTCGCGCCTCAAAGTTCCGCCTTGAACGTCTTCCCGAGATCGGCGCCCGTGCCGAAATAATGGCGGAAGACGTAAAGCAGCGGCTCCCAGCGGGCCGGATCCACGTGGTTCGTGCCGTCGACGACGACCTCGCGATGCGCGTGCACGCGCTTCACACGCGTCTCGACGATGTAGAAGGCGGGCTCGCCCTCAGGCCCGCTCGAGGCGCGCGCCTCGACGAGCTCGGCCTCGAATTGCAGCGGGCATTCGGCGATGCGCGGAGGCTGGATGGTCTCTGAAGGCAACTGCGAAAGCTCCGCGAGCGCGAATTTGTCGGCCACATATTCGTAGCCGATGGCGGCCTTCTCCGCGGGAACATCGCGCCGTCCCGTGGCGCGCGCGATGCGCTCGACGTTGTGCCACAATTCGGGTGACGGGAAGTTCAGCGCGCACTCCTTCTGGCGGCGCAGATTCGCGATGCCTTGGCCGCTCGCCGTGCAGCCGAGCACGACGCGGTCGCCGAGCGCCGAGGCCGAGGACATCGGCGAGATGTTGACGGTCGCGTCCGGATTCATCGTGGTGATGAGGACGACCGGCGTGCCGAAATACAGAATGCTCGGCTTGATCGTCACAGCCTCGCGCACTTGCGGTTTATGCCATTCGGCCAGGCAATCCATTTGACTTCTCCTCGCGTCGTATTGTCTTCCCGACCGAATTTGGAACTTGCGGTCCTCCCATGCTTCGGCTATAACCGAACTATGAAGGAAGGCCCGAATCTCGCGGC
>DASZIL010000198.1:0-3276 GCA_035949255.1 Beijerinckiaceae bacterium | reverse complement strand
GCCGCGAGCGCCACCATGGAACCGATGGGGTTTTGCTTGTGCGGCATGGTGGATGAACCTCCGCGCCCTTGGCCGGACGGTTCGGCCGCTTCCCCGATCTCGGCTTGCGACAACAACGCAAGATCGCGGGCGATCTTGCCGAGCGTGCCGGTGAGGATGCCGAGCGCACTGCCGAGGCCCGCGACGGCGTCCCGGCGCGTGTGCCAGGGCATGGGCGCAAGCGCGAGGCCAAGGCGCGAGGCGAGGCGCTGTGTCACCTCCACGCCCTTGTCGCCGAGCGCCGACAACGTGCCGGCGGCGCCGCCGAGCTGAAGGGTGAGCGCGTGCTCGCTTTCGCGCATAAGACGCAAGAGACCGTCTTCGACGCCGACCAGCCAGGAAGCGGTCTTGACCGAAAAGCTCGTCGGCAAGGCCGGCTGCATCAACGTGCGCGCCAACATCACCGTGCCGCGATGCTTCTCGGTGAGCGCCGCAAGCGCCTCGGCGAGGCGCGCGAGATCGCGCTTCAAGAGCCCGCAGGCAGCGCGAAGCTGCAGCACCAGGGCCGTGTCCGCGAGGTCTTGGCTCGTGGCGCCGAAATGCACATGCCCCGCAGCATCGCGATCGATCTTCGCGACCGCCTCGCCGAGCCGCTTCACCAGCGGAATGGCGAGCGTGCCGGCATGCGCGGCGGCTTCGGCGAGCTCTCGGGGATCGAGTTTCAGCGTCTGAGCCGCTTCCGCGATGGTTCGGGCGGCGCTTCGCGGAATGACACCGCATTCGGCTTCGGCTTCAGCCAAGCCGGCCTCGAAGGCAAGCGCGTGCGCGATCAGCGCCTCGTCGGAGAAGACCGCCGGCATCTCGGCGGAAGAGGCCATGCGGGCCTGGATCAGGGAAGGCATCGGCCATTCCCTCGAGCAGGCGTCGGCGGGCTCACGCCGGCTGGATGGAAGTGGGCGTGAATTGCAGGCACATGCGCATCGAGCGCCAATTCTCAACCCGGAGCGTGCGAGCGTTCGTCGAAGAAGAGCGCTTGGCTGATCGTCGCGCGCACCGTGTCCGGCTGATAGGGTTTCGTCAGCAGGAAGGTCGGCTCTGGCCTCTCGCCCGTCAAGAGGCGCTCCGGAAAGGCGGTGATGAAGATCACGGGCACTTCGCGCAGCCGCAAAAGCTCGTTCACGGCCTCGAGCCCCGAGCTGCCGTCCGCGAGCTGGATATCGGCAAGCACAAGCCCAGGCGAGCCCGACCTGAAGAGCGCGATGGATTCATCATGCGTCCGCGCGATCCCATGCACACGGTGGCCGAGACTTTGCACGATCGTCTCGATGTCGATGGCGATCATCGGCTCGTCTTCGATGATCAGCACCTCGGTCGCGACTTGCCGTGTGATCTCGCGCCCTGCTTCTTCGACAAGCTCTCGGACCTTCGCTTCGCTGCACTCAAGGATACGCGCCGCATCCTCGATGCTGAATTCCTCGACCGTGGTGAGGAGAAAGGCCTCGCGCGAGAGCGGCGTCAGGTGGCTCAACCGGGCTTCGGCCAGGGAAAGCTTTCCGCTTTCGGCGCGAGTTTTCAGACGATTGACGGCATCGCGCCGCATCCTCACAAAAACCCTATAAAGGGCGAGCTTTGTCGGCAGGTCACCCGGAAGAACGCCGGAATCCGCCAGTAACGCCTCGAGAAGACGCACGACCTGATCGTCTCCCTCGGCTTGGCTCCCGGCCAAAGCCCGGGCAAAGCGTCGCAGGAAAGGAAGATGTTGCGCGACCTGGACGGCGATGGACAAATCTGCCTCCCTCCATGCGGCGAAGACATTGTCGGCAATAGCGGTGGAAAAATGCTTGTCAACTCGTTGTCAACGAAGTCTATGATACGAGACTATCCCCAGAAAGGCCTGGAGCGGAACAAAAACACGCTTCGCGCGTCCAATTCGGGATGTTCCGCGGGGATTTGCCCGGCAACTTTGCCGATGGCAAGGGTTCCGCTGCCAGGTTTGCCAGGGCCCAGATGATGCCTCATAATCCCCAGCCGGACGAGCAGGAGGAAGCGCCTACTCTCAGTGACGAGGCGCAAAAGCAGATCGGCCGCAAGTTGCGCCTGCTTTACGAACAGCTCGAGGCCGAGCCGATTCCGGATAAGTTCGTCGATCTCCTGCGTGCGTTGGCCGAAAAGGAATCGAAGCCGAGATGACGAGAGCCGATCCGCAAGAAGACGGCTTTTTCACTCGGGAACTGTTGACCACCATTCCAAGCCTGAGGGCGTTCGCACGTTCGCTCGGCGCGACGCCCGATCGTGCCGATGATCTTGTCCAGGAAACCCTGATCAAGGCCTGGGCCAATCAGCAAAGCTTCGTGCGGGGCACGAATTTGAAGACTTGGCTGTTCACCATCCTGCGCAACACGGCCTATTCCGAATACCGTAAGCGCTGGCGCGAGGTCGAGGATGCGGACGGCATTTATGCGGCGGGCCTCGTCACGGAACCGGCTCAGATTGCCCATCTCGACATGGCGGATTTCAAATCGGCATTGAACGCCGTGCCGCAAGAGCAGCGCGAGGCGCTCGTCCTCATCGGCGCTTCCGGCTTCTCCTATGATGAAGCAGCGAAGATTTGCGGTTGCGCGGTGGGCACCATCAAAAGCCGGGTCAATCGTGCACGCCAGCGCCTGGCAGCCACACTTGGGTTGCATGAGCTCAATGGCGAGGGCGAATTTCGTGGCGAAGCAGACCCCCCGGACGAGCATGGGCGCGGCCCCGCCGATTTTTCTTCGCCTCAGTCTCGCTGAGCGCGAGGCTGTGGCGCTTCTTCCCCCGCCAAGTTCGTGCGCTACTCGGGAATGATGGCTTCAAGTCGTCCAGCCATCATTCGCTCGCTTGCTCGTCGAGCTGACGTGTCGCCAAATCGCTCTACGCGCGTCCGCGCATGAAGTTGAAGAGGAATGCGAGCACGGCAAGCACGATCGCGACCCAGAACAGGATGCGCGCGCCTTCCATGGCGGTCCCCGCGACGCCCCCGAATCCGAGCAACGCCGCGACGATCGCAACCACGAGAAAAATGATGGCCCAATGCAGGAGATTGCCGAAATTCATGATCCGTTCCTCTCGTGGAGCCAAACCAACGAGGCGCATCGACCGAATAGCCGCCTTCAGACAGGCTCGTTACGCGCGAGGACGCGCTTTGGTTCCCTAAAAAATCTGACATATGCCGGATCGGGCCGCGATCCGCGCGTCGGCCTTCCCGCCGGCGGATGAAGGTGGAAAGCGCCGATCAGGTGAGCGGGATGGAGCTCAATCCGCCGT
>DASZIL010000197.1:0-32616 GCA_035949255.1 Beijerinckiaceae bacterium | reverse complement strand
GCGATCGCATCCTTTGGGCCGAGCACGACGGGCGAAAGCCCAGCCGAGGCCAGCGCCTCGAGGCCCGGCAGAACGCGTCCCTTGAACTCAGCTTCGCCCTCGCCCGCCAGCACCGCGAAGGCATGCGCGAGCGGCGCGAGATCGGCGGCGCCGAGCGAGCCGATCGCCGGCACGACCGGCGTGACGCCGGCGTTCAAGAGATCGGCGATCGCTTGCGGGATCGAGGGCGAGATGCCCGAAGCGCCGCGCGCGAGCCCGGCAAGCCTCGCGATGAGGAGCGCGCGCGTTGCCTCCTTCGGCAAGGCGTCGCCCACGCCGACCATGCGGGCGCGCAAGGTGCGGCGCTGGAAGTCCGCAAGGTCCGTTGCGTCGAGAGCGGTGTCGACGGCGGCGCCGAGCGCCGTCGTGAGACCATAGACCTTCTCGCCGCGCGCCAAAGCCTGCTCGATCGCGCCGCGCGCGATCCCGAGCTTCGCGACAAGCTTCGGCGCGAGCTTAACGCGCGCCCCGTGGCGCGCCACCGCCACGAGCTCGGCGATGCGGAGCGGGTGGTCGCCGAGGCGGCAAATGCTCATCGGCGGGGAAGTCCGGGGCATTCAGGCATGCAGGCGTTCAAGCGCATTCAGCGCGCCGTCAGGCCCGCATCCTCTCACCTTTCGGATCGAAGATCGGTTCTGAAAGCCGCGTCGCCCTGCGGCGATCGCCGATGATCTCGATCTCGAAGCCGGAAGTCTCGGCCGCGACCGCCTTCGGCACATAGCCGAGCGCGATCGAGGCGCTCTTCGTATGCGCATAGCCGCCCGAGGTAACCCAGCCGACCACCTTGCCGTCATGCCAGATAGGCTCGTCGCCGATCGCATCGGCATCGGCCGCGTCGACCTTGAAGGTGCACAATCTCAATGTGCCGCCGCTCTCCTTCTCTTCGAGCGCGGCCGATCTTCCGATGAAATCGCCCTTGCGCAAGCTGATGAAGGCGCCAAGCCCCGCCTCGTAAGGCCCGTAGATCGGCCGGTACTCGCGCGCCCAGGTGCCGAAGCTTTTCTCGAGCCGCATCGCATTGAGCGCGCGGCCGCCGAAATGCCGCAAGCCGAGATCCTGGCCGGCCTCGATGAGAAGCTTGTGAAGCGCGCGCAGATATTCGCTCGTCACCCAGATCTCATAGCCGAGGTCGCCCGTGAAGGAGACGCGCCCGACGAAGGCCGGCACCATGCCGACATCCATGCGGCGGAAGGCGCGGAAGGGCGTCGCGTTCGAGGAGAGCTCGTCGCGCACGAGGTGTTGCAAGAGCTCGCGCGATCTCGGGCCGGCGATCGCAAGACCGACATATTCCATGGCGCAAGGCCGAAGCGTCACGCCGCGTTCCGGCAGGTGCCGCTCGAACCAGCGACGGTAATAATTCTCGGTCGAGAAGGTGCCGATGAGGAAGAAGCGTTCCTTCTCCGGTCGGCACATGGTGAAATCGCCAATGAGCTTGCCGCGCTCGTTCAGCATGGGGGTGAGCGTGAGGCGGCCGACTTCCGGCACCCTGTTCGCCATGATCCGCGACAGGAAGGCTTCGGCGCCAGGCCCCGTCACCTCGAACTTGCCGTAGTTCGAGATCTCGATGAGGCCTGCGCCTTCGCGCACCGCCTTCACTTCCGCCCCCACATGCGGATGTGCGTTCGAGCGCTTGAAGGTGATCTCTTCTTTCGGCTCTGTTCCTTTCGGCGCGAACCAGAGCGCGTGCTCGAGCCCCCAATTCTCGCCGAAGACGGCGTTTTGGCTTTTGAGCGTTTCGTAGATCGGCGTCGTGCGCAACGGCCTTGCGGCTTCGAGGTCCTCGTTCGGGAAGCGGATGCGGAAGCGGCGCGAGTAATTCTCGCGCACCTTGGCGTTGGTGTAGGCGAGCGTGGCGAAATCGCCGAAGCGGGCGACATCCATGCCCCAGATGTCGGCACCCGGATCGCCTTGTGTCATCCAATTCGCGAGCGAGAGGCCGACGCCGCCGCCTTGGCTGAAGCCGGCCATCACGCCGCACGCGACCCAGAAATTGCGCAAGCCCCGGATGGGGCCGATCAACGGGTTGCCGTCGGGCGCGAAGGTGAAGGGGCCGTTGACGACGCGCTTGATGCCGGCGCGCCCGATCGCCGGGAAATGCTCGAAGCCCACCTCGAGCGATGGCGCGATGCGGTCGAGATCGTTGGGCAGGAGATCCTGGCCGAAATCCCAGGGCGTCACCTGTTCGCTCCAGGGCTGGCCGCGGCGCTCGTAAGTGCCCATGAGCATGCCGCCACGCTCCTGGCGCATGTAGATCTCGCCCTCGAAATCGATGACGTGGAGCTGCTCCTTTGCGCTCGCCGCGATCTCGGGCATGTCCTCGGTGATCAGATATTGGTGCTCCATCGCGAGAACGGGGAGCTCGAGCCCGACCATACGGCCGACCTCTCTGGCCCAGAGCCCGCCGGCATTCACCACATGCTCGGCGTGGATATCGCCTTTTTCGGTGCTCACATCCCAGGAAGCGTCGGGCCGCTGGCGGAGCTCGGTGACGCGCGTGTGGCGGTAGATTTCGGCTCCCGCGATCTGCGCCGATTTGGTGTAGGCCTGCGTCACGCCCCACGGATCGACATGGCCTTCGAGCGGGTCGTAGAGCGCGCCGACGAAATATTTCTTCTCGATAAAGGGCATGAGCTTCACCGCTTCATCCATCGAGACGAGATCGAGCTGCATGCCGAGATAGCGGCCGCGCGCCTGTGTCATCTTCAGCCAGTCGAGGCGCTCGGGTGTGCCGGCGAGCATCAGGCCGCCGCTGACATGCACCCCGCAGCTCTGGCCGGAGATCTCCTCGATCTCCTTGTAGAGGCCGATCGTGTATTGCTGGAGCTTGGCGACATTCGGATCGCCGTTGATCGTGTGCATGCCGCCGGCCGCGTGCCAGGTGGAACCGGAGGTGAGCTCGGCGCGCTCGACGAGGACCACATCCTTCCAGCCGGCCTTGGTGAGATGGTAGAGCACGCTCGCGCCCACGACGCCGCCGCCGATCACCACAACCTGTGCATGGCTTTTCATCGCTTCTTGCCTCCATCTTCGGCCGCGCGGGCTTCCTCAACCGACTTGTGACACAGCCGAGCGACATCTTACAATCCGGCGAGCCGCAACTTCCGCGCGCCGCCGGCCTGGAGACATCATGAAAGCCATTCTTTGTCGAAAGCTCGGCGGACCCGAGATGCTCGAGCTCGCCGAGGTGGCCGAGCCGAAGCCGGGATCTGGCGAAGTGCTGGTGCGGGTCGCGGTCGTCGGCTTGAATTTCTTCGATACGCTGATGCTTTCCGGTAAATACCAGTTCCGGCCGGAGCTGCCTTTCTCGCCGGGCGCCGAATGCGCCGGCAGGATCGAGGCGGTCGGCGAGGGCGTGACGCAATGGCGGGTCGGCGAGCGCGTCGCGGCCTTCCCGGGCCATGGCTGCTGTCGCGAGCGCATCACCTTGCACGCGGAGCGCCTGTTGCGCATTCCCGACGGCGTCACCGATGAGCAGGCGGCCGGCCTGATCGTGACTTACGGCACCTCGCTGCACGCACTCAAGGATCGAGCCCGGCTCAAGGCCGGAGAGACGCTCGCGGTTCTCGGCGCGGCCGGCGGCGTCGGCCTCGCGGCCGTCGAGATCGGCCATGCCATGGGCGCGCGCGTCATCGCTTGCGCCTCCTCGGCGGACAAGCTCCAGCTCGCCGCGGCGCATGGGGCCGATTTGACGCTCGACTACGCGGCCCGCGACGTGAAGGAGGGGCTTCGCGCCTTGACCGACGGGCGCGGCGCCGATGTGATTTACGATCCGGTCGGCGGCGATCTCGCGGAGCCGGCGCTGCGCGCCATCGCCTGGCAAGGCCGCTACCTCGTGGTGGGCTTCGCGGCCGGCGCCATCCCGAAAATTCCGCTCAACCTGGCGCTCCTCAAAGGGTGCGACATCCAAGGCGTGTTCTGGGGTTCCTTCGTCGAGCGCGAGCCCGCGACGCATCGCGCCAACATGGATCAGATCTTCGCCTGGACGAAGGAAGGCAGATTGTCAGCCCATGTGCACCATGTCTTCCCGCTCGCCGAGACGGCGTCGGCGCTCGGCGTGCTCGCGCGGCGCGAGGCCAAGGGCAAGGTGCTGGTGAAGGTGGGCTGAGGCGACGCCGGTCAGTTCCCGCCGCGCCAAGTGATCCGCCATAAGGTGCCGTTCGCGTCCTCGCTCACGATCAGGGCGCCGTCATGGGCGACGACGACGCCGACCGGCCGTCCCCAGACATTCGCATCGTTCGTGACGAAGCCAGTGAGGAAGTCCTGATATTCGCCGCGCGGCACGCCCTCGTTGAGCTTGATTCTCACGAGTTTGTAGCCCGTTCGCTTCGCGCGATTCCAGGAACCGTGCAGAGCGACGAAGGCATCCCCGTCGTAATCCCGCGGGAAGGCCGCCGGCGCCGCTCCGGACGGGCGCTCATAGAAGGTCATCGCGAGCGGGGCGGAATGCGGCTGGAGAAGCACGTCCGGCACGCTCACCTTCGAGGCGAGATCGGCGCGCTCGCCCTTGTGGCGCGGGTCCTGATGCGCGCCGATGTAATACCAGGGCCAGCCGAAGAAGCTGCCTTCCTTCACTCGCGTCACAAAATCGGGCGGCAAATCATCGCCGAACCCGTCGCGCTCATTCGTCGAGCACCACAGATCCTTGGTTTGCGGGTGAATGGCGAGGCCGACGCAATTGCGCAACCCCGTCGCGAAGATATGGCCGAAGCGGCCTTGCGGGTCGAAGACGAGCACGTCGGCGCGCTCTTCTTCCCGTCCCCAGGCGGCGCCGAGCGGGTGGCTCGCGATGAAGGCTTCCTCCTGCGCCTCCTCTCCGCGCAGGGTATCGGCGTCATTCGAGGCCGAGCCCACCGAGACATACATCTTGCTGCCATCGGGCGGGAAGATCACGTCGCGGGTCGTGTGGCCGCCCGTCGGCAAATCCTTCACCACCACTTCCGGCTCGCCGCGCGCCGAAAGATCGCCGCTCATGTAGGGAAAGCGCAAGATGGCGTTCGTATCCGCCACATAGACCCATTTCGGGTCGGGGCCTGGCGGGTAGAAGGCGATGCCGAAGGGCTCATCGAGCCCTTGCGCGAACACCTCCATCTTCTCAGGCTTCGCGGCCCCGTCCGCGGCGTGAATCACGCGAACCCGCCCGGCATAGGTTTCAGCGACGAAGATGTCGCCGTTCGGCGCTACGCGCATGAGGCGCGGGCCGGAGAGCCCGGTGGCGAAAGGCTCGACCGAGAAGCCCGGAGGCACCTTCGGCTTGGCGCCTTGCGGCGCTCGCGTCACCGACGGCCCATTGGCGGCGGGCCTTGTGGCGTAGGGCGCGGGCAGATCGGCCGTGGTGAGCTTGCGCCGCAGCCCCGGCCTGTCCGTCGTCCAATCCCCATAGGCTGCCGGGCCGTTGAGAACCTCGTTCTCGCCTTGCGAGCCACCGCCTTGCTGCGCGAGGCCCGCCGAAGGCCCCACGCCGAGAATCAGAAAGGCAAGGACGAGCTTCGCACGCATCGGCTTATATCTCCTTGATGTCTCCGAAGACATAACATGTCGGGCAAGGACCGCCAGTGCGCGAGCTTTGCCGGTTCGCCAGCTTTGCCGGTTCGCATTGCCGAGATTTCGCGTCCAGGCTAAAAGACGCGACCTTTCACCAGAGTTGGTCCAATGCGCCCGATCATCGAATTGATCCTATGGCTTCTGCAGCTCTACCTATGGATCATTATCATAACCGCATTAATGAGCTGGCTAATTGCATTCAACGTGGTCAATTTTCGCAATGATCTCGTCCGCACGATCTGGGACACATTGAACCGCCTGACCGAGCCGGTGTTGCGGCCGATCAGGGAACGTTTGCCCAATATGGGCGGCGTGGATATCTCACCCATCGTCGTGATCCTACTTATTTGGCTTATTTCTCGCGAAATCGAAGAATACGTTTTGCCTTACGTCCCCTAAGAAGGATGGAAGCTTCTTCCAATTCTCTGCGCCTCGACGTGCGCCTGACGCCTCGCGCCTCGCGCGATCTTCTCGAAGGCGAAACGCGGCTCGCGGACGGCAGGCGCGTGCTCTCGGCGCGAGTGCGGGCCGTGCCCGAAAAAGGCGCCGCGAACGAGGCGCTTCTCGCCCTCATCGCCAAAAGCTGCGGGGTCGCACGAAGCCGCGTGTCGCTCGTCGCGGGCCACGGCTCGCGGCTCAAATCCGTCCGCGTCGAGGGCGACCCTCGGAGCCTTGCCGCCGCGCTCGAGGCGCATCGCGAGATCTCACCATCGAAAAAGGAAACCGGATGAGCGCCCGCGTCATCGACGGCAAGGCGATCGCCGAGGCGCTCCGGGCCAAGGTGGCGGCGCGGGTCGCGGCGCTGAAGGAGCGCCACAAGGCGACACCGGGCCTTGCCGTCGTGCTCGTCGGCGACGATCCCGCGAGCCGGGTCTATGTGGCCAACAAGGCACGCCAGACGGTCGAAGCCGGTATGCGCTCCTTCGAGCACAAGCTTCCTGCCGCCACGAGCGAGAAGGAGCTTCTCGCGCTCGTCGAACGCCTCAACGCCGATGACGAGGTCGACGGCATCCTCGTGCAACTGCCGCTGCCTCGCCAGATCGATGCCACCCGCGTCATCGAAGCGATCGACCCGCGCAAGGATGTCGACGGGCTGCATCCCATGAATGCCGGGCTTTTGCTCGCCGGTGCGCCGGCGCTCGCTCCTTGCACGCCGCTCGGCTGCCTCGAGCTCGTGCGCAGCGTGAGGCCCGATATCGCCGGTGCCGAAGCCGTGGTGGTCGGCCGCTCGATCCTCGTCGGCAAGCCCGTGGCGCAATTGCTCCTGGCCGGGAGCGCGACGGTGACGATCGCCCATTCGCGCACGTGCGATCTTCCCGCCGTCTGCCGCCGCGCCGACATTCTGGTCGCCGCGGTCGGCAAGCCGGAGATGGTCCGCGGCGATTGGGTGAAACCCGGCGCCATCGTCATCGACGTCGGCATCAACCGCGTGCCGAACCCAGCGGCCGGCGAGAGGCGCACGAAGCTCGTCGGCGATGTCGCTTACGCGGAAACCGCGAAGGTCGCCGGAGCGATCACGCCGGTGCCTGGAGGCGTCGGCCCGATGACCATCGCCTGCCTGCTCTCGAACACGCTCGAAGCGGCGATGCGGAGGCGGGGGATTGGCGAGTAGCGAGATAGAGTGAAGAGTGAAGAGGGAAGATCGCCAATCACCATTCACTATCTCACTTTTCACTACTCGCGATTTCGCTACTCGCTACTCGCCCTTCCCCGTTCAAAACGGATAATACTGATACGCCCATGTCTCGGAGAGCGTCTTCTCGCCGAGCTTGAGATAGCAGCGCAATTCCACCGGCTCTTGCCCGTCGACAATGAGGTCGAATTGGGTGCGCCAATGGCCCGGCACATCGTCGGGGACGGGCTCGGTGAACCGGTAGGGGCCGAAGGTGCCGCGCGAGGCCGTCGCCACGGGTTCGGGCTTGACGCCATAGGGCAGGTCGCGCAACGGCGCGCCCTCGAACTCGATCAGGAATTTGCGCACGCCCTTCGGGCGCGGCTGGCCTGGCTGTCCGCCGCGCCCAAGGCGCGTCGCGACGACGCGCGCCAGCGGTGTCGGGAAGGGTTCGTCGGCGAGCCAATAGAGCCGATAGGTGAAGGAGAGGTTTTGCCCCGCCACGGTCGGCGCCTTCGGCACCCAGCTTGCCACGATGTTGTCGTGGATCTCGTCATCCGTCGGGAATTCGAGAAGCTGCACGGCGCCTTGACCCCAATCGCTGAGCGGTTCCACCCAGGTCGAGGGGCGCTTCTCATATTTCACTCCGTCCTGATAATGGTCGAAGTTGCGGTCGCGCTGAAGAAGGCCGAAGCCGCGCGGGTTTTCGTCGAGGAAGCTCGAGAGCGTCGTGCGCGGCGGATTGTTCAAGGGCCGCCAGATATGCTCGCCGGCGCGCGTCCAGAGCGCGAGCCCATCGGAATCATGCACGGCGGGACGCCAGTCGATGGCCGTCGGCTTCGCGGTTTGCGAATACCAAAACATCGAGGTGAGCGGCGCGATGCCGAGACGCTCGATCGGCGCGCGCGTGTGAAGATCGGCCTCGATATCCATCACCACGCCCTTGCTGCGATGCAAGGCGAAGCGGTAGGCGCCGGCAAGGCTCGGCGAATCGAGAAGCGAGTGCAGGATGACGGGATCGTCATCCGTGGCGGCGGGCTCGATCCAATGCGCCACGAAATCCGGGAATTCCTCCGGTCCGAGGCCGCCGGGCGTGATCGCGGCGCCGCGCGCCGACATGCCGACCTGACCGAGCTCGCCCACTGCGCGAAAATAGGAGGCGCCAAGGAAGGTGACCCACGGCTCGAGCACCTTCCAATCGGGGCCGTCGCGCGCTTCCATGATCCACAGGCCGGCGAAGGCCGAAGCATCCTTCGGCAAGGACGCGGCCGGGCTCGACGGCGGTATCGTGAAATATTCCGGCCGATAGAGAATCTCGCGCGCCTCGCCCTGGGTCACGGCATACATGCGCACGGTCTTCGGGAAATATTTGCCGACATGCTGAAAGGTGATGGGATAAGCCCCTCCGCCATCGCCCCAGAGCGCATATTCATAGCGAAATTGCAGCTTGCCGTGCGCGTCGTAATCGAGCTTCTGCACGATCTCGGGGTTAGGGCGGGGCGGTGGCACATAGGGTTGCGCCGCAAGCGCCTTGGCGCGTTCCTTCAAGGCGTCATGCGAGAAAGGCGCAGGTGGGCCGAAGTCGAGGGAGGCCGGTTTTGCCTTCGCATCGGCGGCGCCGAGCACGGATGCCGCCATCGCCTGCAACATATGCCTGCGGCTCAGCATGGGCGCGCGGGGAGGGCTTGGCTCAGCGCCCGCGGCCTGCGAATTCGACCCGCAAGGCACTGCGCACGAACATGACGAGAAGCGCGATGCCGCCGGCGCCGAAAATCGCTATGAGCGCATAGGTGAGGGTCGGGCCGAGCTCGATCAGGCCGGCCAGCGCCCAGCCGGCGGCGAGAGCGGCGCCCATGATCTCGGTGCCAACGAGCACCGCGACGCTGATCACCGTGAACAATCCCCCGCCACTGTCGCGCGCAGGAGGAACGGTCATATCCCGGTTCTGAGCCATGGCTTGGGTTACGACAGGAAAAGCCGCTCCGCAAGCTCATGCGATGAGGGCACCAAGAGGGCGAGCCCCGCTCAGCCCGGATCGAGCCCCTCAATCGCGGCCAGGAGCCGCGCCAGATCCTCCTCGCGCGACAAGCGATGGTCGCCATCCTTGATCAGGGTGATGACGCTCTCGTCTCCGGAGAGATGCTCCATCAGCGTCAAGGCGTGGCGCCAGGGCACGTCCGGATCGCGCATGCCTTGCAGGACATGAACGGGACACCCGGTCTGGATCGTGCCGCCGAGAAGGAGATGGCGTTTTCCTTCCTCGATGAGATTTCGCGTGATCGGGTAAGGCTCTGGCGAATAGGCGGAAGGGCGCAGATAGACGCCCTTCTCCTCGATCTCGCGCCGCGCCTCGGGCGAAAGCTCCTTTCCCATGAGCACTTCCGTGAAATCGACAGCTGGCGCGATGAGGACGAGGCCCATCGGGCGAAGCTTTGGCGTTTCCTTCGCGAGCTGATGCGCGGCGAGCAAGGCGATCCAGCCGCCCATCGAGGAACCGACGAGCAGAGGGCGCGCACCCGCGTGCCGGCGGATGACGGCGAGCGCCTCCTCGAGCCAGCGACCGATCGTGCCGTCCTCGAAGCGGCCCTCGGACACGCCATGGCCCGAATAATCGAAGCGCAAGAAGGCCCGGCCCTCGCGCGCGGCCCACGCGTCGAGATGGGCGGCCTTGGTCGAGACCATGTCCGATTTGAAGCCGCCGAGCCACACTACAGGCGGGCCGTCGCCCGGGCGCGACAGGATCGCGATGCGCCGTGTCTCATCGCCCTCGCCGACGCTCAACCATTCCGTTTCAGACATGAGCGCCGCCGCCCCTTTCTCGCATATTCGACTCGCCTTTTTCCTTGAGCCCATTCCGCAAAAATGGAAATTTCATTTGCGCAAGGATTTGGCGTCAAAGAAAGGCAGGGTGGTTCCGCCCTCCTTCCGACACATCAGGCTCCGGGATCTCAAGCAGGGAAAATCCATGTATCGGCTTCACTGTTTTGCCCAATCCGGCAATTGCTACAAGGTCGCCCTCATGCTGGCGCTCACCGGCCTCCCGTGGGAACCGGTTTTCGTCGATTTCTTCAAGGGCGAGACGCGGGGTGAGCGCTACCGAAGCAAGGTCAATGAACTCGGCGAGGCCCCCGTTCTCGAGACCGACGGCAAGCGCATCAGCCAGTCGGGCGTGATCCTCGATCTCCTGGCGCGCAAGGCCGGAAAATTCGCGCCCGGAGAGGAGGATGAACGGGCCGAGTGCTGGCGCTGGATCTTGTTCGACAACCACAAATTCACAGGGTACCTGTCCGTCTATCGCTTCCTGCGGACCTTCGTGAAGGACACCGATCCCGCCGTGCTCGCCTTCCTCAAGGCGCGCGCCGAGCGGGCTTTCGCAATCGCGGACAAGCATTTCTCGAACCATGCCTTCCTCCTCGGCGACAGGCCGACGATCGCCGACATCTCGATGGCGGGTTATGTGTTCTACCCGGTCGAGGAAACCGGATTCGATTTCAAGGCGTCTTACCCGGCGATCGATGCCTGGCGCGAGCGCATCAAAGCGCTTCCGGGATGGAAGCATCCTTACGACCTGATGCCGGGCCACCCTTTGCCGGGATGACAGGACGGCAACGAATGGGCGCTCGATGAGCGCCCTTTCGCACGCTTGAGAAGTTCATGCTACCCGCGCATAACGCAAGACGATGCTCGATGCGGCGAGCGCATGCCCGCGCACCGCTTGCAGGAAGAGATCGCGGGTAAGCCCGGGCGTGAGCGTTCCCGGCGCAAGATCGAGCGCATAGACGCTGAACACATAGTGATGCGGCTGATCGCCGGCTGGCGGGCAGGGGCCGGCATAGGAATTTATGCCCCTTGTGTTCGTGCCGCCGACGAAGCCTCCCGAAGTGCCGGCGCCTGCGCCTTCGGCAAAGCTGTGCGCCGCGGCTGGAATATCATAAGCGACGAAATGCACCGAACCGAGCCCTTTGCCGCCGTCGGGATCATAAACCACGATGGCGAAGCTCTTCGTGGCCTCGGGAACGCCTGTCCAGGCGAGCGCGGGCGAGATATTCTCGCCGCCGCAATCGCCAGAGCCCGCATGACGCGGCGGAAGAACCGCGCCGTCCGCGAGTCCAGGCGTGGTCACCGTGAAGGAGGGGGTTGCAGCACGTGTCATGGCGCTCTCCTGGCCGAAAATCATGAAAACCGCGAGAATCGAGAGTTTTGCGGCCATTCCGCCGCGCCGTCGTGCCGCCGCGATGGGTTTTCTCATCGACATGAGTTGCCTCCGAGGAAGGAATCGATCGCAACGCCGCCCTTGCGGTTCCATAACCATGATGGAGGCGCCCGTGAATGCTCGCCTTGCGCAATAAGGCGCTATTTTAACCATCGATGTGATAGGAAGCGGCTCGAATCGAAGGCCGCCGCTGCGGCCAAGGCGGCAACCGGCCAAGGCGGCGATCCCTCGAGGGTCGCGAAGAAAGCTGCACGCCCATAAAGCTGAAAAACCATAAAGCTGAAAAACCATGGCGCTCGACGTCATCCAGCTCCAGGCCTTCTATGCGAGCCCGCTCGGCCAGGTGGCGCGCCGCATCCTGTCGGCACGGCTTCGTTCGCTTTGGCCCGATCTTCGCGGTTTCGCCCTCGCGGGCGTCGGCTACGCCAGCGCCTATCTCCCGATCTTCCGCGACGAGACCGACCGCACCATCGCGCTGATGCCGGCTGCGCAAGGCGTCGCCGTCTGGCCGCGCCAAGGCCCTTCGGCCTCGGCCCTCATCGACCCCTTGATGCTGCCCTTGGGCGATGCTTCGCTTGACCGGGCGATCATCGTCCACGCGCTCGAGGCCTCCGGCAATCCGAAGGAGCTCCTCTCGGAGATCTGGCAGACGCTGAAGCCCGGCGGACGGATCATCGTCATCGCGCCGAATCGGCGCGGGTTGTGGGCGCGGCTCGACACGACGCCTTTCGGCCAAGGCCAGCCTTTCAGCCGCGCTCAGCTCACCGGGCTTTTGCGCGAGGCGCTCTTCACCCCCGAGGTCTCGACGGAGGCTTTGTTCGTGCCTCCGCTCAACCGGGCCCTCATCTTGCGCTCGGCCGTGGCTTTCGAGCGCGCCGGACATGCCTTGTCGCTTCCCTTCGCCGGCATCCATGTGATCGAGGCGGTGAAGCAAGTCTATCGCGTGCTGCCGGTGTCGCATCAGCGCGCCAGGCGCGCGCGGCCCGTGCCGACGTTCGCGCCCACTGGAGCCTTGCCGCCTTGACTTGACGCTCTCGTTCCGGCTTGTGTCCGCGCCCGAACGACCTCAAATCGCACGCGCTCGGCCGCGAAACCGAACTTTTAGCGAACCGATCTCATAGCGAACCGATCTCATAGCGAACCGATCTTGGAGCCTGATGCGGGCGTATCTCGACTTTGAAAAGCCGGTGGCCGCGCTCGAGGCGAGAATCGACGAGCTGCGCTCCGCCGAGACGCCGAAAAACGGCGATTCGGGCGAGGAGATCGGCAGGCTCGAGGCGAGGGCGAGCGAGGCCTTGCGCGAGGTCTACGCGCAATTGTCGCCTTGGCAGAAGATGCAGGTTGCCCGCCATCCGCAGCGGCCGCACTGCCTCGACTTCGTCAAAGGCCTGATCGACGACTTCACGCCGCTCGCCGGCGATCGCAAATTCGGCGAGGACGAAGCCGTCGTCTGCGGGCTCGGGCGGTTCCGTGGCGCGCCGATCTGCCTCATCGGCCAGGAGAAAGGGTCGACGACCGATTCGCGGCTCAAGCATAATTTCGGCATGGCGCGCCCCGAGGGCTACCGCAAGGCGGCCCGCCTCATGGAGCTTGCCGATCGCTTTTCGCTTCCCGTTCTGGCCTTCATCGACACGGCCGGCGCCTTTCCGGGAATCGATGCGGAGGAGCGCGGCCAGGCCGAGGCGATCGCGCGCTCGACCGACGCTTGCCTCGCGCTCGGCGCGCCGAACATCGCCTTGATCATCGGGGAGGGCGGCTCGGGGGGCGCGGTGGCGCTTGCCACGGCCAACCGCACCTTGATGCTCGAGCATGCCATCTACAGCGTCATCTCGCCGGAGGGCGCGGCCTCGATTCTATGGCGCGACAGCGCGCGCGCCGAGGAGGCCGCCTCGAGCATGCGAATCACCGCCCAGGATTTGTTGCGGCTCGGCGTCATCGACGCCATCGTTCCGGAGCCCCTCGGTGGCGCGCATCGCGACCCGCAAGCCGCGGTCGTGGCCGCCGGAGAGGCGCTCGACGTTCAGCTCGGTGAGCTCGGCGGCATGGACGCCGCCTCGCTTCGCGCCAAGCGGGCCGAGAAGTTCCTGGCGATTGGACGACGGCTCTGAACCCGGTTAACATCCCCTACACTATGTTGGCATAGCGTCGACACCGCCGCTAAGGAACGGTAAAGGTTACTCGGTTTGATTTCGGCCGATTGTGCCCAGCTCCCGCCGCATTGAGGTCGGAAAAGCTTCTCTGACGTGTCGCCCTGGGATGGAATGATGTCGCGCACCCAAGCTCGTTTCCTAATCCAAGCTCGTTTCCTCGTTGCCGCCTTGGCCTTGGGCCTCCTTGGCGCCTGCAACGACCCGCAAATTCATGCCTCGAATACGCGTCATTGGGTGCCGCTCACCCAAGAGCTCCTCACCGCCATGCAAGAGAAAGGCATGCACAAGGAGGATCCGATCCTCATCCGCACTTATAAGCAAGAGGCCGAGTTCGAGGTCTGGAAGAAGGATGGGAGCGGCCGCTACGCGTTGCTGAAGACCTTCCCGATGTGCCGCTGGTCCGGCCAGCTCGGCCCGAAGCGCAAGGAGGGCGACCGGCAGGCGCCGGAGGGCTATTACCCCATCACGCCCGCCCAGATGAACCCGAATTCGAATTACCATCTGTCCTACGACATGGGTTATCCGAATGCCTACGACCGCGCCCATGGCGGCACGGGCAATTATTTGATGGTGCATGGCGATTGCTCATCGGCCGGCTGCTATTCCATGACGGATCAGCAGATCGAGGAGATCTACGCGCTGGTGCGCGAGGCTCATTCGGGCGGTGAGAAGGCCGTGCAGATGGAGGCTTTCCCCTTCCGCTTCACGCCGGCAAATCTCGCGCGCCATCGGCTTGACCCGAACATGCCCTTCTGGCGTGAGCTGAAGGAGGGCGCCGATCGTTTCGAGATCACGAAGCAGGAGCCGAAGGTCGGCGTCTGCAACGGCCATTACGTTTTCGATCGCACGACGCGCGCCGGCGAAACCTCGGGATGCGGTGCCGATTCCGACCCCGAGCTCACGAAGCAGGTCGCCGCGAAGCGGGCCCAGGACAATGCGCAGGTCGCCGAGCTCGTGAGCAAGGGCGCGCCGGCCGTCAAGCTTGCCTATGACGACGGCGGGCAAAATCCGTCCTTCAGGTTCAAGACCATCGAGACCAGCCGGCCGGAAGCGATCGCCGAAGGCCCGACCGTCGAGCTTTTCGACGCGAAGGGTGGGCTCACCAAGGTCGCGGTGCGCGCACACGGCTTCGACGAGGATTCGATCGCGGCCGCCGTCAAGGATGTGGGTTCGCCGACCACGGCCTCCACCTTGGTCGCGACCTCCGCGCCGACCCAAGCGAAGCCTGCTCAGACGACCGTTGCTTCAGTGACGAGTGCCGGCGCTGCCGCGAAGACCTCAAACGAATCGGCCTCGACGGGCGTTACAGTGATCGTGGCGAACGCGAGCCGTCAGAATGGCGCTTCGGCCGCCTCCGGTCGAGATGCGACGCCCTCGAGCGGCGCGCATACGACACTTGCGGCCTTCGCCTCGCCGGCGACCGAGGCGACATCGGGCGAGGATCAGCCCTTCTATCAGCGGCTTCTCGCGAAGCTGCCCTTGCCCGGCGCGAGCGGGGCGCAAGATCAGAGCGCTACGCCAACCAATCCGCAAGAGGCGCTCGATCCGCAGGCGCCCTTGCCGCCCGTGCGGCCGGCGGCCCTTTCGCGGGTGACGAGCCCGCGCGCGCCCGCTTCCCCGCAAGCGACCCTCGCGCCCGGGGTTGATCTCTTCTCCTCGAAGGCGCTCTTCGCCCAGTTGCCCCATTTCACGAAGGGCTCACCCAAGATCTCGCCTGACACGACCTCGCCGACGACGGCGACCGGATCCGCGGCCGGGGAACCTTGAAGCCGCGCGCGCCTTTCGCAAACTTCACCTTCGCCGCGGCTTTCATTCTCGGCGGCTCCGCGGTGGCCCTTGCCGAGCCGCCGCCTCTCCAGGAGATGGACAGGGCTTCCGAAGGCCTCGCCGCGGTGGGGCTTCCGCTCCATTATCGGCAAGGCCGGTCGCTCTACCGCGATCTCGTGAGAAAAGCGGCCGAGCAGGCGGGGCTTCCTCCCGAGATTGCCGATGCCGTCGTCCGCACCGAGAGCCGCTACGACCCGAATGCCACGGGGGCCGTCGGCGAGATCGGCCTGATGCAGGTGCGCCCATCGACGGCGCGTCTTCTCGGCTTTACCGGATCGCTCGAGGAGCTACGCGAGCCGCACACCAATATCGCGCTCGGCGTCGCCTATCTCGCGGGCGCCTGGCGGCTAGCCAACGGTGATATCTGCACCGCCGTGATGAAATACCGGGCCGGCCACGGCGAGACGCGGTTTTCGGAGCGCTCGATCGATTATTGCTTGCGCGTGCGCTCATATCTCGCGGAAGCGAATTACCCGGTCACCGGCGAAGTGCCGAGCCCGACGGCGGGCTTCGCCGACATCGGGCCGCGCTGGGGCTTCGGAACGGGCTCGGTCGCGGCCGCGCGACGGCTCGCCTCCCATACGAAGGTCAGGAGCCGGGTCGCCTGGGGCGTTTATGATCGAGAGATGAAGGCTTTCGACGCTCGCGCGCGCGCCGCCATGTCAATCATCATGCGTTGAGGGCCGAGAAGTCTCTCTCGCGAACGCCCGCGAAAGGAAAGCGGGCCGGCGGGCGCCCCGTTTCACGAATCACTGAAGGCCGGCGGGCGCTTGGCGACGAAAGCCGCCATCCCTTCCTTCTGGTCCTTGGTCGCGAACATCGCGTGGAAGACGCGCCGCTCGAAGCGGATGCCTTCGGCGAGTGTCGTCTCATAGGCGCGATTGACGCTTTCCTTCGCCATCATGACGATCGGCAGGGAAAGATTGGCGATCGTCTCGGCGGTTTTCATCGCCTCGGTCATGAGCTCGGCCGCGGGCACGACACGCGAAACGAGGCCGCAGCGCTCCGCTTCCGCCGCATCCATGATTCGCCCGGTGAGCACGAGGTCCATGGCCTTCGCCTTGCCCACCGCGCGCGCCAGCCTTTGCGTGCCGCCCGAGCCCGGCATCACGCCGAGCTTGATTTCCGGCTGACCGAACTTTGCCGTGTCGGCCGCGATGATGATGTCGCACATCATGGCGAGCTCGCAGCCACCCCCGAGCGCGAAGCCCGCGACCGCGGCGATGATCGGCTTTCGGCGCGAAGCGACCCGGTCCCAGGAGGTGATGAAATCCTCGAGATAAGTGTCGGGGAAGGTTTTGCCTTGCATCTCCTTGATGTCGGCGCCGGCGGCGAAGGCCTTGTCGGAGCCCGTGATGATGGTGCAGCCGAGCTGCGGATCGGCCTCGAAGCGATCAAGCGCATCATTCACCTCGCGCACGAGGTCCGAATTCAAGGCGTTGAGCACTTGTGGCCGGTTGAGCTTGATCACGCCGACCTTGTCACCGCTCGCAAGCATATGGCTTTCGACGATGATCGACTCATAGCTCATGTCCCGGCTCCATTTCTCAAGCGTTCCGTAGCGTGCGAGGAGGCAGAGGCAAGCGCAAGCGGAAAACGCATCGACACGCTTGAATCACCACTCTTCGGGAAATCACGCCCGAATCGAAAACTCGAGCCTTTCGCCAGGTGAGCTTCGCCAAATGAGCTTTTCTGGGATCGGCACGGAGGATCAAATTCTGATCGTAGCGCGCGGCCGCATCAGCTCTGTCCGTCGGGCGCCTCGCGGCGCTTGCGCATCAGCGCCTCGAGGTCCTTATCGTCTTTCGGGATCTGGATATTGAGCCTCACCAGAAGATCGCCCGCGCCCGATTTGAGCGGCAAGCCTTTGCCTTTGAGCCGCAGCGTCTTGCCGCCCTGCGCGCCGGGCGGAAGCTTCGTCTCGACCGCGCCGCCGAGCGTGGGCACGCGCAAGCTGCCGCCGAGCACGGCGTCGGCGAGAGGCACATCGACCGAGACGCGCAAATCCTTGCCCGAGACCTCGAAAACGGGGTGGCGCTGGTAGCGCACCGTCACCAGCGCATCGCCGGGCTCGCCGCCGACGGCGCCGGGCTCGCCGAGGCCGCGCAGCCTGATCTGTTTTCCCTGTTCGATCCCGGCAGGTATCGTCACCTCGATTTCGCGGCCATTGCCGAGCGCGACCCGGCGCTTGCCGCCCTTGGCCACTTCCTCGAGAGTCACTTCCATTTCGAAGGTCACGTCCGAGCCCCGCATGCCCTGGCGCTGGGCGCGACCCTGCTGGCCCCGCGCGCCGCGCCCGAATAATTCGGCGATGATGTCCTCCATGCCCGCGGCGCCCCCCGCGCCCGAGCGGGCGCCCTGACCCGCGCCTCCGAAGTCGAAGGAGAAATGCTCGAAGCCGTCAGGCCCCGCGCCGCGCCGAAAACCACCGGTCCCGCCGCGCTCCGTGCCGAAACCGTGAAAACGCTCCTTGCCTTCGGCGTCGATCTCGCCGCGGTCGAATTTCGAACGCTTCTCCTTGTCGCCCAGGATCTCATAGGCGGAATTCACCTCGGCGAATTTATCCTTCGCCTTCGGGTCTTCCTTGTTGCGATCGGGATGGTGTTGCTTGGCGAGGCGGCGAAACGCCTTCTTGATGTCCGCCTCGCCGGCGGAGCGGTTCACGCCCAGCACCTGATAAGGATCACGCATCAAAAGCCTTTCCGCCTTCTGATCACAATCTCCTTGCGCTCGGCGTCGTCTTTCTCGAGCCTGCACGGGGTTTCAAATCGGTACATTTGCCGAATGTGGGGTTCTTGTTGCCGGTGCGCAACGGCGCAATGGGGTTGAAACTTCCTTTGACGAGGCTCCTTTCATATGGGAAGCGTCGGTCGGTTGCTGATACGCAGGTGGCGTTAAGCTCCGACGCGATGCGAGAGCCCGCGAAGGGAAGGGAACGATGGCTGATCCGGTTTTGGTCGAGGTGACGCGCGGCGGCGCGGTCGAGAGCGAGCACCGCGGCTCGGCGGTGGTGATGGATCCGGATGGGCGCGCCGTGCTGGCGCTCGGTGAGACCGGAAAGCGCATTTTTCCGCGCTCCGCGGTCAAGGGCCTGCAGGCCTTGTGCCTCATCGAGACGGGCGCCGCCGATCGTTACGAGCTCACGCAAGCGGAGCTTGCGCTCGCGTGCTCTTCACATTCCGGCGAGCCGCGCCACGCCGAGGCGGCGGCCTCGATGCTCGCCAAGGCCGGGCGCGATCTCACCTGCCTCGAATGCGGCACGCATTGGCCTTCGAATGAGCAGGCGGCGCGTGCGCTCGCGGCGGCAGGAGGCGAACCCACGGCGCTTCACAATAATTGCTCGGGAAAGCATTCGGGCTTCGTCTGCGTCGCCTGCGCCACGAATGTCGATCCGAAGGGATATGTGCGGCCCGATCACGCCGTGCAGCGGCGGATCAAGGGCGTGTTCGAGGAGATGATGGAGATCAAGCTTCCGGACGCCGCGCGTGGCGTCGACGGATGCTCCATCCCGACTTACGCCACCCCGCTCGAGGCGCTGGCGCTCGCCTTCGCGCGCTTCGGTTCCGGGGCGAAGCTTTCGCGCGATCGCGCCGCGGCGGCGCGGCGCTTGCGTGAGGCGGTGGCGGCGGAGCCTTTCATGGTCGCCGGCAGCCGCCGCTTCGACACGATCGTGATGGGGGCGCTCGGCAGCAAGGTGTTCACCAAGACGGGAGCCGAGGGCGTCTATTGCGCCGCCTTGCCCGAGCAAGGCCTCGGCATCGCGATCAAATGCGATGACGGCGCGGGTCGGGCGGCGGAAGCCGTGATGGCCTCGCTGATTTGCTCATTCGTGCCGCTGACGGCCGCGCAACAGGCAATCGTCGAGCCCTATACGGATAAGCCGATCGTCAATTGGAACGGCATCGAGACCGGCAAGCTGCGCGCCGCGGCGGAGCTCAGGGCTCGCGTGAGGCAAGCGGCAGGAGTGAAGAGTGTGGCGTGAAGAGTGAAGAGTGAAGAGTGAAGAGAAGTCCGTCACTCCCTCATTCTACTCGTTACTCGCCATTCGCTATTCGCCCCTCACTATTCACTCTTCACTTCTCACTGAGCGCGATGAGAATGCGCGCCCAGGACCGCATGCCGTGATGGAAGCTCGAGAGGTCGTATTTCTCATTCGGCGAATGCACGCGGTCATCGTCGAGGCCGAAGCCCACGAGAAGCGAGTCGAGGCCGAGCATCCGCTTGAAATCCCCGACGATCGGCACGGAGCCGCCGCTGCCTATGGTGACCGGCGCCTTTCCCCATTCGGAGAGCAGCGCTTCGCGAGCCCGCGTGAGGAGGGGGCTGTCGGCCGGGAGTGAGATCGCCTTCGAATTCGTGTGGTGGGTGAATTCGGCCTTGCAATCGGCGGGCAGGCGATCGCGGACGTATTTCTCGAAGGCAGCCGAGATCTTCGCCGGATCCTGATCGCCTACGAGGCGGAAGGAGACCTTGGCCGAAGCCTGCGAGGCGATCACGGTTTTCGAGCCCTCGCCCTCATAGCCGCCCCAGATGCCGTTGATGTCGTAGGTCGGCCGGGACTGGACCATCTCGATCAGCATGCGGCCCTTCTCGCCGACCGGCACCGCGAGGCCGACTTGGCCTAAAAACTCCTCGGCCTTGAGATTGAGCGCGGCCCAATCCGATTTGAGTTGCGAAGGCGGCTCATGCACCCCGTCATAGAATCCGGGCAGCAGAATCCGGCCTTCCTCGTTTTTCAGGCCGCCGAGGATTTTCGTGAGAACATAGATCGGGTTTGCCGCGCCGCCGCCGAAAATGCCGGAGTGCAGGTCGCGATCGGCCGCCTTGATCGTCACCTCCTCATAGACGAGGCCGCGCAGCGTCGAGGTGATGGCGGGCGTGTCGCGGTCCCACATGCCGGTGTCGCAAACGAGCGCGGCATCGGCCTTGAGCTCTGCCTTGTTGGCTTCGACGAAGGCCGGCAGATTGACCGAGCCGCACTCCTCCTCGCCCTCGATCAGCAAGGTGAGGTCGACCGGGAGCGAGCCGGTGACGGCCTTCCAGGCGCGGCACGCCTCGATGAAGGTCATCGCCTGTCCTTTGTCGTCGCACGCGCCGCGCCCGAGGATGACCTTGCGGCCCGGCGCGAGCTCGGCGACGCGCGGCTCGAAAGGCGGGCTGTGCCAGAGATTCAACGGGTCGACGGGCTGCACGTCGTAATGCCCGTAGAAGAGGAGATGCGGGCGTTTCCCGCCATTCTTCGCGCCCGGCTTCTTCGCATGTCCGAGGACGACCGGATGGCCCTTGGTCGGGCGCACGCCGGCGTCAAAGCCGATCGAGGCGACATCCGCCTTCAAATGCTCGGCGGCGGTGGCGCAATGCTTCTTGTAGGCCGGATCCGTCGAGATCGAAGGAATGCGCAAAAAGGCAAAGAGGCGCTCGATCGCCGCGTCGAGATTCTGATCGAGATGGGCTAGGACTTTATCGAGCTCTGGCATGACGGGTTCCGGTTTGGGCGGCGATGAGGCCGCGATGCGCGCCGCAAGCTAGAGCATGATCCGGAAAAGTGGAAACCGCTTTTGCCGAAAAAGGGAAAAGGGAAAAGGGAGGCATTCGTCGAGCGCCTTCCCTTTTCACTTTTCACTCTTCACTCTTCACGCTTTACCCACTCACCTTTCACTCTTCACCAAGCCCGGTCTGCGCTCGATCAGGAAGGTCTGCCGCGTATCGAGCTTGTGCATGCCGCCATTCGCTTTCGCCACATCTTGCGAGATTGTGAATTGCCGCAGCGCCAGCCGCTTGAGTTCCCAGGAATCGAAGAAGGTCACGCTCTTCGCGCTCTTCTTCGCCACCAAGGTCCAGTGGTTGTCCGGATAGCCGATGCCGAGGCACGCAAGGCGCGTGTTGTGGGCGTGCGGGTTCGCGTCGAGCCAGGCCCCGATCTCGACCCAGAAATCCTGAACCCGGTCGATCTTGCGCCGCGCGAAGGGCCTCGTGACAACGATGCGGCCCTTCAGATGCCGCGTCGCCGCCGCATATTTCTCGGCCGCCTTGAACAGCGCGACCGTGTCCTCGACGCCCGCGCCCTTCCAGATCACCGCCGGAAATTTATGCGCGATGGCACCGCACAGAATCGTCATCAATTCCCAGGCGTCGTCATCGGTGAAGCTTGCGGGGAAGAGATATTGGAAAGCGTTGATGATCGCATAGAGCCCGCAGAGGCCGTCGATCTGGCCTTGGAGGTAAGGCGTGCGGCGCGTGGAGGCAAAAGCCTTGCCGTTCCGGCGTAGGCTCGTGAAAGCTTCGTGTTTCTTGCCTCGATACATGTTCCGCACGCGGATATTCTCCGGCCGCGCCATTCGGTAGACCTTATACAGAACGCGTCGAGTGGCGGGAACCCGCCCGCGGTTTATGCCTTTGGGCCGATATGTTGTGCGGCGAGGGCCAGGATGCGAGCTTCCTCACTTGGCGTCAGCACGCGCCTCGGCACGACAACCCCTTGCGTGAGCGTCATCCAAAAAATCAGAAACTTCTCGTGGCGTGTGAGCGACTGGACCATGCTCCAGGAATAAAACATCCGAAAAGAGCTGCTCGCTTGGCTGAGTCCGTCTTTCGCGATCTCGACGGTCCATTCCTTGTAAATTTCCGGAGAGTTCTGCCGGCGCGCGGTCGCGACCCGCTCCTTGAATCTGCGCCCGAGGATATGCAGCGCGAATTGCCCCACGAGATAGCCGAGGCCGACCAGCGCCGCGACGAGCCCGCCGAAGCGCTGCATATCGATGCCGAAGGCGATGCCGATGAAGCCGCCGAGAAGGCCGATCGGGAAGGCCCCGAGATAGGCCATCGTGTAGAGTTGCGAACCAGCCGCGTTTTGCTGGCGCGCCGCGCTCACGCGCCAGTAAGCCCGCTCCTCCTCGTCGGTGAGCGAATAGCGCAGGAGGATGCGCGGCGAGCCGTCGCTTTCGGTGGTCATGTGTGGGGATACTCTTCTTTCATTTCAGGCCCCAAGGCGTGGCGGCGATTTTAAAACACGCTGTAGGCTAATAGCTCCAATCTCGTTTTGACATATTTCAGTCTGCCGGCATATTACAATATGCAATAGTGGTGCATGAAAAAGATCTCGTATGCCTCGTCAGCGGCCGACGCGCTTCGTAGGCACCGCGCCGATGCGAATCGGATCATGAGGAAGATCGAGCGCTATGCTTCCACAGGCGCCGGCGACGTGAAGCGCCTCGCGAACTCTTCGGCTTCGCGGCTGCGAATCGGGGGCTATCGAGCGATTCTTGAGGAAACCGAGACCACCATAATCGTGACGCACATCGGGCCGCGTAGCAGCATCTATTCCTCAGGAGGTGGGCCATGACTATTCAAACGATCAAGACGGCTGCCGGCGAGACGCTCGTGATTCTTCCGCTCGACGAGTACGAGGCACTCGAGGAAGCTGCCGATGCGGCCAGGCACGCGACCGTGATGGCCACATTGCAGCGCGGGGAGAGTGAGACACTCACGTCCAAGGAGGTGAGGACGCTCCTTGCAGCTCCAACTCCCCTTGCCTTCTGGCGCCGCAAGCGCGGCCTCACGCAATCCGCGCTGGCGAAGCGCGTGAGCATTTCGCAAAGCTATCTGGCGAGCCTCGAGGCGGGCAAGCGCAAGGGCGATCCGGCGCTCATCAAGCGCCTCGCTCGCGCGCTCGCGCTGCGCATGGAGAACTTGGTAGCCGATTGAAGGCAACGCCTTCGACGCCCCTTGAATACGCGTGAGCATCAAAGTCCGCGCTTGAGACCGCGTTTACGCCGCAAGACCCGGCGCTGATTTGCGCGTTCTCTGGGTGGCGATCTCGGTGATCGCAGGGTAATCGCCCTTTCCGGTCGCGAGAAGCGGGAGCTTCTCGACGATGATGACCTCGGACGGGGTCATCAGCTCGGAGGTGCCCTTGTTCTTCGCCTCGCGGATCAGGGCATCGCGCGTCGCGTCGCCTCGCGTCGTCACCAGGATCAGGCGTTCGCCCTTGCGTGGATCGGGAAGCGCCACCACCGCCGATTGCGCCGACGGCCAAAGCTCGGTCACGAGTGCCTCGACCGCCGAGAGCGAGACCATCTCGCCGCCTACCTTGGCGAAACGCTTGGCGCGGCCACGGATCGCGATGAAGCCCTTCTCGTCGACAGCGACGATGTCGCCGGTGTCGTGCCAGCCTTCCGCCGGCGGTTCGATCACGCCGGGATTGGCGGCGGTGAGATAGCCGAGCATCACATTCGGCCCGCGCACGAAGAGACGCCCGCCCTGCTCGACGCCGGGCACGGGCTCGAGGCGCATCTCCATCAAGGGCGACAAGCGCCCGACGCTGCCGGCACGGTTCGCCATCTCGGTGTTGATGGCGAGCACGGGCGCCGTCTCGGTGACGCCATAGCCTTCGAGGAGGCGCACGCCGAAGCGCTCCATGTAGAGCGCGCGTGTCTGCTCCTTGATCGCCTCGGCGCCCGCAAAGACGAGCCGCAGCGAATGGAAGTCGTAAGCATGGGCCGAGCGCGCATATCCGGCGAGGAATGTGTCCGTGCCGAACATGATCGTGGCATTCGTCTGGTACACGAGTTCCGGCACGATGCGGTAGTGCAGCGGGGAGGGGTACATATAAACCGGCACGCCCGCGATGAGGGGCAGGATGAGCCCGCCCGTCAGGCCGAAGGAGTGGAAGACCGGCAGCACGTTGAAGACCTTGTCCTCGCCGCTCACGCCGACGCGGGCGAGCGCTTGCGCCGCATTGGTCAAGATGTTGCGATGCGAGAGGACGACGCCCTTGGGCGTGCCTTCCGAACCCGAGGTGAACAAGATCACGGCGGGATCATCCGGCGAGCGCACCGCGAGCGCGCGCTTGCCGGCGAGGAGGCCGCGCAATTTGTCGAAGCCGTCGATGCCGGCGCGGATGTCTTCGAGATAGATGATACGCACCAGGGGGGCGAGCGCCTCGATCAGCTTGTCGAGGCGACCCTTCTCGATGAAGGCCCGCGAGGTGAGGACGGTCGTGACCTTGGCGGTCTTGCAGGCCGCGATCACATTCGCGGGTCCTGAGCTGAAGTTCAGCATCGCCGGCACGCGGCCGCTCACCTGCAAGGCGAAGAAGGTCGCAACGACGCCCACCGAGTTCGGCAAGAGCACGCCGACGGCTTCGCCGGGCTCTGCGAGCCGCGAGAGCTTGCGGCCGAGGATTTGCGCCGAAAGGATCAGCTTGCGGTAGGTGAGCTTATTGCCGAGCGGGTCCTCGACGGCGGTGCGCCCCTTCACGGCGCGCTTGCGGCTCGCTTCGACGAGCGCCGCGAAGAGCGTCTGCTCGGTGGGCGCGCTCAGCACGGCGGCCTCGGCCATGATGTCTTGGAGCGCGACGCCGGTGGCGAGCCGACGCGCACGCCCCTTGAGCGCGGGGTCGACGCTGAGCCTTTGCGGCGGCAGGATGGTCACCGTGATCTTAGGGAACCAGGCCTTGCGCATTTGCGTGCGGCGTAAATAGGAGAAGGGAGAGCGTTCGGCGCCGTCGATGCGCACCGGCACGATCACCGCGCCCGCCTTGTCGGCGATCATCGCGGCTCCTTCATAGACCTTCATCAAACCCCCCGTCACGGTGATGCGCCCTTCCGGAAAAATCACGATCGGCTCGCCGTCCGCGACCGTGTGCGTCAAGGCGCGCGCCGCGAGCGGGCGCGTCGGATCGAGGAGATGCGCCCGGATGAGCCCCATGAAGGGCTTCGCCCACCAGGCATTGGCGATCGTGGTGTCGACCGCGAAGGCGGCGTCGATGGGAAGCGCCACATGCACGAGCGGCCCGTCGAGAAGGCTCACATGATTGGGCGCAATCACCATGCGGGTGCCGGCGGGCGGCATGTTGTCGAGGCCGCGCAGCTCGACGCGAAACAAGGTGCGGAACACGAACATGCCGAGATCGCGTAGGCCCTCCTTGCCCCAGGCGCGCAAGATGAGGAGCATCGCGGCGAGATTGCCGATGGCGAGGATGAGGAACAGCGGCGTGAGCGCCACACCCGCCTTCTGGGCAAGGGCGAAGACGAGGCCGGCGCCCGCCATGAATCCCGCCGAGATGACGTTCACCGCGGCGACGACGCGGGCGCGCATTTGCGGGGCCGCCCAGGCCTGGACTTGCGCGAAGGAGGGGACGACGAAGAGGCCGCCCGCGAAGGCAAGACCGAGAAGGCCCGCAAGAAGATGCCATCCGCGGGTCGAGAGCAGGAAGGCGACTGGTGATAGAAGCTCGGGCGAGACGGCGCTCGTGGCGGCAATCCCCGCGATATCGAGGCAGAAGATCGCCATCAGCGCCGCGCCGAGCGGGACGAGCGCGAGATTAGGGTGCTCGCGCGAAGCCTTGGCGGCGAGGAATGAGCCGAGCGCGACGCCGATGGCGAAGACCGTCAGGCACAGGCTGATCACATATTCGCTGCCGTTGAAGGCGATTTGCACGAGCGGCGGCAGGAGCGCGATCGCCATGAAGCCGACGAGCCAGAACCAGGAGACGACCATGGCGCCGATCCACAGCCGCCGATCGACCCGCAGGCTCAAGACCAGCGAAAGCGTCGAGGCCAGGGGATTTCGGGTGATCTTGAGTTGTGGGGCCGCAGGTCCCGTCGGGCGGATGAAGAGCGAGGACCCATAAGAGGCGAGCGAAACCGCGATGAGCAAGAAGGCGGCGACGAGGCTCGCCCGCGAGAAAGGCGCGTCGAGATGCGCCGCCGCGATGCTGCCGCCGATCGTGCCGAGAAGGATTGCCGCGAAGGTCGCGGCCTCGATGAGCGCATTGCCGCCCGTGAGCTCGCTCTCGCGGAGCTGGTCGGGAAGGATACCGTATTTCACCGGGCCGAAGAGCGCAGACAGCACACCGAACAGGAAGAGCGCCGCGAACAACAAGGGGATGGCGTGCCAGAAGATGCCGGCCGCTGCGAGCGCCGCGGCGCCCATCTCGGCAAGCTTCACTCTTTGGGCGACTTGCGCTTTGTCGAAACGGTCGGCGAGCTCGCCGCCGAGCGCGGAGAGGAAGAAGGAGGGCAGGATGAACAAGGCTCCCGCGAGCGTCGCGGCCGAGCCTCCTTCCTCCTTGCCGAGCTCGAAGAGCACGAGAAGCGCCAGAGTGTTCTTGAGGAAATTATCGCCGAGCGCGGCGAAGAATTGGCACCAGAACATCGGCGCGAAACGCCGCGATCTCATCAGCGAGGCGATCATGGGAAGCACCTCCTGCCTTCGCATTTCCTCTCGTGTGCCATTTCCATCCTACCTTGTCGTGAATGAAACAAACGCATATGAACTTTGTTCAAGGTGATTCGTATCGCAAAAATGAACATCGTTCAAGCAAAATTTCGAGCGAAGGTGAAATGCCCAAATCCGCTGTTGCAACCGGCGCCCGTCGCGGCGAGCTGAAGGAACGCCTGACCGACGCGGCCTCACGCCTCATCGAAGCGAAAGGGCTCGCGAGCGTGAAGGCGCGCCCGCTTGCGGAAAAGGCCGGCTGCGCGCTCGGCGCCATCTACACCGTCTTTCCCGATCTTGACGCGCTCATCCTCGCGGTGAGCGCCCGCACGCTCGCCCGTCTCGAGGCGCATCTCGATGCCATTGCGGTTGAGGTTGCGGCCGAAGCGACGCCTCGCGAGGCCGCGCGACAGAGGCTCGTCGCGCTCGCTCTCGCCTATCTCGACTTCGCCTTCGCGCATCGGGCGAGCTGGCGCGCCCTGTTCGAGCACCGCTTGCCCGAAGGCAGGCCGGTGCCCGAATGGATGGTCGCGGAGCAGGCAAGGCTTTTCGGCAAGGTCGAGGTGCTGCTCGGGCCGCTCGTGCCGCATATGGGCGTTGCGCAACGCGCCATGCTGGCGCGTTCCTTGTTCTCGGCGGTCCACGGCCTCGTGCTCCTCGGCCTCGAGGAGAAGCTCGGAGTCATGCCTTTCGCGATGCTGCGCGAAGAGGTTGAGCGCCTCGTATCCGCCATGGCGAGGGGACTCGAGGAGATGGACCGATGACGACGCCGGCCGAGACATTCGCCGGCATGACCGCGGCGTTGATCGAGATCGTCGCGGGCGCCTTTGAAGGCCGCGATCCGGAGCTCGCGCTCTTTCGCGGGCGCCTGGAGCTTTTGTCGCGAAAGCCGAAGATGGTGCTTCCGCAGGGCTCGCCGACGAGATTGCCGGTGTGCCGGTATTTCAGCGAGGCGCTCGAAGACGCGACCGGCAAGGCCGGCGAGATCGCCTCTTCTTTGCGCCTCTTGGACCCCTTCTTGAGCTTCGTGCAAAATCCGAACTACCGGCGCGCTCCGCCGACGCCGAGCTTCCTCGCGAATTACGGCTATGCGGTGCTCGCGGGGCCTCCCGGCGGCGCGCCAGCGCTCGTGAGCGATCCCCATCTCGCGTTCGGTGTCTTGCTGCTGGGGCCGCGCACCGAATATCCGGCGCATCACCATCCGGCGGCCGAGCTCTATGTCCCGCTCAGCCGTGCCGATTGGGCAAAGGCGAACGCGGCCGGAGGGGAAGCCGAATTCGTGTCGCGGGAACCAGGCTGTGTGATTCACCACCCGCCGAATTTGGTCCATGCGACCCGCACCCGTGATACGCCGCTTGCGGCGCTTTATCTGTGGGCGGGCGATCTTGCGACTTACGCGCGGCTCGCAGATTGAGCGCGCGGAGCCTTAAGATCGACGCCGTTCTGGGAGATTCGACGAAGACGAGATGGCGAAATTCAGCTTCCTGCATGCCGCCGACCTGCATCTCGGGAGCCCTTTCGAGGGGCTTTCGCTCAAGCATGAGGAGCTCGCGCGCCGCTTCGCCGGAGCGAGCCGCGAGGCCTTCCGCGCCCTCGTCGATGCGGCGCTTGCCGAGAAGGTCGCCTTCGTCGTGATCGCCGGCGATATCTACGAGGGGGAATGGCGCGATGCCTCGATCGGCCTCTTCTTCAATCGCGAATTGGCAAGGCTCGATCGCGCCGGGATCGGCGTCTTCCTCCTCAAGGGCAATCACGATGCCGAAAGCGTGGTGACGAAGAGCATCACCTTGCCGGCGAATGTGCGCGAATTTCCAAGCCGCGCCGCCCAGAGCTTCCGGCTCGAGGATCTCAAGGTCGTGCTGCATGGCCGCAGCTTTCCGGACCGGGTCGTCGCCGAAAATTACGCGCTCGCCTACCCGCCCGCGCTTCCCGGCTGGTTCAACATCGGCGTGCTGCATACTTCCTGCACGGGCAGGCCTCCGCACGACACTTACGCGCCTTGCACCGTCCAGGATCTCGCGACGCGCGGTTATCAGTATTGGGCGCTCGGCCATGTGCATGCTCACGAGATCCTGAGCCGAGACCCCTTCGTGGTCTATCCGGGCAATCTCCAGGGCCGCAACATTCGCGAGACGGGCCCCAAAGGCGCGGTGCTGGTCGAGGTCGAGGACGGCGTCGTTCTCGAGGCGCGCCGGCTGATCCTCGACAAGGCGCGCTGGGCGCGGGTCGAGGTCGAGCTTGGCGGCATCGCCGATGAAGAGCTCGCGATGAGCCGCATCGAGGAGGGGTTGGGCGCGGTCGCCCGAGAGGCAGGCGAGCGGCTCGTCGCGGTCCGCGTCGAGCTTCTCGGCGCAACGCCCCTCAATCGGCGCTTCGCCGCCGATCGGCACCGGCTTCTCGTCGAGGTTCAGGCCGCCGCCCATCGCCTGCACGAGGACATCTGGGTCGAGGATGTGCGCTTGCGCACGAGCGAACCGATGGCGATGCGCCCGAAGCCATCGACGGAAGGCGCCCTCGATCCCGTGGCGCTCCTCGCCAGGCTCGAGAACGACCCAGGCTTGCGCCTCGAGGCCGAGGCGCTCCTCGGCGCCATCACGAGCAAGCTTCCGGCGAGCGCGCTTTCGGGCGACACCGGGCTCGCGGACGATCTCGACACCCTCATGAGCGAGGCGCTCGCGCTGGTGCTCGGACGGCTCGAGCGCGAGGAGAGTTGAGGGCATGCGCCTCCTCGACCTCGATCTTGCGCGCTACGGCACCTTTACGGATCAAGCTTTGCGCTTTCGCGAAGGCGCGCGGCTGCATGTGCTTTACGGCCGCAACGAAGCCGGCAAGAGCACGGCGCTCTCCGCGATCACCGATCTCCTCTTCGGCTTCGAGAACCGCACCGCCTTCGACTTTCATCATGCGGCTTCCGATTTGCGCGTCGGCGCGCGCATCCGCGCGCGAGACGGCGCCGAGCTCGCCTTCCGCCGCCGCAAGGGGCGGCGCGACACTGTGCTCGACGCGAAGGAGAAGCCGCTCAGCGATGATGCGCTCGCGCCCTTCCTGCAAGGCCTCACGCGCGACGTCTTCATCCGCGCCTTCGGACTTTCGACCCGGACCTTGCGGGAGGGCGCGCATGAAATGCTGCGTGTCGAGGGCGAGACCGGCGCGACGCTCTTTGCGGCCGCCTCCGGCTTGCGCGAATCCGGTGAATTGCGCCTGGCGCTCAACACCGAGGCGGACGACATTTTCGCGCCGCGGGCGAGCAAGGCGCGGCGTTTCTACCAGGCGTTCGAGCGCTACGACGCCGCGCGCCGAGCCATGCGCGACAGCGAGCTTCGCGTCGGCGAATGGAAGGAGCTCAACGAGCGCATCGAGGCCTTGCGCTCGAGACTTGAGGAGATCGAGCGGCAACGCGCCGAGAAAGCGGGCGAGCAGGCGAAGCTGCAACGGCTAAAACGTCTCGCACCCCTGGCACTGCTGTTCGAGCAGGCCGCCGCCGCGCTCGACGAAGCCGAATTCGTGCCCGATCTGCCTTTCGGCTTTGCCGAGAGACTTCGCGGCGCGATCGAGGCCGAAGCCGGCGCGGCCCGCAAACATGGCGAATACCTAAAGTCGGTCGAGGAGCTCGTCGAGGAACGCGACGGGCTTACGGTCGACGAGGCACTCGTCGCGCGAGCCGGCGAGATCGAGGCGCTCTTCGCCGACACCAGCCGCTACGCCAAGGCCAAGGAGGATTTGCCAGGCGTCGATCGCGACGCCGAGAGCCTGCGGGCGAAGCTTGAGGCGCTCGCCAGGCGGCTTGGCCTTTCGCAACCGGCGGACCTCAAATCCTGCCAACCCTCCGACGCCGAACTCGCCCTGTTGCGCGGGCTGGGCCGGGAGGGGCGCACCATCGAGGGTGAGCGCGTGTCCTTGCAAGCCAATCTCGCGCGCGAGCGTCAAGCTCACAACCTGCTGCGCAAGGACAATGGGGCGCGAGACACCCCCATCGACCCCGAGCCGTTGCGCGAGCGGCTCGCCGTCCTTGCGCCGGTATTGCGTCGCCTCGAACAGCGGACCGAGATCGAGCCGACGGTCGAGGCGGAGACGCGCGCCATCGCCGAAGCGGCGCTGCGGCTGTCGCCGCCCATAGCCTCGCTCGACGCGATCGCCGATGTTTCCTTGCCCGCGCCTCAGACCATCGCGCGCTTCCACAAGGAGCACGAGGCTCTCGCCAAATCGTCGGATCGCGCGCGCGAAGGTATGGGGGCGGCCGAGCGCGACTGCCGCGAGATCGAGGCCGCGCTCGAAAAACTCGAAGGTGCGCGCGCCGTACCGAGCCTTGAAGCCATCGCGGCCGCGCGCAGCGAGCGCGAGACGCTTTGGGGGCACCTTCGCGCCGCGCTCTTCGGAGCCGAGCTCCCGGCGGCAACGCGTGCCTCTTCGGTCGCCTCCTTCGAGCGGCAGGTCGCGCGTGCCGACCGCCTCGCGGACGAGGCGCTCGGCGATGCGCAGCGTGTGGCGCAGCATGCGGTGTATACGCGAGACCTTCTCGCCGCACGCGAGCGGCGGGCCAAGGCTGACGAAGCCCTCGCGGAGGCCGAGCTTGCCAAGCGCCAGCACGAGGCAAAATGGCGGGCGGCTTGGGCGGGCTCGGGCATTTCTCCCCTCCCGCCTGGCGAGATGACAGGCTGGCCGGCCGGTGCCTCGGCGTTGCTCGATCGGCGCGCGCGGCTCCTCGAGCTTCGCGGGAAGCTTTGCGCGCTCGCCGAAGAAGATCGCTCGACCATTCCCTTGTTGCGGGCGGCCGCGCATGCGGCCGGGCTCACCGACCTCGAAGAGGCAACGAGCCTGCGGCTTGCGGCCCTTCTCGAAACGCGCCTTCGCGGATTGGGGCTGGCCTGGGAGACCGCGCGCGGCCACGCGGCGAAGGTCGAGGCCTCGCGGGGTCGCATCGAGGAGCTCGAAACCCTGCTGAAGGAGGCGGGGACCCGCGCGACCGATTGGTCGGGGCGCTGGCGCGCCGTTTTGCCGAATGTTCGTCTGCCTATCGACGCCACCCTCGATCAGGCCGAGGCGGCAACCGACGCTTGGGGAGAGGTCCCCGAGGCCGTGAGGCTTGTCGCCAGAGAAGAACGGCGCGTTGCCGGCATGCGGCGCGACATCGCCGAATTCGAGGCGCGGGTTGCGGATTTGCTCTCGACCTTGGCGCCCGATCTCACGGGGGTTGCGTGTGAGATCTCGACCCGGACGTTGCATGAGCGCGCCTCGGCGGCGGCAAAGGCCGCGGCCCGACACGAGGATGTCGTGCACCGGCTTGGCATCGCGGCGGGCAAGGAGAAGGCCGCGAAAGCGGTGCGGGAGGAGGCGCGCCGATCCCTTGCCTCGCTCGCGCGAGAGGTTGGGTTTCCCGAAGACGAAAATCTCGCCACGCTTCTCGCGCGTCTCGACGCACGTTCGGCTCTCGAAAAAGCCGTGCGCGACAAGCGTGACGAATTGCTGCGCGCCGCCGATGGCTTCGCGGAGGAAGCGATTCGCGCCGAGCTCTCGAGCTTCAGTGCGGAGCTCGCCGAGCAAAGGCTGTCGGAACTCGAAGGAGAGCGTGCGCGGCTCGATCACGAGAGCAAGGAGGCCTTCGCGGCGCTCGACCGCGAGGAACGACACAAGAAGGGGCTTGAAACCGGTGTCGGCGCCGAGGTCGCGGCGCAGATGCGACGCAATGCGGAAGGCGAATTGGTCGCGGCCGCGCGCGAATGGGCGGTGCTCAAGCTCGGTGCGCTCCTCCTCGGCACGGCCATCGAGCGCCACCGAGAGGCTTCGCAAAACCCGCTCCTGGCGCGCGCCGGCGATTTGTTCCGCGCGCTCACCGGGGGCGCCTTCGCCGGCCTCGCCTCGATTTACGACGAGGATGATCGCCCCGTTCTCGTAGGCAAGCGAGTCGGGGGCGAGAGCATCAAGATCGACGGCTTGAGCGAGGGAACGCGCGACCAGCTCTACCTGGCCTTGCGGCTTGCCTATGTCGAAAGCTACGCGGCGAAGCTCGAGCCACC
>DASZIL010000196.1:0-23278 GCA_035949255.1 Beijerinckiaceae bacterium | reverse complement strand
TCTGGTACAAAAGAGGATATCGCAGGGTCCAGAGATCTTTATCGCTCTCGGTATGGATAAATCTATCCATAGGTAGTTCCATATCACGTCTATCTCCACCGGGAAGTTCGACGTGAAGAGAGACGCGTTTCGGTGGATTATCTGGTTCCGCTTCCATTATAAAGAAAAATATCAGCTGGTTTGTGATGCTATGTTCATGCGGAATTACTAAGTCCCCGCCATAAACGCCAAGCAAATTCATCTTACCAACTAAGGACGACGTGAAGTCATCGGCTACTAGCAGTAAGGCTCGACGCATTTCTATGCTGCCTTGGGCACGAGAGGACGCTTTAGCAAAGCATCTTCCATCCACGGTTGGGTGGAACCTGATGTTGCTACGTCATTTTGGATGGGGGGTGATGATAGTTTTGGCTGCGGCGTCTGGTCAGTTTCAGGACGGGAACCGGACGATAGATCATTCTGCCCGACGCCACTGTTTCGTTTCCTAAGCTGGAAAACGATTTCCCATCCAAGCGCCCAAGCGATCTCCGCCACGCTACGCAAAGTTAGATTGGCGCTACCTCGGAGTAGGCGGTTGATAACAGACCTATGAACGCCAAGCTTTTGTGCGACAACCGCTTGGGTGAGGCCAGATTCCCTCTTCTCTTGGATCGCGGCCGAAATCAAAGCTTTACGAACTGCCCCGATGAACCGGCCGGCCGCTCTATTCTTGGAACTGATCTTCAACTCATAGGACATCGCTATACCCGCCTTCTTTGAATTTCGGCTCGTCCAGGCCCAGCATCTCGCGTCGGTATTTAACTTGGCCCAAATACGCGAGACCCCGTTCTGTTATTCGCGCCTTGGTATCGATGTCGGCGATTATGAAAGCTCCCTTCGCGGGAAACCACCCAAAGAACCGCAAGTCCTCGCTCTTAAGCTCCCAAACACCCTCTTCATCAGGGATCATCGAATGGCAGCGTTCGTAAAAGGCCATGTCCGCCCCTGAAACGAAGTCGTGAAAGAGGATATCGGCTTGTTCAAGGGGAGAGAGAAGTTGGTCGTGCAATTCCGCAGCAAGTCCGGGCAGTACTTTATCAAGCCAATCAATGACATGCGGAAAGGCATACAGAAGCCGCTCTGGTTGTTCATCGCGCTCTAGCCCTCCTCCAATCTGGATCAGCTCTCCTTGTTGAACCAACGTAAGTAGCGTTGCCATTTAAGTCAACAAATGTTAACCGGGGATTGCGCATCGGACGATTGCGCGCATAACTTGCCAGATTATGGAAAGCCAACAAAAGGAATTCTCATCGAGGATGCGGCGCCGAAGCCGGGCAAGCGCGGCCCTTATAAAAGGATCGCATAAATTTCAAACTGAGACACCACCCAAACTCTTTGAGGCTTTCAGGATTTGCGGCGCTAGCCTATGGGCGGCAGCTCTTGTCTCCGGGCCAAAGCCTCGCCCGAAGTTGGCTTGGCGGCGATCGGTTGAACTCGCTCGGCCAAGTTAGCGCGTCGGCAAAGCCGCGCCCGACAACGGGCAAGGAGGTAATCTAATGCCAAAAAGCAAAGCGCCCGGCGGCTTGTTCAGCTCCGGGCGCAAAGTGGGTGTCTATCCACTAGACACGCTTTTTTTCAGAAACTCGGGAAAACGTCAAGCGGATTTTTCGCGCACCACGAATTTTTTTCAATAGGCGAAATATGTCTAACGCGCATGGGACGCTCGTGACCGTCGGCCTCTCGGATCTCCTCGGCGCCGTCGATCAATCCTTGAAGGACCCGGCCTGGCTCGGCCTTGCTCCCGAAGGCTACGCCTTTCCGGCCGTCGCCTTCTTCATCTGCTGCTTTGCCATGTCGGCTCATGGGAGAAGCTTCGAGCGCCGTTTGGCGCGCGGCCAGGGACGCGCGGCGTAAGGGTCGCTCCGCGAACGCTTCTGTTTCTTTCGTTTCACTTTTCGCATGATCATGCGACGAGGCCGCTCCCCTTCTTGCGGATGATGTTCTAGCAAGAGGCGGTCATCGTGCCCGATATGCAGACAGGTGGGTCCTCAGGTGAAGCTCGCTCCCGACGATTTGCGGCGCATGGAACGCGCCCATGTCAAAGCCTGGCCGGCGCTGGAGACGGCGCGCGTCGACGGCTGGCTCTGGCGCTCGTCGGGCGGCGGGTCGCAGCGCGCCAACTCCGTCTCGACGATCGATTACGAAGGCGCCGATCCCGTGCGTTCGCTCGAGAAGGTGGAGGCGCTCTATCGAGCCAAAGGCGTGCCGGCGCGGCTGCAAAGCTTCTCCGCCGGTCAGCCCGGCGGTCTCGCCAAGATCCTGGCCGCGCGCGCGTATGCCGAAGGCGAGACCACCTTGACGATGGCGAAGCCGTTGCAAGCCTGCGCGCCGGCGCCGCAAGTCGAGATCAGTGACGAAGCGACGCCCGAATGGCTCGAGGTCTATCTCGGCGTCATCACCGAGAACCGTCGCGTAGTGAACACGAAGATCATCGAGAGCATCCCCGGGCCGCGCGCCTTCTTCGCGCACCGCCATGACGGGCGCATCATCTCCACGGCGCTTTGCGTCGTGCTTGGGGATTGCGCCGTCATCGAATGCGTGGCGACGCGCGCGGATGCGCGCGGGCAAGGCGGCGCGATGAGCGTGCTTGGCGCGCTCGAGGCCTGGGCGCATCGGCAAGGGGCTCGGCTGCTCGGCCTCCAGGTGAGCGAGGAAAATCCGCCGGCGCTTGCCCTTTACGGGCGGCTCGGTTTCACCGTCGTCGATCGCAACCGCTTCTGGCTCCGCGATTGATGTCGCGTTCGCGCGCCTTTCGGCAGGGCCGCCATCTCTTCAGCCCCGGATCCCCGCGACGGCAGTGAAGAGAGCGAGAAGCCCGGTGCCGGCAAGAGCAATCGCAATCGCGCCCGCATAGACGCCCTCGAGCCGGTGGGGGCGCGGCAGCCGGCGCGCCAAGAGGAACAGAAAGGCGAGGACGAGCGGCAGGAAGAGCGCGTTCATCACCTGCACGGCGACGCTCAAGCTCACGAGATCGACGCCCGAGGTGACGAAGAGAGCCGCCCCGATCAGCATCGCGGTATAGCTCACGTAGAACCAGGGCGCCTCGCGCGGCTTGTGCTCGAGGAGATGATCGAAGCCCAGCAGTTCCGAGAGCGTCCGCGCCGCCGCGAGCGTCACCACGATGGTGGCGACGATCGCGGCACCCGTGATGCCGAGCGCGAAGACGATCGTCCCCGCGGTCCTTCCGAGGAAGGGTGTGAGCACGCCCGCGATCTCGCCGACGGAATTCAGTGGAACGCCGCCATGCTCCCCCCCGAGGGTCGCCGCTGTCGCGACCAGCACCGCCGCCGTGATGAGCTGGGTCAGGATGGCGCCGAGCGCCGTGTCGAGCCGCGCCGCCGGGAGATCGGCGACCGAGAGCTTCTTCTCGACCACCGCCGACTGCTGGTAGAAGATCATCCAGGGCATGATCGCCGCGCCGATGTTCGCGGCCATGAGATAGAGGTAGCGCGGCTCGGCGGCGGACATGTCGAGGGCGTCCCTCGTCATCTCGGCGAGATCGGGCTTCGCCTCGAGCGCGACCCAGAGAAAGACGAGCTCGAAGGCGCCGATGGCGATCGCGATCCTCTCGACCGTGAGGTAGGAGCCGAAATAGGCCATGGCCGAAAGTCCGGTAACGACGATCGCCATCGTCAATGGGACCGGCACTTGCGACAATGCGCTCACACCCGCGAGCCCGCTGAACTCGGTGAGCAGCGCTCCGAGGCTCGCGACGAGAAGGGCGGCGGTGGCGATCACGGCCCAGAAAGTGCCGAAATGCTCGCGGATGAGCCGCGCCTGCCCCTTTCCGCTGACGATGCCGAGCCGCAGCGCAAGCTCCTGCACGACATAAAGGAGCGGCACCAGGAGGAATTGCAGCGGCAACAGCCGGTAGCCCCATTCGGCGCCGCTCTGAGCCGCGGTGATCATGCCGCCGGCATCGCTGTCGGCGAGCATCACCACGATGCCTGGCCCCGCGACCGCAAGGAAGCGGCGCAACCTCGAGCGTTTCATTCGTGGCTGCACGATCGGGGAAGGCTCGGTCATGCAGGCCTCTTCACCAGGGCCGAATTCTCGAGGCCGCGCCCGGGCCGCTTCACCCCATCGTCCATTCCTCGGCGCTCGCGCCCGCAAGCGCCTGGACGCGCGCTTCATCGGCGGCAAGCTCGCTCGCCGGCCCGCTGTGGACGATCGAGCCGTCATCGAGCACATAGGCGAAATCGGCGATCTCGAGGCTCATGCGCGCGTTCTGCTCGACCAGCAGAACGGAAATCCCCTCGTCGCGCATCTTCGACACGATGGTGAAGACCTCCCGCACGATCAGCGGTGCGAGGCCTTGCGAAGGTTCATCGAGGATGAGCAGCTTGGGATTGAGCAGGAGCGCGCGCCCGATCGACAGCATTTCCTGCTCGCCGCCTGAGAGTTGGCGCCCGCGATTCTCCTTGCGCTCGGCGAGTCTCGGGAAAAGCGCGTAGATCCGCTCAATCGTCCAAGGTCCCTTATGCTCGCGGGGAACTTTCAGATTTTCATCGACGCTCAGATTGGCGAAGATGCGCCTGCCCTCGGGCACATAGCCGACGCCGCTCGCCGCAATTCGATAGGGCGGCCAGCGCGTGGTATCGGCGCCGAAGATCGTCACGCGCCCCTCTCGTGCCTGGGTCAGTCCCATGAGGCTTCGCAACGTCGTCGTCTTGCCCGCGCCGTTGCGGCCGAGCAGCGCCGTGATCTTGCCTTCCGCGGCCTTGAGGCTCACGCCGTGCAGGATATGGCTCTTGCCGTAATAGGTGTGCAGGCCTTCGGCCTCGAGTGACGCGCTCATGCGGCTTTGCCCAGATAGGCTTCCTGCACCGCCTCGTTCGCGGCGATGCTTTGCGGCGTGCCCTCGGCGAGAAGGCGGCCTCGGTCGAGCACGCTGATCTTGTCGGCGAGATGGAACACCACCCGCATGTCGTGCTCGATCAGGACGATCGTGAAATTGCCGCTTTGGTGCAGCCGCCGGACCAGCTTCGTCACCTCATAAGTCTCCTGGTCGCCCATGCCGGCGGTCGGCTCGTCGAGCAGGATGAGGTGCGGGCGCAACGACAAGGCCATGGCGATCTCGGCGGCGCGCTGGTCGCCATGAGAGAGCTCGCCCACGAGGCGGTAAGCCTTCGCCCGCAGCCCCACGAGCTCGAGCGTCTCCTCGACGAGACGGCCGATGCGGAGCCTTTGATCGCGGTTCATGAAGAAACGCAGGCGATAGCCGTTCGCGGCCTCGGTCGCGATGCGCAGATTGTCGAACACGCTGAGCTCGGGAAAGATCTCGGTCACCTGAAAGGTGCGCGCCATTCCAAGCTCCACGCGTCGATGCGCGGGAACGAAGGTCACGTCCGCGTCGTCGAAGAGGATCCTTCCCGTGCTTGGCGCAAAGAAGCCGCTGATGAGGTTGAAGAAGGTCGTCTTGCCAGCCCCGTTCGGTCCGATGATGGCGCGCAATTCTCCTTTCGCCACGGAGAGCGAGACGCCGCCCACCGCCACCAGGCTGCCGAAGCGTTTGCTGACGTTGTCGACTTCAAGGACGTTCATGCCGCGCTCCTGCGTGCGATGACGCCGAGCAATCCGCGTGGGAAGAACAGCACCATGGCGACGAAGAGCATGCCGACGAAGGACATCCAATTGACCGTGATGCTCGACAGATAATCCTGCAGCACCACGAACACCGCGGCGCCGAGAAGCGGCCCCCAGAAATTGCGCATGCCGCCCATCACCGCCATCATCACGAAATCGCCGGACTGGCTGTAGTGCAGGCCGCGTGGATCGGCGAAATTATTGAGCAGCGCGTAAAGCGCGCCGGCAAACCCCATGAAGAAGCACGACAGCGTGAACGCGATCCAGATGTGGCGCTCGATCGGAATGCCGAGAAAGCGCGCGCGCCTTTCGTTCTCGCGGATGGCGATCATGGTGCGCCCGAAAGGCGAGCCCAGGATGAAGCCCATGGCCGCAACCGCCGCCGCGAAGCAGAAGAGCACGAAATAATAGAAGGCATCGGTGTTGGACAGGATGTCGACAGAGAAGAAGCCGAGATCGAGGGGCTGCCGCGAAAAGCCACGCAAGCCGTCGTCGCCGCCGGTGAGCGAGCTCCATTGGAAGGCGATGTAATAGAACACCTGGCCGAAGGCGATCGTGACCATGGCGAAATAGACGCCTCGCCGGCGCACGATCAAGGCTCCGAGAAGCGCGCCCGCGACGCCCCCGAGCAGTGTGCCGCAAAGGAGCGACAGCGGCGTCGAGGGAGCGAGGAATTTCAGCGCGAAGCCCGCACCATAGGCGCCGAGACCGAAGTAAGCGGCATGCCCGAAGGAAAGGACGCCGGTGAAGCCGAGAAGGAAGTTCACCGACATGGCGGCGAGCGCGAGCACGAGAACGCGTGTGCCGAGCGCGGTGTAGCCGCCGAGCGGCGGCATCCAGAAAGGCGCGAGCAGAAGCACCGCCCAGATCAGCGCAAGCGCGATGAGCTTGCGCGAGTTGTCCCCGACCTTCATGTCAGCATGCCTTCCTCGCCGAGCAGTCCGCGCGGGCGAATGAGCAGGATCACCGCCATCAGCACGAACATGACCGCCTCGCTCGCGGCGGGCAGGAACACGGCCGTGATCCCCGATGCGACGCCGATCAGCAAGCCGCCGATCAGCGTGCCGGGCAAGCTGCCAACGCCGCCCACGATGATGGCGATGAAGCTCGGCATGAGCAGCCCCGTGCCCATCGTCGGCTCGAGCCCGAGCTGTCCGGCGGCGAGCACTCCGCTCAGTCCGGCGAGGAAGACGCCGCCGGCGAAATTGAGCGAGCGCAGCATGCGCACATTGATGCCGAGCGCCGCGACGGTTTCGAGGTCGAGCGTGCCGGCGCGAATGCGAATGCCGAGCCGCGTGTAGCGCAGCACCACGAAGAGCAGCGAGACGGAGATGATGACCACCACCACCATGAAGAGCCGATAGCCGGTGATGAAGAACAACTCGTTGCTCAAGGGTTGCGACAGTATGGCCGGCACGCTCACCGGCTTGCCTTGCGCGCCCCAGATGAAGCGGGTGCCGTCCTCGATCATGAAGGCAAGCCCGAAGGTGAGAAGGAGGCTGTAGAGCGGGTCGCGCCCGTAGACGCGCGAGATCAGCACGCGCTCCACGATGAGGCCGAGCGCCGCGGTAAGGAAAGGCGCGAAAACGAGCGCGCCCCAGAAGCCGACATAAGGCGTGATCGTGTAGGCGATATAGCCGCCGATGACGAGAAAGCCGCCATGGGCGAAGTTGATCACATTGCTCAGGTTGAGGATGAGCGACAGGCCGAGCGCCATCAGCACGTAGAAGGCGCCGATGATCAGCCCGTTGGTGATGTTGAAGAGGAGGAGTTGCGTCATCCTTGAACCCGGGTCGGCGGCGGCGAAACAGCTGAAGGCCCAGGCCCATGACGCCACGGCGGCGTCACGGCCCCGGATTCCTTCGAAATTGCGAAAATCAGCGCTCGATCATGCCTGTCAAGCAGGCCATTGCAGCTTGCAGCCGGTCTGATTCTCGGGTGGCGCCGTCTTGTCGCCGGGAATGACCTGATCGACACGGAACAGATCCTGCGGGTCGTCCTTGCCTTGCGACACGGCCTCGCCCACGAAAGCGGAGGTCATGAGCTGATGGTCGCCGGCGCGGTAATAGCATTTATTCGGCTGCAGCTTGATCTCCGGCGCGAGCTCGAAATCGCCGAGCGCCTTGGCGAGCGTGAGGGAATCGAGTGTCTTTTCCTGGTTCGCCACGCCCGCGAGCGTATGCACGGACGTGTATCCGAACCAATGGCGGGCGGTCGGCACCTTGCCGCCATTGACCTTTCGGATGTCGGCGACGAATTTCTCGACGCCCGGCACGCCGGGTTGTTTCCAATACCATTCGAACATCCAGATGCCGACACGCGCCTCGGGCGGCATCGCCTCGAGCGATTCGAGCTCTTGCTGCAGGCCCGCGACATGCATCTGCTTATTGAGGCCGAACTGCACGATCTGCTTGAGGCAGTTCACCATGTCCCCTCCTTGCGGCAGCACCAGAAGGACGTCGGGGTTGGCGGCCCGCGCCTTGATGAGATAGGCGGAGAAGTCGGTGGTGCCGAGCGGGGTGAGCTCATTGCCGGTCATCGAGCCGCCGAGCTTCGACAGATCGGCCGAGGCCGCCTGTTGCAAGGTGTGGCCGAAGGCATAGTCCGGCGTGATGAAATGCCACTTCTTCCCATATTTGGTGAACAGCAATTCGGAGATGGAATTGGCTTCCATGCTCGTCGTGTTGCACACCCGATACACGTTCCATTTGCAATCGGAACCGGTGATCGTGTCCGTGTGGCCGCCGGAGACGATGTGCAGGACCCTCTTCTCGTTGGTGACCTGGGCGATCGCTTGCGCCACCGCGGAGTTCACATCGCCGATGATGAAGCTCACCTGGTCGCGTTCGAGCAATTTGCGCGCCTTCTGCACGCCGGTGCCGACGTCATTGGCCGAATCCTCGACCAGGAGCTCGATCTGTCGACCGAGGATCCCGCCCTTGGCGTTGATCTCATCGGTCGCGAGCTTCGCCCCCATCACTTCATTTTGCGCCGTCGCGGCGTAGACGCCGGTCAAGGGATCGACCATTCCGATCCTGATCGCCGCCTCGGCGCGCGCCTTGATGATGAAGGGAGAGGCGATCTGGAGAGCGCCGGCCGCCGCTGAGCCCTTCAGCAGCCGGCGGCGGTCAAGCCACGATATCCCGTTTGGCCTTGGCATGAATTTCCTCCTGAGCTTCCTTGAGTTTCATTCTTGTCGTTTTGCGCGAGCTCGGAAGCCGGTGCGGATGATCCAGACCGGGCGGTTCCGATCAAGCGATAATTCGACCTCCACGATCAAAGCAATATGACCCACTCCCCGATGGACCGGAGCCGATCATCGGGGGCGTATCACGAGAAACCTTTGCGGTCACGATCTTGGCCGTATCGGCGCGTCTCCGCAAGCGATACTAAAATCTAAGAAGACGGGCTTTTCGACATCGGCAGGGGCGGCTTCCAAATGCCGGCGGACGGATGCGTCCGGCTAACATGTGGAGCTTCGCGCTCCGCAAGTGTATGCTTGGCTTCAAAAGAAGGGAGCCACTGCCGTGAAACCGGTCAGCCTCGCTTTTCTGGCCATGCTTCTCGTCGCCGGCGTGGCTGGTTCGCCGGCATCGGCGCAAACTTCGGCAAAAGGCCTCGCGCTGATGATCGCGATCGACGGGGCGATCGGCCCGGCGACTGCAAGATATGTGAAGGACGGCCTTGGCGTCGCGGCCAAAAGAGGCGCTGAAGTCGTCATCTTGCGCCTCAACACGCCGGGCGGCCTTGTGACCAGCATGCGCGAGATCATTGCGGACGTGCTCGTCTCCCCGGTGCCCGTCATCGGCTTCGTCGCACCTTCGGGGGCGCATGCGGCGAGCGCCGGCACTTATATTTTATATGCGACGCATATCGCCGCCATGGCGCCGGGCACCAATCTTGGCGCCGCCACGCCTGTCGACATCGGCTTTTCGCCCACCCATCCCGAGCCTGGCGCGGAAAAGAAGGACGGCACGACCCCGTCCGGCACGGGCGACACCTTGGCGACCAAGGCCACCAATGACGCGGTTGCCTTCATCCGGAGCCTTGCCGAGTTGCGTGGGCGCAACGCCGATTGGGCGGAGGACGCCGTCCGCAAGGCTTCGAGCCTTTCGGCAAGCGCGGCGCTCGAAGCGCATGTGATCGAGCTTTTGGCGCGCGATCCCGCGGAGCTTCTCGACAAGATCGACGGGCGCAAGGTCGATGTGGCGGGAAAGGAGAAGGTCCTGGCCACCAAGGGGCTGACGATCGAGTTGCTCAAGCCGGGGTGGTTCATTCGCCTGCTTTCGGTGATCACCGATCCCAACATCGCGTTGATCTTGATGCTGGTCGGTGTCTACGGCTTGATTTTCGAGTTCACGACGCCCGGCATGGTCGCGCCGGGAACAATCGGCGCGATCTGCCTTCTTCTCGGGCTTTACGCCCTCAACCTTTTGCCCATCGATTACGCCGGCCTTGCCTTGATGCTTCTCGGCATCGCGCTTCTCGCGGTCGAGGCCTTCAACCCGACTTTCGTGGTGGGCCTAGGCGGCATCATCGCCTTCCTGTTCGGCGTCGCCATGCTCTTCAAGGCGGAAGGCCCTGGTTATCAGCTCTCCTGGACCCTTGTCGGCATCGTGGCGGCCCTCGTCTTCGGCCTGAGCTTCCTCGTCGGCCGCTATGTCTGGACGATGCGCAAGCGCCCGGCCCGCGTCGGCGCCCAGGCAATGTCGGGCACGCAAGCGCGTGTCCTCGATTGGTCGGGAGGTGACGGCCATGTCCTCTCCCATGGCGAGCGCTGGCGGGCTCATGGCGCGGAAAGCTTCACGCCCGGGGAGATCGTGGAGGTCGCCTCGGTGCAAGGACTTATTCTCAACGTGCGGCATGCGATCATGCCGGCGGCAAGGAGCGGAGAGGCTCGATGATGTTCGCCTACATTGCCTATCTGCTGCTCGCGCTCGTGGTGATCATCTTCCTCTTGGCGTCGATCCGCATCCTTAGGGAATATCAGCGCGGGGTCGTTTTCACGCTTGGCCGCTTCAGCGGCGTGAAGGGCCCGGGCCTCATCATCCTCATTCCTTTCGCGCAACAGATGGTGAAGGTCGACCTGCGCGTCGTGGTGCAGGTGGTGCCCGTCCAGGATGTGATTTCGCGCGACAATGTCTCGGTGAAGGTGAATGCGGTTCTCTACTTCCGCATCGTCGATCCGGAGCGGGCGATCATCCGGGTCGAGGATTTCATGGCCGCGACCAGCCAGCTCGCGCAGACGACGCTGCGCTCTGTTCTCGGCAAGCATGAGCTCGACGAGATGTTGGCGGAGCGCGACAAGCTCAACGCCGATATTCAGGAGATACTCGATCAACAATCCGATGCCTGGGGCATCAAGGTCACGGCGGTCGAGATCAAGGATGTCGATCTCAACGACAGCATGGTGCGCGCCATCGCCAAGCAGGCCGAAGCGGAACGGCTCCGGCGTGCGAAGGTCATCAACGCGGAGGGGGAGCAGCAGGCGGCCGAGAAGCTCGTCGAGGCCGGACGCATCCTGGCGCAGGAGCCTCAGGCCATGCAGCTCCGCTATTTCGCGGCCCTGCATGATATCGCCGGCGAGCGGTCCTCGACCGTGGTCTTCCCCTTGCCCGTCGACTTGCTCGCTCATCTTGGCCGGCGAGTGAGCGGACCCGAATAGAGAGGGAATCCCGCGCGGGCCCTCGCCGATAGCGCCCGCAGAAAAAAGCCCCGAGCACGTCCACGTGTTCGGGGCAGGTTGCGGCCATGGGATCGTGAGCGGGGAGACCTGGCCGGTATCTTCACCCTAAGCAAAGCAAGTGACAGTTTTATTGCGACCGCAATGCCTTTCCATAGTCGACTTGGGGCGGATCGTCTGAGTAACCCGCACATAAGCGCGAAATAGTTTTGCGATCGGATCATGCAAAAAGATGAAGCTCAACCCTGGTTGCGTCCAATCCTTCAGGTCCCGATTCTGCTTGACGCCACCATAGGCTGGGCGGGTTCGCGGAGAGGATTTCATTCATGAAATTCCCCTTCAAGGCGAGGATGCTCGCCGCCTTCGCCGCCGTTTATCTCGTATGGGGATCGACCTATCTCGCCATCGCGCTCGGGATCGAGACGATACCGCCCTTCCTCTTGATGGGACTGCGCTCGCTCATCGGGGGCGCCCTCCTTTTCGGCTGGGCGAGATCAAGATCCAACGATCCCGGTCAGGGGGTGCCGGCGCGCGAAGATTGGCCGGGAGCTCGCGCCTGGGTGCATGCGGCGATTTGCGGGTTGTTGTTCTTCCTCGGCTGCCATGGCGTTCTCGCTTATGCGGAAAAGCAAGTGCCCTCTGGCGTTGCCGCCATCGTGCTTGCGACGATTCCCTTTTGGATCGTGTTGCTGAACCTCGTGCTCGGCGATGGCAAACGCCCGCAAGCCCTCACGCTCTTGGCTCTCGTGCCCGGTTTTGCGGGCGTCGCCCTGATCGCTTGGCGCGAAGCCGTGAGCCCCGATCACCCGATCGATCCGGCGATGATCCTGCTCTTGCTCGCGAGCGCCTTCTCCTGGGCGCTCGGCTCCGTGATTTCGCAGCGGCACCCGTCCTCGGTCTCTGCCGCCGCTCTCTCCGGCATGCAACTTCTCTGCGGTGGCGCGGCGCTCATCTTATGCAGCGTTTTCGGTGGAGAGCTCGCGGGCTTCTCACCGAGTGAAATCTCCTCGAGGTCGCTCGCGGGGCTCGCCTATCTGGCGCTTGCGGGCACGGTGCTCGGCTTCGTCTCCTACATCTGGCTGTTGGATCACGTTCCGGTGCCGCTCGTATCGACCTACACCTTCGTCAACCCAATCATCGCGGTCGTTCTCGGCTGGCTCTTCTTGAATGAGCAAATGACGCTCGAGATGCTCGCGGGCGCGGCGCTCGTCGTTGCGTCCGTGATCGCGGTCGGCTTCCTCGATAGCTCGCGGCGTGCCGAGGTCGCTCGCGCATGATGCTCGAACGTGGCGCGAGCTCGCCCAGAAGAGGCGAGGCCGGCGGCATCAAGCCCCGACGGGCGCCTCGACCTTCTTCGCGGCCGTTCGCGGTTCACGCTTGCTGCTGGCGGTCGCGGTCGCTTGCGCCAGATAGGCGATCGCGGCGCTGACGCCACCCTTGCCGTGCGGCACGGAAAGCGCGCCAAGCCCGGTCTCGATCACGCCGAGGGTGCCGAGGATCGTCGCCGCGGTCACGTCGCCCATATGGCCGATGCGAAAGCCCTCGCCGGAAAGCTCGCCGATATTCACGCCGAGCACCACGCCGCACACATTGCGGCAAAAATCCATCAGGCGCTCGGCGTGCTTGGCCTCGAGCCGTATGACGGTCACGGAATCGGAGCGTTCGCGCGGCTCCTCGGCATTCAGCGACAAGGCGCCGCCTTGCGCCCACACGGTGACGGCGCGCCGCGTCGCCTCGGCGAGCAGCCGATGGCGATGATGTACCGCGCCAAGCCCCTCCGCCTTGATCATGTCGAGCGATTTGCGCAAGCCGAAGACGAGGTGCTCCGGGCAGGTGCCGCAATATTTCCTGTAATGCTCCTTCCCGTCGCGGATTTGCCAGTCCCAATACAGCGTCCGCAGCCCGGCCGTGCGGTTTGCGGCCTTGGCCTTCGCGCTCGTCGCCACGAAGGCGAGGCCCGGCGTCATCATCAAGGCCTTTTGCGCCGCGCCGACCGCCACATCGACACGCCAAGCATCCATCTCGAAGGGAATTGCGGCGAGCGAGGCGATCACATCGACCATGAGAAGCGCCGGATGCGACGCCGCATCAAGCGCGTCGCGAAGCGCGGCAATATCGTTGCACACGCCGGACGCCGTATCGACCTGGACCACGAGGACGGCCTTGATCTTGTGCTCCTTATCGGCCTTCAGCTTGTCGCGCAGCTTTTCGGGGTTGACGGCGCGGCGCCAATCGCCCGGCAGGGTCTCGACCAGAACGCCGAGCATCCTCGCCATCTCGCCCCAGCCCTTGGCGAATTGCCCCGATTCCAGGACCAGCACCGTGTCGCCACGCGACAAGGTGTTGCTGAGCGCACCTTCCCACGCCCCGTGGCCGTTCGCCGCGTAGATGTAGGTGTCGCCCGAGCAACGGAAGAGGGAACCGAGATCCGCGAGGCACGACAGCGTGACCTCATGCAGCGCCTCCGAATAGAGGTCGACCGTCGGGCGATGCATGGCGCCGAGCACCTCGTCGGGGATCATGGTCGGGCCCGGAGTGACCAGGATTTCTCGGCTCGTTCTCAGCGACATCGCTTTCGGTCCTTCGTTGACAAGATTACGCCTCGACCGGCGGGTCGGCTCCGACGCGGTCCTTCATCCGTGGAAAATCGCGCCTTGAGAGTCCGCCAAGCTTATCCTCGAGCTTTCCCGGCGGGCGGATCTCATGGGGTGGGCCGACGATCCAATAGCGCCCGTGTTGGGCGTTTCTTGGATGTTCAGCCTTTCGAAGCGTCGAGGGAATTCTTTCATGCCTTGAGGCGCGGCGCCAGCCCGAGGACGGACCGGGCCCGTTCAATAAGGGGTGATCCCCCGGGTCGCAAGATCATCATATCTTGCGGTCGCCTCAATATTTTATGAATTTTTCGGCGAGCGCATGCCCATCATCCCAGGGGCGCCCTTTGAACATCCACCCGATGCCGTCGATCCATAGCTTGCCCGGCTGCAGCGTGCCTTCTTGCAGCTCGGTCGGCCTTTCGGAAAGATGGGCACGCATCCGCGGGTCATGGCGCGCCTTCTCCTCGATCACGGGCGGCTCGGCATCCATGTCGCCGAAAGTCTTGAGCACGGCATTGAGGCTGCGGTCGATGCGGTTCGTGATGGTACGCTCGGAGCAGCCCTCGCGCCGCGCTATTTGCCAAAGCGGCACGCCCATCGACCAGCCGATGATGCGCTTGAGCGCAAGCTCGCCTTCCGCGCGGCGCAGCCACGCCATCCAGCCCATGACGATTTCCATGCGCGATACGTCTTCGGGGGTCGGCTGAAAGCCGCGCGCCTGGGCCGATGAATAGCCATAGGCCTGGTTCATGTCGTGAACCACCGAGAACAACCAGCCGCCGCGCCTGAAGAAATGCAGGTCCGGATCACGCAGCACCGAGAGCGTCTGCCATGCGCGCCGCACCACCTCACGTAAGGAGGCGAGCATCGTTTTCGGATCGATCGCGGCGAGATTTCCGACGGGTGGAGAAGCGTCGGATGCGGCGGTCGTTTTGAGATTGGCTGTTCGCGAGATCATCTGGCATTCCCCAAAATTCAGCACTCCCGACTATTTCCCTCAAAGGGGAACATGTGTCAACCCCTATTAGGGGAATGCATTCAACCAACATTTGTGGCAATATTCCCCTCGATGGGAAACAATTTGAAACGGCTCCGGGCCGAGCACGGCTGGACGCATGAACAGGCGGCCAACGCGATGGGCATCTCGCGCGGCCAGTTCATCAAGCTCGAGCGAGGCGAGCGGCATCTCACCGAGCGGACCATCGGGCTCGCCGCGAAAGCCTTCGAGGTCAGCGAGGCCGATGTGATCGCCGACCGGGGCAGCGTGCCGCTCGTCGGCCATGTGGGCGCCGGTGCCGAGGCTCATTTCTACGCGCAAGGGCAGGGGCCCTTCGACGAGGTGCAAGCGGTCGAGGGCTCGAACGATCAGACGGTTGCGGTCGAGGTCAGAGGGGATAGCCTCGGCACGCTCTTCGATCGGGCGCTCGTTTATTATGACGATGTCCGCCGCCCGGTGACGCCCGATCTCATCGGCAAGCTCTGCGTCGTCGGGCTTCCCGACGGGCGCGTCCTCGTCAAGAAGATCGCCAGGAGCAAGAGCGGGCCTGAGCTCTATCACCTCGCAGGCCAGTACGGCGATCCGATCCTCGATACGCCGATCGAATGGGCCGCGAAGGTCAAGCTGATGATTCCCCGTTGAGGGGCTCTCGCCAAAAACAAAATTCCCCTCTTAGGGGTTGACACATTCCCCAATTAGGGGAATATCCACGCCACGCCGCCGAGGCGGTGGAGGAGTGGAAATCAATGGCTCACATTCATCTTACCGGGGCTCTCGTCGCTTGCGCCGAGGAGGACGCCTTTACGCGCGCCAAAAGCTTCTATGTCCGCTTGACCGATGGGCAAGCGACCCGCGTCTATCTGCCCGCGCGCGACGCGGCCCATGCGCAGGCGATCGCCACCGCGATCAATGCGAAAGTTCGAACGAACCCTGCCACGGCGCCGCAAGGCTCGGCGGGAGGGGCGTAGGATGCGCCGCCGCTTTCGCCCAAACTCGCTCGCCGCCATCGGATGGTCCCGTCCGCGCGTCGAGGAACGCATTCGTCGCCACCCGTCCTCGCTGCGTGTCACCGTCGCGATGGAGCGCGCCGCACTCAAGCTCGTGCGCGACATCGCCAAGCGACGCGCCCGTGCCATGCTGGCTGATCCCGGCCAGCTCGAGATGATCGCGCCCGGCCTCTCGTGCATGGCGCCTGGCGCAATGGTCGCACGGCTGGCGGGCCTTTCGCGCCGGGCTCGCTCCTTGAGGCAAAGCGGCGATCCCGTGATCGGCCGCGTCGACGCCCATAATCTCAACGCCGCGGTCCTCGTGGCACGCTGGCTTCGCCGCGCCGAATTGCGGCTATCGCATAGGCGCGAGGCCGCGTAAGGGTCACGGCGATCTCGCAAGCGGCGTTGCTGCGCGGCCAGCTCGACCGGGCAGCTCGACTTGCAGCCACCGAGCTCAGCGAGGATGGGGCACGATATGCACGCCGATTTGCGCATCGAAGCGGAGAAGCTCCTCGATTTCGCGGCCTCGGCCTACGCCGCGCACGGCGTGCCCGGGGACGAGGCGAGGCTCGCGGCCGACACGCTCGTTCAGGCCGATCTCTGGGGCCACCAGTCGCATGGCGTGATGCGCCTCTCCTGGTATGTCGGCCGTCTTCGCTCGGGCGTCATGCGGGCTGCCGCTGAACCTCGCTTCGTCACCGATGCGGGCGCCCTGGCGGTGATCGATGGCCGCTGTTCGATGGGCCAGGTGCTCGCCTCGCGCGCCGCGGGTGAGGCCGTGCGAAGGGCTAAGGCGCATGGCGTTGGCGTCATCGCCGTGCGCAACTCCAATCACTTCGGCGCCGCGATGTATTTTACGCTGCGCGCCGCGCGTGAAGGGTGCGTCGCCTTTCTTTCAACGAACGCCAGCCCCGCCATGGCGCCTTGGGGCGGGCGTGAGAAACGCGTCGGCAACAACCCTTGGTCGATCGCCGCGCCCGCCGGCGAGCGCGCGCCGATGGTCCTCGACATCGCCAATACGGTGGTGGCGCGCGGCAAGATCTATCTCGCACGCCAGAAGGGGCAAAAAATCCCTCTGGGCTGGGCCATCGACGGTGAAGGCGAGCCGACGACCGACCCGCTCGCCGCCTTGAGCGGCATCATTTTGCCGATGGCCGAGCACAAGGGCTATGGCGTCGCCGTGATGATGGATGTGCTCTCGGGCGTGCTCACCGGAAGCGGTTTTGGGAGGGGCGTTCACGGACCTTACCAGACCGAGCGCGAGAGCGGCGCCGGCCATCTGATGATCGCGCTCGACATCGCCGCCTTTCAGCCGCTCGCCGAATTCGAGGCGCGGATGGGCAGGCTCATCACCGAGCTGAAATCGGCTCCCCTCGCGAAGGGCTCAACCGAGATCCTTTATCCGGGAGAGCTCGAGGCGCGAAACGAAGCCGAGAACCGCGCTCGAGGCCTTTCGCTTCCTCGAGATACATTGGCGGGTTTGCGCAAGCTCGCGGAAGATACGGGGCTTAGCGCACGCCTGCCGTTTTGATCCTTGGACCCGCAAGGGCGTGCCAGCGGTCACGGGGACGCGGCCAAGAGGACGCCGCCAAGAGGAGACGCTACCAAGAAGTGACAGCAGAATTCGGTGACCGTATCGTGTCGGTCCGGTCGAGCTGAGGGCCGGCCATCGGTTCGGGCAAGGACGCGAGCCATTTTTCTCAAGCGCCTCAAAGCCGCGCTTCTCCTCGTCGCCGTCGTCGCGGCCGCCCTTCTGATCGGCATCGTGCTCGCGAAGATCGGACATTCCTTGTTCAACGAGGAGCGCACCCCTTCCTCGCTCGGCAACGGATAAGCGCATCGCTTAGATGGCTTTAAGTGGAATCGCCATCATGCTCTAAGTTATTAGTGAAGCATCATTTTTTCGGAAAAATGGTTTCCATTTTTCAAAGATCATGCTCTAGTCGAGCACGGCGTGTTCGGCGCTCGGCGCGGCCGCCACACGGGGCTTGCGCATGAACAGAAGCAGCAGCGCGGTCGGCAGGCTCACCCAGAGCATCAGCTTGAAATCATCCACATAGGCGATGTTGAGCGACTGCCGCGTGACCTCGTTGTTGAGCGCCGACAACCCGGCCGAGGTCGCGCTGTTCCAATATGCATAGGCGCCGCCCGTCTGCAGCATACGGTTGAAGGGGGTGACGCTCTGCGCGATCTCCGAGTGCATGGTCTGCGTATTCTGCGCCAGCAAGAAGGAAGTTACCGAGATGCCGATGGCGCTTCCGACATTGCGGATGAGCGCGAAGAGGGCCGTCCCGTCCGTACGAAGCTCCGCCGGCAGCGACGCAAAGGCGACGACTTGCAGGGGAATGAACACGAAGCCGAGCCCGAAGCCTTGCACAGCGGTGGTGATCGCCAAGGGCCAAGCCGCGATGTCGGGCGTCCAGCTCGTCATTTGCCACAGGCTGCCGGCAAGAAGCACGACGCCGATGAGCATCAAGAGGCGCGGATTGATCCGGTTCGTGAGCCTTCCCGCAACCATCATGGCGATCATGGTGCCGACGCCGCGCGGCGCCATCAGAAGCCCCGCCGTGCTCACCGGATAGCCGGCGAGATTTTGCAGGTAAGGCGCGAGCAGCGCGGAGCTCGACAGCAGCACCATGCTGACCGCGAACATCACCAAGAATCCCGAGGTGAAATTGATGTCGGAAAAGATGCGCGGCGTGATGAAGGGTTTCTCGGCGAGCCAGACATGCACCACGAAAAGATAAAGGCCGAGGCCCGCGAGCACCGCCTCGGTCACGATCTCGGCCGAGCCGAACCAATCCTTCTGCTCGCCGCGGTCGAGCATGAGCTGCAAGGCCCCGATGCCGAGGCTGAGCACGAGAAAGCCGATCCAATCGAAGGGGAGCTTGGTGTTGCGCCGCGTGTCGCCAAGGAAGAAAACGAGGCCGCAGATGGCGAGCACGCCGATCGGCAGATTGATGTAGAACACATAGCGCCAATCGTAGGCGTCGGTGAGATAGCCGCCCAGCGTCGGGCCGAGAATCGGCCCCACCATCACGCCCATCCCCCACATCGCCATGGCCGAGCCGCGCTGCTCGGGCGGATAGAGGTCGAGCATCGTGGCTTGGGAAAGCGGCACGAGAGCCGCCCCGAACATGCCTTGCAACAGGCGAAACAGCACCATTTGCGTGAGCGATTCGGCAAGCCCGCACAGCATCGAGGCGAGGGTGAAGCCGGCGAGGCAGGTGATGAAAAACGCCTTCCGGCCGAAGCGCGACGAGAGCCAGCCGACCGGCGAGGTCATGATGGCGGCCGCGACGATGTAGGAGGTCAGCACCCAGGTGATCTGGTCGGAGGTCGCCGACAGGCTCCCTTGCATATAGGGGAGCGCCACATTGGCGATCGTCTGGTCGAGCGCCTGCATCAAGGTCGCGGCCATCACGCATACGGTGATGATGCCGCGGTGCTTCGGCGCCTCGTCCTCGGTTGACGGGTAATTAGTTCTTGGCGGCGACATCGGTCCTCTCCGCCGGCGCTCCGCCCCAGAGCTCGGAAAGGGTTCGCTTGTGGCCGGTGTCGATATCGACGACGACGCTCATGCCCGAGCGCAGAGGCGGGTAGCCTTCCTTTTGCTCGACCGTGATCCGCACCGGGATGCGCTGCACGACCTTCACCCAATTGCCGCTCGCGTTCTGCGGCGGCAGGATCGAGAACTCGGCCCCGCTCGCCGGGCTGATGCTTTCGACCTTTCCGGACCAGTCGCGCCCAGGATAGGAATCGACCGAGATCTTCACCGGGTCGCCCGGCTTCACGTAAGTAAGGTCGGTCTCCTTCAGATTGGCGTCGACCCAGACGTGGCTCGTCGAGACGAGGCCGACCGCGCCGGTGTTGGTGAGCGCCGCGGTCTGGGAAACGAGATAAGTGCCAAGCTGCAAGGCATCGACCTGGGTCGCGATTCCGGCAAAAGGCGCGCGCACCACCGTGTGGTCGAGCTGCCTTTGCGCCTCGTCGACCTGAGCTTTCGCTTGTTGCCATTGCGGCATGGTCTCGACCGGCGCATCGGCATTTCCGTTGAGGCGCGCCAGCGTCACTTGCGCCTGCTGCTTCAATGACTGAAAGGTCTTCTGCGCGGCGAGCAGCGTGAAATGCGTCTGGTCATAAGTTGCCCGCGTGCCGAAATCGGTCTTGAGGAGAGAGGATGCCCGATCGAAATTCGTTTGCGCCAGGTCGACCTGGGCGCTCTGCGCGTCGATGTCGTTCAGGATGCGCCGGTAATCCTCCTTCGTCGCATTGATCGACAATGCGACTTGCCCGAGCTGCGCCTTGGCCTGGTCCAAGGCGATCTGGAATTGCCGCGGATCGATCTTGAACAGTACCTGGTTCGCCGCGACCTTCTCGCCCTCATGCACGTCGACCTCGGTAACGAGGCCCGAGACATCCGTCGACACCATCAGCTTCGCGGCCCTGACATAGGCGTCGTCGGCCGAGACATAGCGGCCGCCGCGCAGCCAGAAGACGGCGGCGGCGACCATCACCACCGCGATGCCGCCGAGCATCAGCAAGGTGCGAAGGCGCCGTCTGCCGCTCGCGCGTCGCGCCGGTTTTCCGGCCGCGTCGAGCGGCGTCACGGGCGCCGGCGCCTCGCGTCGCGCGGCGGGAGCTTCGTGGCGCGGGATCGGCGGTCGCTCGCGCGTCTCGCCTCTCGCATGCGCGGCGGCGGGACCTGGCGTTGCGGCCATCTCGGCATCGGCCGGGAATTTGCGGGGGCCGGTATCCATGGGCTCCGAGGCGGTAACGGCCTCTTGTGCCGCGCCGCTCGCGGGCTTGATCTCGACGATCTCGCCCCCCGGGCGGACGATCTTCACATTTCCACGGGTCATCACGGCGCCCCTACACGGCCTGCGCGAACATCGGCGACTGCGCAAGATTGGACTTCATGCGCAACAGGGTATCGATTTGCGATTTGAGCGCGGCATCGGAAATGCCGGCGGTCACCTCCTCGCGCAGCTCGTCACGCCAGGCATGGATTTCGTCGAGCACAGGCTTTGCCTTCTCCGTGAGATGAAGCCGTTTGACGCGGCGGTCCTTCGGGTCGGGGCGGCGCTCAACGAGACCGCGCGCCTCCAGCCGGTCGACAAGCCGGCAGACGGTAATGGGCTCGACTTCCACGAGCCCCGCGAGGTCGCTTTGCGAGATTCCCGACTGGCGCTCGAGCCAGCTCAGAATGACCCATTGAGCGCGCGTCATCCCATGTTGCCGGCGCGCCCGCTGGTCGGCGCGCGTGCGCATGAGGCGCGCCACGTCATAGAGGAGGTAAAGGACGTCGGTTTCGATGGCGTTGGTCATAAGGGTGCTTCTCGTATATGACGTTATATATAACGCACCTTATTGTTTCCGCAAGCAAACTTTTGCAGAGGCGCTTTTAAAACCGCGGCCGAACTTACCCCTGCGAGCACAACAGGCGGTGGAGAGTGCCAGTCAGCCTTCCGTCACGCGGTGCGGCCGACCGGAGGCTCGGCGGCGATCGCCGTCAAGCCACGTCTGCCGACGGCGTGCGTCGCGAAGAAGGTGATCGCGGCCGAAGCCAGCGAGCACAGCGCGAGGAAGTAAAGGCCCATCTCGAAGCTCTTGGTCGTGTCCTTGATCCAACCGACCACGAAGGGGCCGAAATAGCCGCCGAGATTGCCGATGGCGTTGATGAAGGCGATGGCGCCTGCCGCGGCCGTCCCACTCAAGAATTGCGAGGGGAGAGGCCAAAACGAGGTCCGTGACCCGTAGATTCCGACGATCGCGAACGACATCGCCGCGATTGCCCAATAGGAGCTTCCGAAAACGCCGGCGCCAGCGAGGCCGAGGAAGCCGACGAAGGATGCGCTGATCAGGTGCCAGCGTCGTTCCCCGCTCTTGTCCGAGGACCATCCCCAGATCACGAGCCCCGCCATGCCGATGAGGAAGGGAATCGCCGAGACGAGGCCGGTCATCGTGTTCGAAAGGCCGAGGCCCTTGACGATCTGCGGCATGAAGAAGGTCGTGCCGTAGCTCGCGGTCGAGCTTGTGAGATAGATCATGGCCAAGACGAAGACGCGCGGATCGGCGAGCGCCTTCCAGAGGCTCAGCCGTTCCCTGGCTTCAATCTTGCGCCGCTCGTCTTCAAGCTCCGTTTCGAGCCAGGCCCGCTCCTCCGGGCGAAGCCAGGCCGCGAGTGAGGGCCGGTCGATCATCACGAAGAGCACCACGAACGCCAGGATCACGGCGGGCAGGGCCTCGAGGATGAAGACCCATTGCCAGCCGCGCAGGCCGAGAATGCCGTCCATGCCGAGGATCAAGCCCGATATCGCGTTCCCCAGCGCATTGGCGATCGGCTGGGCGAAGAACAGAGCCGCGATGGCGCGGCCGCGATAGCGGTCGGGGAACCAATAGGTGAAGTAGAGGACCATCCCCGGGAAGAACCCCGCCTCCGCCGCGCCCAGGAGAAAGCGCACCAGGATGAAGCTTTTGGGACCCGTGACGAAAGCCGAGGCCGCCGAGAAAATTCCCCAGGTGATCATGATGCGCGCGATCCAGCGGCGCGCGCCCACGCGCTCGAGGATCACATTGCTCGGCACCTCGAAGATGAAATAGCCGAAAAAGAAGATGCCGGCGCCGAAGCCGAAGAGGGTGGCGGTGAAGTTGAGATCCTCATTCATCGTCAGCGCCGCGACCGCGACATTGGTGCGATCGATGAAAGCGACACAATAGGCGATGGTGGCGAGCGGCAGGATGCGCCAGGCGATCTTGTTGATGACGGCCGCTTCGATGGCGCTGGGCGGCGCCGGCGAAGTTTCAGGCACAGTCTCCTTGGAGGGCGAATTCATGGCCTCTCGCCTTTGCTTGGTCTGATGCGTTGAGTGGGGAATGGGCAGCTATTGTGAAGAAGCCGATGCTCGGCGTTTTCGAGGCTTTTGCCAAGATGGCCGAGCTTGCCGTAAGCCAATCACGTCCGCTTCTCATACTTTGGAAAGGCGCGAACCTCTCACTATCCTCCCCTTGCAAAGAGGAGGTGAGGTGGGGATCGACAAAGCTCATCTCCGTCTCATCATCATGCCCGCGAGCGCCCTCCCGATCCCCACCCGGCCGCACATCGGGGATTGCCTGCCGTCACGGGCCGGCCAGCGGCCGACCTCCCCTCTTTCAGGGTCAAAAACGGAGCCGAGGAAACGCACGCGCTCGAGCGCGCCGAGAGCCCTCAAGGCTTCTCCGGCATCACCGCCATGTCGACCTCGCGAGCGCGGTTGAGGCCGGCCATCACATCGGCAAGCTCGGGGCGAAGCAGGAGCCTTCGGCCGTAATGGCGGCGAAGCGCCGCGGTCAGCCGGCCGCCGCGCCCGAGGAGGTTATCGGCAAAGCCGATCATCAGCGAGTTCGGCCA
>DASZIL010000195.1:0-9259 GCA_035949255.1 Beijerinckiaceae bacterium | reverse complement strand
CTTGACCGGGCGCTCTCCGAATACGGCACGCTGCCGCGCGCCAAGGTCATGGCGCCCGCGATCGAGCTTGCGCGCGACGGTTACATTCTCTCGCGCGCCGACACCGACATTCTCGATTTTGGGGCGCCGCGCTTCGCCAAGGATCCCGTCGCCGCCAAGATCTTCTTGCGGTCGGACGGCAAGCCTTTTCAACCCGGCGACCGCCACATTCAAACAGACCTCGCGGCGACGCTTTCGCTCATCGCCGAGCAAGGGCCGGATGCCTTTTACAAGGGCCCCGTGGCCGAGGCGGTTGAAAAGGCGAGCCAGGCGAACGGCGGCATTCTCACCGCAAACGATTTCTCAAGCTACAGGACGACCGAGTCCCCGCCCCTCACCTGCAGCTATCGCGGCTACGTGCTCGCCTCAGCCCCGCCACCGAGCTCGGGCGGCGCCACGCTATGCGAAATCCTCAACATCCTCGAAGGCTATGACTTGAAGGCGCTCGGCTTCCATTCGGCGCAAGCGGTGCATTTCATGGTCGAGGCGATGCGCCACGCCTTTCTCGATCGCAACACCTATCTCGCCGATCCCGCCTTTGTGAAAAACCCTCTCGACCGGCTGCTCTCCAAGGAATACGCGGCGGCGATCCGCGCCAAGATCGACCCGGTGAAGGCCACGCCCTCGAGCGAGGTCGAGCCCGGCATCGAGCCCCATGAGAAGCCCGAGACCACGCATTATTCCGTCGTCGACAAGGACGGCAACGCCGTTTCGGTGACCTTCACCATCAACGGTTTCTTCGGCGCCAATGTGATCGCGCCCGGGACGGGATTTTTCCTCAATGACGAGATGGATGATTTCACTGTGAAGCCCGGTGTGCCTAATTTTTTCGGCCTGGTGCAGGGCACGGCGAACGCGATCGCACCCGGCAAGCGCCCGCTCTCCTCGATGACGCCGACGCTCGTCTCCAAGGACGGCAAGGTCTATCTCGTGCTCGGGAGCCCCGGCGGTTCGCGCATCATCACCATCGCGGCCGAGATCATCATGAACATCGTCGATCACGGCATGGAGCCGCAGGAAGCGGTCGACGCGCCGCGCATCCATCATCAATGGTTGCCGGATGTGGTTTACCAGGAACCCTTCGCGCTCTCCCCGGACACGCGCGTGAATCTCGAAGCGAGAGGCTATAAAGTGATCGAGCAAACCCCCTGGGGAGCGGCTGAGCTCATCGAGCTCGGCCCGGCCGCGGCGGCCGCGAAGGGAACTCAATCCTCGGGAAATGATTCGGCACGCTCCGGCAAGGTATTGCCCGGCTTCCTTTACGGCGCCACCGACGATCGGCGTCCCGCGGGCGCGGCCATAGGATATTGAGGCTCGCGCCTCGAAGCGGCCCCTTCTTCGGCGGATATTGCGCGAGCCGCTTCAGAAATCCTCGGCCCCGAGGGAATGGAAGGTCTCGGCAAGCTGCGCCGAGATCGGCAAGTTGACGAGCTCACCCGTCGGCGTCGGTTCGATGAACCATTGGCGGTAGATGCTCATGAGCTTGCGCGTGCGCGCCATGGTTTCGAAGGCGCGCTCGACCGCATCCGCCATGAGAGGATCACCCTTGCGGAACATGATCCCGTAAGGCTCGTAGGTGATGAAGTCGCCGACCACCTCCATCGTCGCCTCGGCTTTCTTGGCGATGATAAACCCGTTGAGCAGGACATCGTCCGTGGCGAAGGCATCCGCCTTACCTTGCGCGAGCATGTCGTAGGATTCTTCGTGGTCCTTGGCCGAGACGATGACGATGCCGAGCTTGTATTTCTCGTTGAGGCGCTTGAGCGCCGCTTCATTCGTGGTCCCCGCGGTCACGACCAGCGTCTTGCCCGCGAGATCGCGGTAGGAGTTGATGCCGGAGCCGCGCTTCACCATGAGCTTGGTGCCCGCGACATAGATGACCGGCGAGAAGGCGACGCTTCCTTGCCGCTCGAGATTATTGGTCGTCGAGCCGCATTCGAGATCGATCGCGCCGGAGCGGACCGCGTCTATTCGGGTCTCCGCGGTCACCGGCACGTAGGCGACGCGCGTCGGGCTGCCGTTGAGCTCGCGCACCAGCTCATCGATGACGCCTAGGCAAAGATCGATGGAATAGCCGAGAGGCTCGGGCGATCGCGGCCTCACATAGGAGAAGGGAAAGGAAGCTTGCCGGTAGCCGATCGTGACGACGCCGCTGTCGTGAATCGTCTTCAACGTGCCGGTGAGAACGGCCGGCGTGTTGTCCTCGCTCGGCGTGGGCGGCGCCGTGGTATCGGCCCCCATCAAATCCTCGGCGAGAGCCGTGGCGCTCGCGAGCGCAAGCACCGCGACGGCAAGTGCGAACCTCTTCATGCGCGTGCCTCCTTGCGGAAGACGGACGACATCGCCCGTCTTCCAAGGTTTGGCGCCCGTGGATTGAGGCAAGCCCGGCGATCACCCGTCCAGGCTTCCCGCGAGACGCCTCAGGCGCGGGCCGCGACCGGAATTGCCGACTCCGGCAACTCCTCCTTCGCCTGCCCGAGATCGTCCTCGAATTTGGCCACGGCCGCTGCCGCAAGCGAATTGCCGATCACATTGGTGGCGCTTCGCCCCATATCCAGGAATTGATCGATGCCCAGGATCAGGAACAGGCCGGCCTCGGGAATGCCGAACTGCTTCAGCGTCGCGAGGATCACCACGAGCGAGGCGCGCGGCACGCCGGCGACGCCCTTGGAGGTGATCATGAGCACGGCCGCCATGAGGAGCTGCGTGCCGACCGGCATGGCGATGCCGTAGGCCTGCGCGATGAAGAGCGTCGCGAAGGTCGTGTAAGCCATCGTGCCGTCGAGATTGAAGGAATAGCCGAGGGGCAGCACGAAGCTTGCGATGCGCTTCGAGACGCCGAAGCGCTCGAGCTGATCGAGAATCTTCGGATAGGACGCTTCCGAGCTCGCGGTCGAGAAGGCGAGCAGGAACGGCTCATACATGCGCTTCACGAGATCGAACATGCGCGAGCCCAGAGTCAGATAGCCCACCGCGATGAGGACGATCCACAAGATGAGCAAGGTAAGATAGAAGCCGCCGAGGAATTTGGCGAAATTCAAAAGGATCATCGGGCCCGATTTGGTGATCACCGAGGCGACCGAGGCGCAAACGGCGACCGGCGCCATCTTCATCACATAACCGGTGATCGTCAGCATCATATGGGCCACGTTGTCGGCAAGCTCGAGCAACGGCTTGCCGCGCTCGCCGAGCGCCATGATGGCAATGCCGGCGAAGATCGAGAACACGACGATCTGCAGGATCTCCCCATCCGCCAGGGATTTGAAGATCGAGGTCGGCACGAGATGATCGATGAAGCCCTCGATGCTGAAAGCCTGCGTCGTCAGATTGGAGCTGTTCGTTCCCTGGTCCACCACCGCGCCCACGCCAGGCTGGAGGAAATCGACCATGCCGAGGCCTAAAAGCAGCGAGAAGATCGACGCGCAGACGAACCAAGCCATCGTCTTCGCGCCCACACGCCCGACCGTCGCGGCGTCTCCCATATGGCCGATGCCGACGACGAGGGTCGAGAGCACGAGAGGCCCGATGATCATCTTGATGAGCTTCAGGAAGATTGCGCTCACGAGCGACATGTATTTCGCGACATCCGCCGCCGTCGCCTTGTCGGGGAAGGAATAATAGCTCGCCGTGCCCAGCGCGACGCCCAGCGCGAGCCCCACCATCACATAGTAGAAATTGCGGTTCACTTTTCCCCTCCCTTGACGATGCCGGCATCGCCGGATTCACGCGGTCAGGCGGCCCTTCGCGGAGGGGATCTGCTACCAAATCCGGGTTTTGATGATCCCTCGAGCGCGCAAGTGCCTCGAAGACGAGCTTCCCCGTATTCGACCGCCCCTGTCAACAAGGCAAGCGCCGAAGCTCCTGCCGATTCATCCCGTTGCACCGCCGGCGGCCCGCTCGGCAACGACGAGCCATTGCTTGGCGAGAAGCGCCTCGAGCCGACCACCGCTCACGCGGCTCAATAAAAAACGTGCGTCCGGAAAGGTGAAGGGGTGTGCGTTCGCCGCCGTGACGAGCGCAAGGCCGCCGCAGGTCGCAAGCTCGATCGCGGTGTCGCGCACGAAGAAGCGCAGATGCGTCCGGTCAAGAACACCGGCGTCCCGATAGCGAAAATCGCCTTTGGCGGCGAGACGCCAGAGAAATTTCCAATTGCGGATGTTGGGCACGCTCAAGATCAGCCGGCCGCTCGGCGCGAGCAAAGGGGAGAGCCGCCGCACCATCGCCCAAGGGTCGGCGAGGTGCTCGAGCACGTCGAGGCACAACACGAGGTCGAGCGAGGCGGGTGCGATCTCCCGCTCGAAGCCCTGCGTTGCGGCGTCCCCCACGAAGACCTTGTCGCAATGAGCGCGCGCCTCCTCGGCAGCCGCGGCATCGAGTTCGACGCCGCCTGCCCATGCGACCGCCCTCTCCTTCTTGACGAGCGCAACCGTCGCGCCCGTGCCGCAACCAAGGTCAAGGATCCGGCTGACCTTGGCCGGCAGGAAGGGCAGGATCTCGCTGCGCGCCGTCGCGAAATAGCGCCCGGTCATGAAAGCCCCTCACGCGCCAGCGCGCGCTTGCCCGTGATCCAGGCGAAGGCCCCGGCCGCCGCCCCTCCATAACGCTCCATGAGCGGCTTGCGGAAGGCGAGCGCCACGCCGCAGAACTTCAGCGCGTTCATGATGAAAATGCGCCAGCAAGGATCCGGCAGGCCGTATTTCTGCGCCACATAGCCGGCGGACCACGCCCCGTGCCAGCGTACTTTGTAGATGGTGCCGGGCCGCCTCGCGCTCGAGCCGCCGCGCTCGTGAGTGGCGAGCGCGGTGTGTACATGGATGAGGGAGCGTCCGGCCTCGGTCACGCGCCGACAGAGATCGTCATCCTCATAGAACAGGAAAATCTCTTCATCGAAGCCGCCGAGCGACAAGACGAGCTCCCGATCGACGAGAAGGCAAGCCCCCGAAAGGAAGGGTGCGCAACAATCGCCTTCAGGCACGCAAGGCAACCCGGCCTCGTTTTGAAGGTAAAGGGAAAGCATCGAGCGGGGCTGGAAGAACAAGCGCCCATCCGGTTCGACGAGGCGCGGCGCGAGAAGGCCTGCTTCAAGATAGCGCCGCTTTGCTTCCACCAGCGCCTCGACACTGCCGGGCGCGAGCACAAGATCGGGGTTGAGGAGCAAGCATGTCGGTTGTCGCGCCGCCCGCATGCCGATGTTCATCGCCCGCCCATAGCCCTGGTTCTTCCCATTGCGGATGACGCGCGCGCCGGTCTCCTCCGCGATTCTCACCGAAGCATCCGTGCTCGCATTGTCGATGACGATCGCTTCGACACCTTCGCGCCGAAGGGCCGCAAGGCAGGAAGGCAAGACCGTCGCGCTGTCGCGCACGGCGATGATGGCGACGAGAGCGGGTGCCAGTTCTCGCGCCTTCCCCTCCGCCGGCGGGCCGGGCTCGGTCAGCGGCTGCGAGAGCGGGACGCGTTCAGATGGCATCGGCGCCACCATTCCATCCTTTGCCTTCGCGCATGATCCTATCGCAACGAGAGCGCTCCTTCGCGCGGTCACGACTGAAGCATGAGGCCCCGTAGAGCTTCACTTCTGCGGCAGATTCAACCGCAAATGCAGCTCGCGCAATTGCTGCGGCGTCGCCTCCGAGGGTGCGCCCATGAGCAAATCCTCGGCCCGCTGATTCATCGGGAAGAGCGCGACCTCGCGCAAATTATGCTCGCCGCAAAGCAGCATGACGATGCGATCGATCCCCGCCGCCATGCCGCCATGAGGCGGCGCGCCGTAATGGAAGGCGCGGTACATGCCCCCGAAACGCTCGATCACCGTATTCTCGCCATAGCCCGCGATCTCGAAAGCCTTCACCATGGCTTCGGGACGATGGTTGCGGATGCCACCGGACGCGATCTCATAGCCGTTGCAGGTGATGTCGTATTGGAAGGCCTTGATCGACAGCGGCTCTTGCGTCAGCAAAGCCTCGAGCCCCCCTTGCGGCATCGAGAAAGGATTGTGGGAGAACTCGACCTTCTTCTCCTCCTCGTCCCATTCATACATCGGGAAATCGACGACCCAAGCGAGCGCGAACTGGCCCTCGTCCACGAGCTTCAGCTCGGTGCCGAGGCGCAAGCGGGCGAGCCCCGCGAACCTTGCGAATTTTACGGGATCACCGGCGACGAAGAAGGCGGCATCGCCGTCCTTGAGCCCAAGCTTTTGCCGCAAGGCCTCGGTCTTCTCAGGCCCGATGTTGTTCGCGATCGGGCCTGAGCCCGCGCCCTCGCGCCAGAAAATATAGCCGAGGCCCGGCTGGCCCTCGCCTTGCGCCCAGGAGTTCATGCGGTCGCAAAAGGCGCGCGAACCGCCGGTCGGCGCCGGAATGGACCAGATCTGCGCCTTCGGATCGCCCTCGAGAATGCGGGCGAACAGCTTGAAGCCGGAAGCGCGGAAAACATCCGAGACGTCCTGCATCTCGATCGGGTTTCTGAGGTCCGGCTTGTCGGTGCCGTATTTGCGCATGGCCTCGGCATGCGGAATGCGCGGGAATCTCGGGGTAACTTTCTTTCCCTCGCCGAACTCTTCGAAGACACCGCGGATCACGGGCTCCAGCGTCGCGAACACATCGTCTTGCGTCACGAAGCTCATCTCGACGTCGAGCTGATAGAATTCGCCGGGCAAGCGATCGGCACGCGGGTCCTCGTCGCGAAAACAAGGTGCGATCTGGAAATAGCGGTCGAAGCCCGCCATCATGAGGAGCTGCTTATATTGCTGGGGCGCCTGCGGCAGGGCGTAGAACTTGCCGGGATGGATGCGCGAGGGAACGAGATAATCGCGAGCGCCCTCGGGGCTCGAGGCTGTCAGGATCGGCGTCTGGAACTCGAAGAAGCCGGACGCCTTCATACGCCGCCGGATCGAATCGATGATCTCGCCACGCCGCATGATGTTGCGGTGGAGCTTCTCGCGCCGCAGATCGAGGAAGCGGTATTTGAGCCTGATCTCCTCGGGGTATTCGGCGTCGCCGAAAACCGGTAACGGCAATTCAGCGGCGGAGCCGAGCACCTCGATCTCCGTGGCGAACACCTCAACGGCGCCCGTGGGCAGTTCGGGATTGAGTGTGCCTTCCGGCCGGTCGCGCACGCGCCCGTCGACCCGCACCACCCATTCGGAGCGAAGCGTCTCGGCCGTCTTGAAGGCCGGTGAATCGGGATCGACTACCACCTGCGTCAGGCCGTAGTGATCGCGCAGATCGATGAACAGCAAGCCGCCGTGATCGCGGATCCTGTGGCACCAGCCCGAGAGACGGACGGTCTGGCCGGCGTGCTCCTTGCGGAGCGCCCCGCAAGTATGGGAGCGGTATCGGTGCATCGGGAGATCCAATCAACGGGCGGCAGTCGCGAAAGTCGCGAAGCGCGCCTTCTGCCATTGCTTGCCCGATCCCGCAAATCGGCGAATGGCGAGTAGCGAATAGCCGGCGGCGAATGGCGCTCCCTGCTCTTTCCCGCGCCTGCGTACTGCCCACTCGCTTCTCGCTATTTCGCTATTTGCCATTCGCTATTCGCCGCCCACGGCCATAATGCGGCCATCGCTTGCCGCGACAAGAACCGCCCTTCGGGACCACACGGCTCATGAACGTCATCACCTCGAGCGCCAAGCTTGCCGCCGCCTGCGAGCGCTTGGCGCGGCACCCCTATGTCACGGTCGATACCGAATTCATGCGGGAAACGACCTATTACCCCAAGCTCTGCCTGCTTCAGGTGGCTTCGGTCGAGGAAGCCTTACTCATCGACCCTCTGGAGCAAGGCCTTGATCTTACGCCGTTCTTTTCCCTGCTGCGGGACGAGCGCGTCGTGAAGGTCTTTCATGCGGCCCGCCAGGACATCGAGATTTTCTGGCACATGGCGAGGACCATCCCGAAGCCTCTTTTTGACACTCAGATCGCCGCCATGGTGTGCGGCTATGGCGATCAGGTGAGCTATGAGCAGCTTGCCAATGACCTCGGCAACGCGCGAATCGATAAGACCCAACGCTTCACTGATTGGTCTCGCCGGCCGCTCAGCGAGGCTCAGCTCAACTATGCGAAAGCCGATGTGACCCATCTGCGCGCGGTTTACGAGGCACTCGCCGCCAAGCTCGCCGCGAGCGGACGCAAAACCTGGCTCGCCGAGGACATGGCGGTGCTCGAAACGCCGGCGACTTACGAGACAAAGCCGGAAGACGCCTGGCAGCGCCTCGCGGGCCGGCTGAAGAAGCAGCGCGACCTCGGCGTTCTCATCGAGGTTGCGGCCTGGCGCGAGCAAGACGCGCAAAAGCGCGATGTCCCGCGCCAAAGAGTGCTGCGTGACGACACCTTGATGGAAGTGGTCCAGGCGCGGCCGCAAAATATCGAGGCTCTCGGCCGTTTGCGTGCGGTAAGCCAGGGACTCGAGCGTTCGCGCGCCGGCCAGGCGCTCGTCGCCGCGGTCGCGCGCGGGCTTGCGATCGACCCCAAATCATTGCCGCACCTCGCAAGGCGCGGGCGCCTGCCACGTCATGATTCCACCGTTGAGTTCCTCAAGCTTCTACTGAAGATCGTGTCACAAAAGACTGAAGTTGCATCGAAAATCATCGCAACTGTGGATGATCTCGAAGCCCTTGCCGCAGGTGCGTCCGAATCGCAGGCGGTGCTCACCGGCTGGCGTGACGAGATCTTCGGCAATCTGGCGCGCTCAGCCATCGCGGGGCGCGTTGCGCTTGCGCTCGAGCGCGGAGAACCGAGGATCATCATGCTTGATGCCGATGAGGAGGCGCCCTCACGGCCGCGCCAAGCCTTGGTCGCCTGACGGACGAGGATCTGATGAGCGGGTCCAAGGCAATCGAACAAAGCCTGATCCTGACGCCGCGTTTCGATGCGTCGGGGCTCCTCGTTTGTGTCACCGTCGACGCCGGGACGGGAGAAGTGCTCATGCTCGCCTATATGAATGCCGAGGCGCTCGAGCGCTCGATCGAAACCGGGGAAGCCTGGTATTGGTCGCGGTCGCGGCGCGAGCTCTGGCGAAAAGGGGCGACAAGCGGTCAAACGCAAAGGATCGTCGAGATGCGGGTCGATTGCGACCAGGACGCCTTGCTCATCAAGGTGGAGGTCGGCGGCGATGGCGGAGCCTGCCACACGGGGCACCGCTCCTGCTTTTATCGCAAGGTGGCGCTCGGTGAGCGATCCCGGAGCGTGGCCTTGAGCATGAATGATTAAGCCTTGGCACGTAAGAT
>DASZIL010000194.1:0-19096 GCA_035949255.1 Beijerinckiaceae bacterium | reverse complement strand
TCAGGAAATACCGGAGCTTAACAAGCTCTTCGCATTTTTGGCGTACAATGCAGGGAACGAGGCGAGCCTCGAAAATATTTCCCAAGAGTCGGGAATAACAAAACCCACAATTAGAAGATACATAGAGTATTTGGAAAGTGCATTTTTGATAATAAAAGTTAGTCACGTTGACGATAATTGTAGAACTATGAAAAGAGAACGAAACTTTAAGATATATCTCAACAACCCATCAATGCGCGCGGCTTTGTTTGCTCCAGTTGGACCTGATGATGCAGACAGAATTGGCCATCTGACTGAGTCCGCAATTTTTTCTCAGTGGCAACACGCGCCCAATTTTCGTAATTTGCGCTATGCCCGTTGGCGCAACGAAGGGGAGGTCGATATCGTTTATCTGGCCGGACATCGACAGACACCCTATTGGATTGGCGAAATTAAGTGGTCGGATGGAATTGACTCCCATTTTAACGCAGAAGCGCGGGCGATGCAGGTGCTACTAAAACGCCACAAGTCAATCGAATCTGCCTTCTTTACGACGAGAAGCGTGCAACGAGAGACGACGTTTGAAGGACGTCCGTTTAAGATTACTCCGAGCGCTCTATATTGTTACACTGTTGGGCGAAATATCACGACGCGCCTCACGTCTCCTCTCGGGGCCGAAGTCGTGCAAAAAGTTGCCGCCTGATGACTACATCGGTAACGCGTTAGCGGGAATGATCTCCATGTCGCTCGAGCTTTACCTGGCTTTCGTCGCCGCGACCGTCATCCTGATCCTCATCCCGGGTCCGAATGTCGCCCTCATCGTCGCAAACAGCGTCGCCCATGGCTCGCGTTACGGGCTCCTCACCGTCGCCGGCACGAGCTCGGCGGTCGTCATTCAGCTCCTCCTCACCATCGCCGGCATGACGACCTTTCTTTCGGTGATGGCGAATTGGTTCGAATGGCTGCGCTGGATCGGCGTCGCCTATCTCATCTATCTCGGGATACGCGCCTGGCGCGCGCCGCCCGTCGATTTGACGAAGGCGAAGCCGGAGCCGCGCTCGGCGCGCGCGATCTATCTGCGCGGCTTCCTCGTGTCGCTCAGCAATCCCAAGACGCTCCTCTTTTATGGAGCCTTCTTTCCGCAATTCGTCAGCGTCGGGGCCGATCTTTCGACGCAGCTTGTCGTGCTCGCGGTGACCTTCTTCGTCATCGCCGTCGTGCTCGACGGCACCTGGGCGCTGCTCGCCGGGCGCTTTCGCGCCGTGCTCGCCGTAAACGGCAAATTGCGCAACCGGCTGACGGGAGGCCTCTTGATCGGCGCGGGCGCCGGCCTCGCGCTTGCGCGCAGATCATAGCTCCGCCCGCGCAACCGTGCCGCAAGCTTGGCCGCGCATCCACGCCTTCTTACGGCCGCGGGGCTGATCATTAGCCGCCTTCCTTCTCCCCTTGCGGGACCAGGTGGCCGACCCCGGACTTGATCCGGGGGGAGGTCGGAAGAGGGGTCCCTTCGCGCAACGCGCGCGCCGTCTGTTCCGCCGGTTCGCGCAGTGGCATACACTCACTTCAAAACGTACCACCCTCTTTGCCCGGCGACCCCTCTCCCGCCTCGACTTCGTCTCGGCACCCTCTCCCGCGCTCGCTTCGCTCGCGGGGAGAGGGGAGGCGCGCATCTACGCCTCGCCATAGCGAAATGCGGATCGGTTTGCCCCGAACGACCCAGGCGTTGACCCACCTCCCCTTGCACCTGGCCTTGGGCTGCGCGATATAGATTGCGGGAGGTTGGCGAGGGACGTTTCACTCGCCAACCGGGTCAGGTCCGGAAGGAAGCAGCCCTAACGGGACCGAGCGGGTCTTCGTCCAGCCTCCCAATTCTCATCGGGACACGAGCGATGCAGGAAACACCTCCTTCCGCCCCGGCGAGCGAAGCGCTCCCGGCGGAAGCGCAGGGGGTCGAGGAGCCGTCGCTGCCGGGCTTTGCGCCGCCACCCGCGTCCGCGCGCCCCTCCGGCTATCGCGTGCTGGCGCGCAAATACCGCCCGTCGAGCTTCACCGATCTGATCGGGCAAGATGCGATGGTGCGCACCTTGCGCAATGCCTTCGCCAACAACCGCATCCCGCAAGCCTGGATGCTCACGGGCGTGCGCGGTGTCGGCAAAACGACGACGGCGCGCATCCTGGCGCGCGGGCTGAATTACCAATTGCCGGACGGCAGCGGCGCCCCGACCGTCGATCTCGACCGCTTCGGCCTGCATTGCGCGGCGATCATCGAAGGCAATCATATCGATGTGATGGAGATCGACGCCGCCTCGAACAACGGCGTCGAGAATGTGCGCCAGATCACCGACAGCGTGCGCTACTCGCCGACCTCGGCGCGCTACAAGGTCTACATCATCGACGAAGTGCATATGCTCTCGGCGGGCGCCTTCAACGCCTTCCTCAAGACGCTCGAGGAACCGCCCCCGCATGTGAAGTTCATTTTCGCGACCACTGAGATCCGCAAGGTGCCGGTGACCGTGCTGTCGCGCTGCCAGCGCTTCGATCTCAGGCGGGTCGAGGCATCGACGCTCGTGACGCATCTTGCGCGCATCTGCGCGCTCGAAAAGGTTCCGATCGAGGATGAGGCGCTCTCGCTGATCGCGCGTGCCGCGGAAGGCTCGGTGCGCGATGCCATGTCGCTTCTCGATCAGGCGATCGCGCATGGGGCGGGAAACGTCATCGCCGAGGACGTGCGCACCATGCTCGGCCTTGCGGACCGCGCCCGCCTCCTCGACCTGTTCGAGGCGCTGATGGCAGGCAAGGCGAGCGAGGCGCTCACGGGGTTGCGCGCGCTCTACGACATCGGCTCCGATCCCGCGCTCGTGATCGCCGATCTCGCCGACGTCGCGCACCTCGCGACGCGGCTGAAAATCCTCCCCGAGGCCGCCAAGGACGCCGCCCTCTCGGAAGCCGAGCGCCTGCGCGGGCTCTCCCTCGCCGAACGCCTGTCGATGGCGGTGCTGTCGCGCGCCTGGCAGATCCTGTCGCGCGGCCTTCTCGAGGTGCAGGCTGCCGCAAAACCGATCGCCGCGGCCGAGATGCTGCTCATCCGCCTCGCCTACGCGGCCAATTTGCCGACGCCCGACGAAGCGCTGAAGGCGCTCTCTCCCACCGCCGCGGCGCCGTCGTCCACGGCCGCATCATCCATGGCGCCCTCACCGACGGCTCCATCGGCCGCCGCATTTGCTGCGGCGGCGGCTGTCGGCGACCAGGCGACCTCGAGCGCTTCCGCCGTTCCCGGCCCCGTTTCGGCGAGCCCGCCTTCGGCCGCAAAAAACCCGAGCGCCCCGGCCGCGCGGCCGGCCACGAACCTTCGCGTTGCGTCCTCGGGCCCCTCGGGCCCGAATGCGCTTCGCCGTGAAGAGCGTGCGCCCGAAGCTCACGCCGGGCCGCTCCTCAATCGCTTCGAGGATGTGATCGCGCTCGCCCATGAGCAGCGCGACCTCACGCTTGCTTACGCGCTCGAACGCGATGTCCGCCTCGTTGCCTTCGAGCGCGCCCGCATCGAATTCGAGCCCGCAGCGGGCGCGAAGGATGATCTCGCGAAGGTCTTGGCGCGACGTCTCCTCGAATGGACCGGAGAACGCTGGCTCGTCGCGGTTTCGCCCTCTCCCGGCGCGCGCAGCATCGGCGAGAGGCGCGACCTCGAAAGAAAGAGCGCGGTCGAGGCGGCGAAAGCCGAGCCTCTGGTGCGCGCCATCCTCGATCGCTTCCCGGGGGCCGAGATCGTCACCGTGCGCGACAGCCTCGCGGCCGCCGAGGCGGAGCTGGAGGACGCCGAGGCCTATCCCGAGAGCGCCGACTCCGACGTCAATTCCGAGAGTGTCGAGGATGACGATCCGTTCGAGTTTCTCGACACGGTATCCGATGAGTGATTTTCGCCCGTCCTGAAGGAGGAGAGGCAAGCATGCGCGACATCATGGGCCTCATGAAGCAGGTGCAATCCGCCCAGGCGAAGCTTCAGGAGATGCAGGCCGAAATGGAGACGGTCGAGGTCGAAGGCGAGGCGGGCGGCGGCCTCGTCAAGATTCGCCTCAACGCCAAGGGCGCGATGAAGGGCGTATCGATCGATCCGAGCCTCTTGAAGCCCGAAGAAGGCGAGATCCTCGAGGATTTGCTCGTCGCCGCCCATGCCGAAGCACGCAAGAAAGCCGAAGCCGTGCTCGCCGAGAAGATGAAGGACGCGACGGGCGGCCTCCCTCTGCCGCCTGGGCTCAAGCTCTTCTGACTCCGTCGCTCCCAAGGTGCCGGCTCCGCTTCCCGTCATCACGCCCGAACTTCTGCTGAGGGCCTATGAGATCGGGCTCTTTCCGATGGCGGAGGATGCCGACGATCCGTCGATCTATTGGATCGAGCCCGAGCGGCGCGGCGTCATCCCGCTCGAAGCCTTCCACGTGCCGGCGCGCCTTGCCCGAACGGTGCGCTCGCAGCATTTCCGCATCGAGGTCGACCGGGACTTCGACGCCGTCATCGAAGGCTGCGCCAGTGCTTCGGGCGCGCGGCGGCAGCGTACCTGGATCAACGCGCGCATCCGGGCGCTTTATCGCGAGCTTTTCGACGACGGGCATTGCCATACGGTCGAGGCTTATCGAGACGAGACCCTGGTCGGCGGGCTCTATGGCGTGTCGCTCGGCGCCGCCTTTTTCGGGGAGAGCATGTTCTCGCTCGCGCGCGACGCCTCCAAGGTCGCCCTGGTGCATCTCGTGGCGCGCTTGAGGCGCGGCGGCTATCTTCTCCTCGATACGCAATTCGTGACGCCCCATCTCGCGACCTTCGGCGCCATCGAGCTTTCCCGCCCCGCCTATCTGATGCGGCTCAAGCGCGCGACCGCCCACAATCCTCCCGAAAACGTCTGGGCGAACAGCGATGAGTTCACGGGCGCGCAAGCGCTCGGCTGGGTCGAGCAAAAAGCCGATCCCTCTTGAGGGCGAAACGTAAACCGAGGCTTGGTCGGCATCGGGCTCGCATTTGGCGAGCTGGCATCGGTCGAGCTTGATCAAGAGCCCCGACTTGCTATATCGAACGAACAGGATTTGACGTTGCGGGCGCCTTCCTCGCGAAATTGTGCCCCTACGCCGATGAGCGGCGGCATTGCGTTTCGCCGCTGATCGCAATTTTCGAGACAGGTGCCCCGATGAAAATTCGCAATTCCTTGAAGTCCTTGCGTGGCCGCCACCGCGACAACCGGCTGGTGCGCCGCCGCGGGCGCGTCTACGTCATCAACAAGACCCAGCGCCGCTTCAAGGCGCGCCAGGGCTGACGAGCCATGCTCCCTTTGCGCATCGTTTCGGCGGCGCGGGGGAAGGGAGCTGTGCCGGCGCCGGTAGCGGGCACCGATCCTCGAAGCGTTGATGCCAATTCGCGCGGCGTCCGGCGCGGGCTTGTGCTTATTACGGGCATTTTCGCCGGATTCTTCGCCTTCGTTGCCTTGCCGGAAATGGCGGCGCATGCCGGAGAAGCCGATTCGATGGTCGCGGTTCCGAGGGCGCCGCTCGATCTCGATGGCCTTTTCGCCAAACTCAAACAGGCGCCCGATGCGGAATCGGCGGCGGTCACCAGCCGCGCCATCCAGCAGCGCTGGGCTCATTCGGGCAGCGACACCGCCGATATTCTCATGCAGCGGGCGGATGTGGCGCTCGCCGGCGGCGACGGGCCGCTCGCCATCGAGATTCTCGACCGCCTCATCGCGCTCGACCCCGATTGGGCCGAGGCCTGGAATCGACGCGCGACCGTCTTTTTCCTCGAGGATGACCTCTCCCGCTCGGCGGCCGACATCCAGGAGGTCTTGGCGCGGGAGCCACGCCATTTCGGCGCGCTCATGGGCCTCGGCGGCATCCTCGAGCGAATCGGAGACGAGCATAGGGCCTTGGAAGCCTACGAGCGGGTGCTCGAGGTTTATCCGCTTCTGCCCTCCGCGCAAAAGGCGGTCGAACGCCTGAAAACGCATTTCAAGGAAGTGCCGATCTGACAGGCCGTGGGCGGTCGCGTCGGACAGGCCGCGAAGCGTGAGCGCCGATGCATTTCCCGATCGCGCTTTCTCTCGCGCTGATCATTCCTCTCGGGCTTGCGGCATTTTCCTTCGCCATGAGCCTCAGCATCAATCGCCGCTTCCCGCCTGAAGGGCGCTTGCGCGCGCTCCCCACGACGAAGACACGCCGCGTTTCCCAAATTCACATCTCGGAGCGCGGTGCGCGCGTGACGCCGGCGGTGGCGGATGTCGTCTTGATCCACGGGGCTTTCGCCTCATCGAGCGATCAGCTCCTCGCGCTCGCGGATGGGCTTTGCGCGCGCTACCGTGTCATCGCGGTCGACCGTCCGGGCCAAGGGTGGAGCAATCGGCCGGACGGCGCGCGCGATGCCTCGCCGATGCGCCAAGCGGGGCTCATCCATGAGGCGCTCAGGGCGCAAGGTGTGGAGCACGCCATCGTGATCGGCCATTCCTTCGGGGGCGCCGTGGCGGCGGCACTGGCGATCGAGCATAAGAGCTTCGTTCGAGGCCTCGTCTTCGTCGCCCCCGCGACACATCCCTGGCCAGGAGGCATCGCCTGGCATTATTGGCTCCCGGCTCTCCCGGTATTCGGCCCGATCTTCGCTGCGATTTTCGCATCGATCCTCGGCCCCTTTCTGCTGCGCCCTGGCATCAAAGGGGTGTTTCGGCCGCAAACCCCGCCCGAGAATTACGCGAGCCGGGCCGGCGCCGCGCTTGCCATCACGCCCGGGCGCCTTCGCGCGAATGGGCAGGATGTCGCGAAACTCAAGCACCATCTCACGGCGCTCTCACCACGCTACAGAGAGATCAAGGTGCCTTGCGTAATCGTCACGGGAGACGCCGACAACACGGTTTCGCCGGGCATTCATTCGCGAGGCCTCGCGCGCGACATCGAAGGCGCAAACCTCGTCGTGCTCGAAGGCGTCGGGCACATGCCCCATCATGCGAGGCCCGATGCGATTCTGGCCGCGGTCAATGAGATCGTCGCAAGGACAAAAAGCTGAAGCGATGATCGTCACTCGTGGGGGAGGGGGTCCCGAGCGCTCGTCACTCCTGATTCCGCGAAGCCTCAGTGCATAGGCGGCAGATCGAGCCATCCCGCGGCGCCTTGCCCGGTTCCGAAGGCGAGCCGCGCTCCGGCATCGTTCCAGGCGAGAGCCGAGATCGCGCCGGTGAAGGCGGAAGCACGGCGCACCAGGAGCTCGGCACCGTCGGAAAGCCGGCACATCAGCACGCAACCATCGTCATAGCCGATCGCGGTGACCGGTGCTTTCGGATGAGAAGCGACGGCGGTGACACGCGCGCGACGCACCCCGCATTCGCGGGGCGCCTTGCCCATCGGCCCGTCCTTGTCGGCGAAGGGCCAGAGGATGCAGGCCTCCGCCCCGCTCGTCGCCAGCCATTTGCCGTCATGCGTCCAGGACAGCGAGCGGCTCTTCGCCGGATAACCCGTCATCCGCATGTGCTTCCGGTCGGCCAATTTCCAGCCGTGCAGCGCATTCTCCTGCATCGAGGTCACCAGAAAGCGCCCGTCCGGCGAGAAGGTGACGTCGAGATGGGAACCTTTCCAGTCGAAGAGCTCGGGCGGGCTCGCGGCGTTCGGAAACCAGAGGCTCGCCCCGCCATTATGCGCATAAGCAAGCCGATAGCCCTTTGGCGCGAAGGCAAGCCCGCGAACGCTCGAAGGCGCGGTGATTTCTTTCACGGCCCCGGTCTTGTCTCGCGCCTTCACGCTGCGTCCGGCCGACCAGGCGAGCGCGCCGGCGGGCGAGAGGGCCAAAGCGTCGATCCATTTGCCCTTCTCGTCCGCGATCGTCTCGACGGTCCCCGAAGCCTCGATGCGCAACAAACGGCCATCGTCGCCGCCCGTGTAGAGCGCGTCCGCATCATGGGCGAAAACCTGGACCGCACCCGCATGCGCGGCGATCTCGCGCGCCTCTTCGCCAAGGCGCAGCACGACGCGCCCGTCGCCGAGCGCGAACCCCACGGTCTCGCCGAGAAAACAGGCGCCGCTCACATGCGCGTCGAGCGAGAAGCTCGTGACATGCTCGGTGAGCGAGATCGTCTCCGGGATCGTCGCTTCGGCGCTCACGGCAAATCGCCCTCACGCCGCGCAGGCGAGGAAGCCCGCGCGGATCGCTGCCTCGTCGAGATGGCGGCCGATGAAGACGATCTTGCTCTCGCGCTTCTCGCCTTCCCGCCAAGGGCGCTGCAAATCCCCATCGAGGATCATATGCACCCCTTGGAAGACGAAGCGCTTCGGCTCGCCCTTGAAGGCCAATATGCCTTTCGAGCGCAGGATATCGACGCCGCGCGTCTGCGTCAGCTCATTGATCCAAGGCATGAATTTCTCAGGGTCCACCTCGCCCTCGAGGCGCGCCGAGACCGACTGCATCTCCTCGTCGTGATAATGCTTCAACCCGCCGTGCGCATGCGCTTTGGCGCCGGTCGAGCCTTCATCTCCCTTGTGCTCATGCTCATGGTGATGGCCGTGATGATCATGGCCATGCTCGTGATCATGGTCATGGTGGTGGCCCTCTCCATCATCGAGGAAGGCCGGCTCGATCTCGAGAATCCGTTCGAGGTCGAAGGCCTCGCGGCCGAGGACGGCATCGAGCGGGACCGCGCATTTTTGCGTGCGGTGCAGCTTGGCATAGGGGTTGAGGCCCCGGATGCGCGCCTCGACCTCATCGAGCTCTTCCTTCGTCACGAGGTCGGTCTTGTTGAGCAAGATGACATCTGCGAAGGCGATCTGGTTCTTGGCCTCAGGCGCGTCCTTCAGGCGATCGAGGAGCCAGCGGGCATCCGCGACCGTCACCACCGCGTCGAGCTTCGCGGCAGCGCCGACATCGGCATCGACGAAGAAGGTCTGGGCGACGGGCGCCGGATCGGCAAGCCCGGTCGTCTCGACGATGATGGCGTCGAACTTGCCCTTGCGCTTCATCAAGCCTTCGACGATGCGGATGAGATCGCCGCGCACGGTGCAGCAGATGCAGCCGTTGTTCATCTCGAAGATTTCCTCATCGGCGCCGACCACGAGCTCATTGTCGATGCCGATCTCGCCGAACTCATTGACGATGACCGCGAATTTTCGCCCGTGCTCCTCCGTGAGGATGCGGTTGAGCAAGGTGGTCTTGCCGGCGCCGAGATAGCCGGTGAGCACGGTGACGGGGATTTTGTCGGACATGGAGGGTCTGGCTCTGCCTCGAATTGCAAACGGGAAATAGATAATGGCTGAAGCGGACGATGGGAATGGAGCGCCGGCGCTTCTCGAATTGCGCCTCCTTCATGCCGATCAACATTGACGGGGGCAAGTCCAGCGCACGTCGAGGCCTCTGCGCTGAAAACCGAAACACGGTCGAAGCGTTGACTTTCCCTTAGGCCTCTTGCATAAGCCCGCCGTTCCGTCAGCGCAGCGATTTTTCTCTCGGACAGGCCGCCCGAACGGCTGAGCCGGTCCCTGAGACCCCGATTTTCAAATTCGCGGCCGTCAGCTTGGAGTTCGTTCCGTGAAACGCACCTATCAGCCGAGCAAGCTCGTCCGCAAGCGCCGGCATGGTTTTCGGGCTCGCATGGGCACGGTGGGCGGCCGCAGGGTCATCGCGACGCGGCGCGCGCGCGGCCGCAAGAAGCTCTCCGCCTGACAGGCGAGAGCGAAATTGCGTCCAGCATGGCAAGGGCAGCGAAGCCACAAGGCGAGGAGTTGCTCGGGCGATTGACCCGTTCGGCCGATTTCCAGGGGCTGCGGCGGGGGCAAAAATTCGAGGGGAAATTCGGCCGGATGCGCGCCGTCGCGAGGCCGCCCGGCGCGACTTCTCCCTTGGCGCTGCGCATCGGGCTCATCGTTCCGGGGAAGCTCGGCAACGCGCCGCAGCGCAACCGGATCAAGCGGCGGCTTCGCGAGGGCGTGCGGCGAGCACGGCTTTCAGGGGGCTTCGAGCTCCGAAAGCACGGCGTGGCGGATCGATCGATGGGCGCCGACATCGGCATTTTTGCCTCGCGGGCGGTGCTCACGATGGATTTCGACGCGCTGGCGAAAGAGCTCGAGGCCGGCGTCAAGCTGCTGATGCGCAAGCTCGATCGGCCCCCCATATAGGGCCGGGACCGATGACCGATCGATTGGTTTCGAGAGTTTCGAATGGAAGATAAACGCAATCTCTTCACGGCGATCGGCCTGTCGCTGCTCGTTCTCGTCGGCTGGCAATACTTCGTGACGCCGCGCTTCGTGGCGCCGAAACCCGCCCAGATCGAGACGCAGCAGGAAGGCAATCCCGCTTCGACGCCTCAAGCCCCCACCTCTCAAGCCTCCACGCCTCAAGCCGCGCCGCAAGCGCCGCCGCCCGGCACCACGGCCGCGACGCCGACGAGCGTCACCCAGGAGATTTCGCGCGAAGACGCGCTCAAATCATCCCCGCGCGTCGCCGTTCACAATGATCATCTTTCGGGCTCGATCGCGCTCAAGGGCGCACGTTTCGACGATCTGACGTTGACGAGCTATCGCGAGACCACCAATCCCAACAGCCCGAACATCGTGCTTTTCTCGCCCTCGCGCACGACGGGCGCCTTCTACGCGGATTTCGGCCTTCTTCCGGGCGCCTCTTCGGCGGGAGAGACGCCGAACGCCGATACGCTCTGGCAGGCGAGTGGCAATGAGCTCACACCGAAGACGCCGATCACACTCACCTGGACAAACCCGCAAGGCGTCGAGTTCAAGCGCGAGATCGCGGTCGATGACGATTACATGTTCTCGGTCACGGACACGATCACGAACCACGCGGCGCAATCCTTGTCTGTCTATCCTTACGCGGCCGTGGTGCAGCAAGGCATGCCGCATGTCGCCGGTTATTACGTGCTCTTCGAGGGCTTGCTCGGCTATATCGGCGATACGGGCCTCCAGGAATGGACCTATGCCAAGCTCGATAAGGAGGGGGTGAAAAGCTATTCCGGCACGGGCGGCTTCGTCGGCATCACCACCGACAAATATTGGGCCGCCGCCGTCATTCCCGATCAGACGAAAGCTTATGATGCGCGCTTCATCGCGACCACGACGGGCGCCAAGGCTTATCAGGCGGATTTGCGCGAAGGCGAGCTCGGCGTAGCTCCCGGAGCGAGCGTATCGACGTCGCGGAAGCTCTTTGCCGGCGCGAAGGTGGTGCAGCTCGTCGATAATTACGAGCGCGAGCTCGGCATCAAGAGCTTCGACCTGATCATCGATTGGGGTTGGTTCTATTTCATTACCAAGCCCTTGTTCAAAGTGATCGATTATTTCTACAGGCTGCTCGGCAATTTCGGCCTCGCCATCCTGCTCGTCACCGTGCTGCTCAAGGGGCTGTTCTTTCCGCTCGCCAATAAATCCTACGCCTCGATGGCGAAGATGAAGGGCGTGCAGCCGCAGCTCAAGGAGCTGCAAGAGCGCTACAAGGACGACAAGGCAAAGCTGCAGCAGGAGATGATGGCGCTCTACAAGCGCGAGCGGATCAACCCGGTCGCGGGATGTTGGCCCATGCTGATCCAGATCCCGGTGTTCTTCGCCCTCTACAAGGTGATCTTCACCACGATCGAGATGCGCCAGGCGCCGTTCTACGGCTGGATTCACGACCTTTCGGCGCCCGACCCGACCTCCGTGTTCAACCTGTTCGGGCTGATCCCGTTCACGCCGCCGCATCTTTTGATGCTCGGCGCCTGGCCGCTGATCATGGGGGTGACCATGTTCGTGCAGATGAAGATGAACCCCGAACCGCCGGACCCGGCCCAGAAGATGATGTTCACCTGGATGCCGCTGATCTTCACCTTCATGCTTTCTTCGTTCCCAGCCGGGCTCGTGATCTATTGGAGCTGGAACAACACCCTATCGGTGCTGCAGCAAGGCTTCATCATGAAGAAGCACGGCGTGAAGATCGAGCTCTGGGACAATCTGCGCAAACTTATCCTGGGCAAGAGCTCGCCCTCGACCGCGTGATCGCGTGGCCGAGGCTTCGGGCAAGGCGGCAAAGGACGATCGGATCGAGGCCGCTGCGCTCGAGGCCGGAAGGCTCCTCTTCGCGCGCGAATGCGCGTTCCGTTACGCGGCCGGCACGCTCGAACGCCTGCCCCCGTCCGATCTGCCGGAGCTCGCTTTCGCCGGGCGTTCCAACGCCGGAAAATCGAGCCTGATCAATGGGCTCACGGGCCGCCACGCGCTCGCCCGCACCTCGCGCACGCCGGGACGCACCCAGGAGCTGATCTTCTTCGAGCTCGCCGGCAAGCTCATGCTCGTCGACATGCCGGGCTACGGCTACGCGGCGGCGCCTGTCGAGACCGTGAAGACCTGGTCCGAATTCGCGAAGGATTACCTGCGCGGACGGCGCAATCTTTACCGCGTCTATGTTCTCGTTGATGCGCGCCATGGGCTGAAGGCCGTCGATCTTGCCATGCTCGACCTCCTCGACCAGGCGGCGGTTTCCTATCAACTCGTGCTCACCAAGGGGGACGAGGTGAAGGAAAAGGACGTGCCGGCCCGCATCGCCGGCGTCAAAGCGAGCTTGGCGCGCCGCCCGGCTGCTTACCCGGATGTGATCCTCACCTCCTCGCGAACCGGCGCGGGGCTGCCGGAGCTTCGTGCCGCCATCGCGGCTTTGCTCGCGGAGCGAGCCTGAAGGAACGCCACCCTCGCCTCCATCGCACCCTTGCGGCAGACACGCCGATCGGCCAAGCTGCCGCGAGCCTTTCCCGGAAGCGGCGAAGGCATGCGCGCCATCGGCGGATCGCGGCGCAAGCTCTCATCGACAATCATGGGAAGACGCATGGCTTTCCCTGCCTTGCCCGACGCGCCCGAATGGGAAGCGTTGCGCTTGAGCCTTCTCGTCGCGGCGCTCGCCGTCGTGATCGCGCTGCCTTTTGCGGTTGCAAGCGCCTGGATCGTGTCGCGCTCACGCACGCCGGGCCGCGGCGTGGTGAATGCGCTCATCCACCTTCCCCTTGTGTTGCCGCCGATCGTGATCGGCTACCTCCTTCTCGTTCTCCTTGGCGTGCGAGGCCCCATCGGGCATCTCCTCTTCACCCTGTTCGGCCTGCGCATCGCCTTCACCACCAAGGCGGTGGTGATCGCGACTGCCGTGATGATCCTGCCCGTCATGGCGCGCTCGACGCGGCTCGCGCTCGACGCGATCGACCGTGGCCTCGAAGCTGCCGCACGCACGCTCGGCGCGTCGCGGGCCGATGTCTTCGCCAGCGTCACCTTGCCGCTCATGGCGCCCGGCGTGCTCGCCGCCGCGGCGATCGGCTTCACGGCCGCGCTCGGCGAGTTCGGCGCCGTGATCGTCTTCGCGGCCAACATCGAAGGCGCAACGCGCACCTTGCCGCTCGCCGTCTACACGGCGCTGCAAGTGCCCGGCGGAGAGAGCGCGGCGGCGCGCATCGCCTCGATCTCGATCGTGCTCGCGCTTCTCGGCCTTGCGCTCAGCGAATGGCTCAACGCGCGTTTGCGCGTAAGGCTCGGCCTCGCGTGAGCTCGCCGTTGCGACGCGGCAAGCTCGTCGCGGCCCGGAGCTGACGGTGTCGAGGCTTCGCATCGACATCCGCGTCAGGCGCGGTGACTTCAACCTCGACACGCGCTTCGAGCTGCCCGCCGCCGGCGTGATCGCGGTCCTCGGCCCCTCGGGTTCCGGCAAGACCACGCTGATGAGCGCGATCGCCGGCATCCTGAAACCACGCGAAGGCGTCATCGCCATCGGCGAGGAGGCCTTCTTCGATTCAGCCCGAAAGCTCGACTTGCCGATCGAGGCGCGCGGTTGCGGTTTCGTGTTCCAGGACGCCCGGCTTTTCCCGCATTTGAGCGTCGAGCAAAATCTAAGCTATGGCCTTGCGCGCCGGCGGGGACGGCCGATCACGCAGGAAACGTCCCATGTGGTCGAGATGCTCGGCATCGGCCATCTCGCCAGGCGTCGCCCGGCTACACTCTCGGGCGGCGAGCGCCAGCGCGTCGCCATCGGCCGGGCGCTTCTTTCCCAACCGCGTCTCCTGCTTCTCGACGAGCCGATCTCGGCCGTGGATCAGGATCGCAAGGGTGAAATCCTGCCCTATCTCGAAAGGCTGCGCGACGAAGCGAATTTGCCGATCCTTTACGTCAGCCACGCGCTCGACGAAGTGCTTCGCCTCGCCGATCAGGTCGTGCTCATCGCGGGCGGGCGCTGCGAGGCGGCGGGCGCGGCCGCGGCGGTGCTCTCGGACCATCCGATCGCCGGAGAACGCCGCATCACCGTTTTCGATGGGAGCGTTCTCGAGCATGATCGCGCAATCGGGCTCACGTGCGTCTCGACCGCGGTCGGCACGTTTCGGATCCCGATGACGGACACCCTCATCGGCAAAAGATTGCGCCTCGTCGTCGAGGCGCGTGACGTCGCGCTCGCCACGGCGGAGCTTATGGGCCTTTCCATCCGCAACCGCTTCCGCGCCACGATCACGCGCATTGAGCGCCTCGATCCCTCCCAAGCGCTCGTCGCGCTCTCGGCATCCGGAGGCGGCGTCATGGCCGTGCTCACCCATGATGCGATCGCCGATCTACGCCTGGCGCCGGGCGCGGAAGTCTGGTGCCTGGTGAAGTCGGTCGCGGTTGACCGCGTACCGGGATAGTATGATCGCGAAAAGTAGGACAATCTCTCGAGGCAAGCCGTAATGGAGGACCAAATGGCGAAGGGTCAAAAGAGAAGCACGCGCGAGAAAAAGAAGCCGAAGGCCGATAAGAAGGCCGCTCCCATCGCGGCCTCGCGCTTCGGCTCTGCCGGAAGCCAGGAGAGGATCGGACAAGGCATGATCAAGAAAGGGAGCCGATAATAGGCCTAGATGGTGCGCCGACCCTGATCGTTCGAACGGGGTAGCGTGGGATAATCACAAAGGCGCGCGGCGGCTTGGCTCCTGGAGGCTGTCGCAAGCTGTAGGCACTACGCGGCCCTAAGCGGACGGGCACGTTCGATCCGCGCCCGCTCCTTAGGGCTGTGCATTGCCTCCCATAGATCGCCGCGTCGTTGCACATTCAGCCAGAAGTCCGGGCTATTGCCGAATACACGGGCGAGGATGAGGGCCGTTGGCGCGGTTACGTTCCGACGGTTGTTGCACAGCTCGTTCACATGCTTGCGCTGCACGCCCATAGCCTTGGCAAGAGCGGCCTGAGTCAACCCCAGCGGCTGCATGAACTCTTCGAGCATTATTTCGCCGACCGTAGCCGGCTTGCGCTTCGTCATCAGTATGGTTTTGCCTCGCTTCACCTGTAGGCGTGGTTGTCCAGCGGCTGGATGTCGCTCTAGTGCCGCGCCGGGCGTGCCAATCGCCCGAGGAAATGTTGCCCCATTGGTAGATCGAGCTGGATTTCCCGATAGGGAACACGCGGCCGGACCGTACCGTGATCGCCTTTGAGCAGCTCCACCAGGCCGAAGCGAGCCATGCTTTTGAGTGTGCGCGATAAATTCGATTTCGCGCGGCCGGACAGTGCCTCGAGCTCGGCCATCGATTTCGGTTGTTGCTCGATGATGAGATCCAGCAACACACGGTTCTTGTCCGAGAGAACTCGCGCGAGACTTTCGATCGACGTGAACCACAGCTTGGGTTCATGGGGACCCGGCTTTATTTCCCCGCGCGCGATCGCCATGGTGCGTGCTTTCATCTCTTCATAAGGAGCAATGCCAATTCGCAAAATCTTCATCGGAGAACTCCTTCCTTTTTAAGTAAGGCATCCACTTCCGTCCAAAAAACGCGCAGCAAAGCCGCTGCGTCCTGGAACTCGTACGGTCTTGCGTCGCGGTGCCGGCGGTTCCGATGATCGTAAGTGACGCTTGCGCGCCTTGACGGTCCGCTGCCGCTGTGGATGGCGTGCGCATTATCAAAGCCGACGAGGCGTTCGCCATCCGCTGCGTGCAACGTCAGCGAATAACTGAGGCCGTGGGGGCGCTCACTCGAAGGCTCCACGCGCTTAACCACGAATTTGACCCAGTGATTACCAACCGGGTCTACGACGAGCACCACGCCATCGAGCGCAAGAAGATGATCCAGCCCTGGATCGAACTTTGCTTCGACCATCGCGTATAGTTATCATCAGGTGATAACGAACGCAATCAGCGTCGAGGTTACCCCTGCGGCTTTTTTCAATTCTTGGAAACGGATCAGCCGGCTGGACTGCCGCGACGAAGCAACTTGGACGCGGACCTGTTCCCGAACATCAAGGCGATTGACAGAAGCTACGATCTCGTCTGGATGAACCTATGATCACCCGTTCGCCCGCCCCGGAAATCCGACGCCGACGCTCCATTTCGCTGCGGAGCGGCGCGCTTGCTTTGAGAGAACGAAGACGACCGGAAGAGTAGCTCTTCCCATCATTCTCGATCCTCGACAGCCCTGCCCGCCTCCCGGCCGGCGGGGTTTTTTGCGTCTGCAATCCAGGAAAGCATCATGACCAACACGCCCTCGATCGAATTTCGCCCCGCCGATCCGCAAGACGCGAAAAACATCCGCGAGCTCGTGCGCGCCGCTTACGCGAAATGGGTTCCCGTCATCGGCCGTGAGCCGCTCCCCATACGAGCCGATTACGCGCGTGCCGTCCGCGAGCATCAGTTCGATATCCTTTCGATCGACGGCGAGATGGTAGGGCTCATCGAGACATTGCTTCACCCCGATCATCTCTGGATCGAAAATCTAGCCGTCAAACCTCAGTGCCAACGCCAAGGCCTCGGCCGTCGGCTGTTGACGCAGGTCGAGCGCCGCGCGGTCGCGCACGAATGCGTCGAGGCGCGCCTGCTGACGAACGCGGCCTTCGCGGGCAACGTCCTGCTCTACACCAGCGTCGGCTACGAGATTCACAAGGAAGAGCCGTTCATGGGCGGAACGACCGTCTACATGAGGAAGCTGCTCGCGCGACAGCACCCCTAAAGCAACAAAGCCCCGCGCCGAGGCGCCGGGGCTTCATCTTGATCGTGCCCTGCCGGACGCGCGAGCGTGGCCGCTTGGCGCCTCGCGCCGTCGCGCGCCTCACGCCACCGATTTGATCACGGCCCTCAGCTTGTCGGCCACCTCGCCGATCTGCGTCTCGGAAATGGTGAGCGGCGGCGTGAGCGCCAGCGTCTCTCCGGTGATGCGCAAGAGGATGTCGTGCTCGTGGAAGGCATGCTCCATCGCTTCATAGGCACGCTTGCCGACGGCGTCGGGCTTCGAGGCGAGGTCGATCGCGCCCACGAGGCCGACCGTGCGGATGTCGAGCACATTGGGCGCGCCTTTCAGCCCATGGATCGCATCGGCCCAGATGGGCTCGAGCTTCTTTGCCCGCTCGAACAATCCTTCCTCGCGATAGACGTCGAGCGTGGCGATGCCGGCGGCGACCGCGAGCGGATGGGCCGAGTAGGTATATCCATGCGCGAGCTCGACGACGTGCTCGGGTCCTTTCATGAAGGCATCGTGGATGTGCTTGCGGGTGAGCACGCCGCCCATCGGCACCGTCCCCGAAGTCACGCCTTTGGCGAAGGTGATCATGTCCGGGAGGACGCCATAACGCTCGGCCGCGAAGGCCGTGCCGAGACGGCCGAAGCCGGTGATCACCTCGTCGAAAATGAGGAGGATGCCGTATTTGTCGCAAATGGCGCGCAGCCGCTTGAGGTAGCCCTTGGGCGGCGGCAGCACGCCGGTCGAGCCGGCCATCGGCTCGACGATGACGGCCGCGATGGTCGAGGCATCGTGCAGCGCGACGATGCGCTCGAGCTCATCGGCGAGATGCGCGCCCCACTCGGGCTCGCCCTTGGTGAAGGCCTGATGCTCGCGGCTATAGGTCGCCGGCAGATGGTCGACGCCGGCAAGCAGCGTCCCGAACATGCGGCGGTTGCCGACGATGCCGCCGACCGAGATGCCGCCGAAGCCGACGCCGTGGTAGCCGCGCTCCCGGCCGATGAGGCGCGTGCGGCTGCCCTGGCCGGAGACGTTCCAATAAGCGAGCGCCATCTTCAGCGCCGTGTCGACCGCCTCGGATCCCGAATTGGTGAAGAAGACGTGGTCGAGATCGCCCGGCGCGAGCTCTGCGATGCGCGATGCGAGGCGGAAGGATTTGGGGTGGGCGAATTGGAACGGGGGCGCGTAATCGAGCTCCTCGGCCTGTTCCTTGATGGCCGCGACGATCGGGTCGCGATTATGGCCCGCATTGGTGCACCACATGCCCGCCGTCGCGTCCAGGATGGCACGGCCCTCGGGCGTGTAGTAATGCATGTCCTTGGCGCGGGCGATCATTCGCGGGCGCTTCTTGAAGGCGCGATTGGGGGTAAACGGCATCCAGAAGGCCTCGAGGTCGTTCGGGGCGCTGCTCGTGGTTTTGGCAAGATTGGACTGACGCGACATCGCCGTTCTCCCTCTGTCCTTAAATGAATCGATTCGCCCTCGCCTCGCGCCCTCTCGCGGCGCCTCTGGCGTGAACGGGCACGTTACGCTGCTCGGCCGGTCGTCCGCCCCTCGCGCCTTCGCCAGAATTGCCGCGAATGGCCGCGCCGAGACCAGCTCTTGCAGGCCCAGCTCTCGAGAGCTCCTCCTTGACACAAAAGCATTAGCAGCTTGACCCGCGCGCCGAAACCCCGCAATCAGTGCTGGAGCCCTCGATCATGTCCGTCTGGACCGGAGGTCTCGATCTTGAAGGACGGCGCAAGTCGCCCACATAGTTTAGAGGGTGTTTCTCCCGGCGGTTTCGAGCCGTCAATGGTCGAATTGGGATTGCACATAAATTGCATGTCGAGCTCTGCGTCCCGCGCGTTGACTTGAGGGTGCGGGCTCCTTAACGCTTGGGCTGAAGGCGGGTGGGCTCACGCCCGTCGGCCGGAAACGGAAAAGGTGGCATCCATGACGTTGCGGGTGTCGGGTAAGAACATGGATATCGGGGAGGTGCTCAGGGGGCAGATTGCGATGCGGGTGGAGCAGGCCGTGAAACGCTATTTCGATGGTGGATTCGGCGGCTATGCGGTCGTCGAACGGGAGGGTACGGCGTTTCGCACCCATTGCTCCCTGCATCTCGACACGGGGGTCGATCTTCAGGCCTCGGCGATTGCTCACGACCCCTATGCGAGCGCCGACATCTCTTCCGAACGCATCGAGAAA
>DASZIL010000193.1:0-2583 GCA_035949255.1 Beijerinckiaceae bacterium | reverse complement strand
CGACGGGGTGCCGATCCCTTCGGCGAGGCCGACGGTCATCAGCCCGGCTTCGATGACGCGGCGCGTCGGGTTTGCGACGCCGGCCACCATGGCGGCAGCCTCGTCGCAACCGACCATCATGCCGCCGAAATAGAGCGGCTTGCGCAAGAGGCGAAGCGCCATGCCTTCGCTCAACCTCTCCCTTCCCAGCGCGAGCCTCCCCGCGAAGGCGGAAAGTTTCGCGCTCGCGGTGGGATCGACGATCTCGATTCCGGCAAGCGACACGCGAGCGGCCTCGGCTTGCCGGCCGATCGTTGCGGGATCGCCGAGAAGCACGGGAAATCCGATGCCGTCGCGCAAGACGATTTCCGCCGCCGCGATGATGCGAGCGTCCTCACCCTCGGGAAGCACGATGCGATGCCCGGCCTTGCGCGCCGCGGCCTTGAACTCCTCGAGCCTATCCATGTTTTTCCATTAAGCCCTGTCGAAGATGGCGCCGGAAAAGGCCGGCGGATCGTCGTGATCCGCAAGGACCTGCTTCCAGCGCCGAGAGCTCGTCCTTATCCCTTGAAGCCCATCCTGAGAAAGCGCCAGACGCCATGACCGAACAGGACCAGCCGATCAAGATTTATCGCGGCTTGAAGGATGTGTATTTCGAGCGCTCGGGAACGAGCTCCATCGACGGCAAGGCCGGTGAGCTTCGTTACCGCGGCTATTCGATCCATGATCTTGCCGTGCATTCGAGCTTCGAGGAGACGGCCTTTCTGCTCCTGCATGGCGAGTTGCCGGACCGCGCGGCGCTCGAACGCTTCGACGCCGAATTGAAGAAGGCGCGCGCTCTGCCGCAAGCCGTGCTCGAGATCATCGAGCGCATCAAGGGCGCCCATCCGATGGATGTCTTACGCACTTGCGTCTCGGCACTTTCGGCCTTCGACCCGGAGAGCGCCGACAAATCGCGCGAGGCGAACCTCCGCAAGGGCGTTCGGATTACCGCGCAGGCGCCGGTGATCGTCTGCGCCCATCACCATATCCGCAAAGGCCAGGCGCCGATCCCTCAGGACGCCAGCCTCGGCCATGCGGCGAATTTTCTGTGGATGCTCAAGGGCGAAAGGCCGAGCCCCGAGAGCGCGCGGCTGATGGACATGGATTTCGTCTTGCACGCTGAGCACGGATCGAACGCCTCTTCCTTCGCGGCCCGGGTGGTGATCGGCACGGATGCCGATCTGCATGCCGCGGTCACGGCCGCGGTCGCGGCGCTCTCAGGCCCGGCCCATGGCGGGGCCGCCGAGGACGTGATGAAGATGGCGATCGAGATCGGCGAACCGGAAAAGGCAGCCGCCTATGTGGCGGAAAAGCGCCGCAAGAAGGAGGCGGTGACGGGCTTCGGCCATCGCGTCTATCGCACCGAGGATCCACGCGCGCGCCACATGCGGGCCGGCGTCGAGCGGCTTTCGCGGGAGATGGGCCAGCCGAAATGGTTCGCCATCCTGCAGGCGGTCGTCGAGGCGATGGCGCCTTACGCGCGCCACGGCGTGAACGTGAACGTCGATTTCTATTCCGGCGCCATCTATTATCTGCACGGCATCCCGCAGGATCTGTTCGTGCCGATCTTTGCCATCGGGCGCGTGCCGGGATGGACCACGCAATGCCTCGAGCAACATGCGAGCAACATCCTGATCCGGCCGTTGACGCTTTACGACGGGCCGCAACCGCGTGCCTATGTGCCGATGCATCAGCGTTGAGGCAGCGACATTGAGGCCATTCCCAACGATGAAAAGGATTTGATGGGCCGGATGCGATCACTCGCCATGTACCAGGTAGACGCCTTTGCCGACCACGTTTTTGGCGGCAATCCGGCGGCCGTTCTGGTTCTCGATGAATGGCTGACGGATGCCATGATGCAGAACATCGCAGCCGAAAATAATCTTGCCGAGACGGCATTCGTTCGCGCAAGTGCGGCAGGCTGGGACCTTCGGTGGTTCACGCCGCTTCATGAGGTTGATTTCTGCGGGCATGCAACGCTCGCGACGGCTCACGTCCTTGCGACCGAACGGCGGGTTCAAGGGGAGCTCGTGTTCGCGACGCGTGTAGGAGAGCTGCGGGTTTCTCGACAAGAAGGATGGTTATACGCTCGACGTGCCGAGCCTTCCGCCGAGGCCCGTCGACGATCTTCCTTCGGCCCTGAGCGCAATGTTCCCAAACGCGAGAGCGACCCTATTTCGGAACTTCGAAAATATTTTCGTCGAGCTATCCGGCGAGCGAGCCGTGCGCGAGTTTGTGCCAAACCTCGCGAAGATCGCTACCCTCCACCCGCTCGGACTGGCCGTGACAGGGAAGGGCGACCATTATGATTTCGTGTCGCGCTACTTCGTGCCGGGCGCGGGGATTCCCGAAGATCCGGTGACCGGCTCGACACACGCAACTCTAGTCCCCTATTGGGCAAAGAAACTGGGAAAGCTGAGTCTTTCGGCATTTCAGTGCTCCCATAGGGGCGGACATCTGGGCTGCGAGCTAAGAGGGGACCGGGTTCTTCTCACCGGCCGTGCCGCTACCTTCATGAAGGCTGAGATTCTCCTCCCGGTATAACCTGGGTGGCCGCGCCGG
>DASZIL010000192.1:0-11180 GCA_035949255.1 Beijerinckiaceae bacterium | reverse complement strand
CCTCGTGCCGAGCGGAGAGGAAGGGCGTAAGCGCGCCTGCTCACGGCCTCTGGCGCGCAGGGGCGAGATGCGCGCCGCCTTCGTCGAGTGCGGATTTTCCGATGTGCTCGACACGACCCTCACGATCCGCATGAATTATGCCGGCTTTGCCGATTATTGGGGGCCGATCACGGCTGGCGAAGGCCCGCTCGGCGCCTTCTTTCAAAAACTTGAAGCGAAGGAAAGGGCGACGGTCGAACGAGGCGTGCGCGCCGCCTTCGAGGGTGGCGCGCCGGACGGGCCGCGCAGCTTCATCGCCTCCGCCTGGGCTTGCGCGGGGCGCGTGCCGTGATCAGTCCCGCGCAAATCCATGAGCCGAGGGAGCCGCGTCCATGACGGCCTTCCTCATTCGCCGCATCGGCTTTGCCTTCGTGACCTTGTTCGCGGTGCTGACGCTCGTCTTCGTCATCGTCCGCATCGTGCCGGGTGATCCGGCGCAGGTGATCCTCGGCGATCAGGCAAGCCGCGAGGCGATCGAGGCCATGCATGAGCGGCTTGGCCTCAACAAGCCGATCGTGACGCAATACGCGGAATTCCTCGGCAATGCGGTCAAGGGCGATTGGGGCGTCTCCATGGTGAGCGGGCGCCCGGTGATGGCCGAGGTGCTGAATGTCCTGCCCTGGACGATCGAGCTCACCGTCGTGTCGCTCATCATCGGCGTGGTCCTCGGCGTGCCGCTAGGCGTCTGGGCCGCGGTGCGGCGCAACCGCTTCTTCGACTACGCGGCGCGCATCGCCTCGCTTCTCGGCCTTTCCTTTCCGGCCTTCGTCTCGGCGATCATCCTGCTCTTCCTCTTCGCCATCGAGGTGCATTGGTTCCCGGTGATCTCGGCCCGCTCCGGAAGCCTCGCGGCGTGGACCCAGTCGATCACCTTGCCGGCGATCAATCTCGGGCTCATCAGCGCGGCCTACATCACCCGCGTCACGCGCTCCGCCATGCTCGAGGTGCTGTCCGAGGATTATGTGCGCACCGCGCGCGCCAAGGGCGTGCCGGCGAGATCCGTCGTCTGGCGGCACGCCTTGCGCAACGCCCTCATCCCGATCATTACCGTCGTCGGGCTTTACCTCTCGATCCTGATCGGCAATTCGGTGCTCACCGAGATCGTCTTCAGCCGGCCCGGCCTGGGCAAGCTCATCGTCGGCGCCTTGAACCAGCGCGACTACACCATGCTGCAAGGCATGATGGTGATCTACACCCTCGCCGTGGTGGTCGTGAACCTTCTCGTCGACATCGCCTATGGCTTCGTCGACCCCAGGGTGAAGCTCGGATGAGCGACATCGTCGCCCCCGTGGCGCCGCCCGCGCCCGCCTCCAACGCGCTGCGAGCGACGCTGCGCGCCTTCAACACCAACAAGGCGTCGTGGATCGGCCTCGCGATCTTCCTGATCGTCGTCGCCGCCGCGATCCTCGCGCCCCTCATTGCGCCGCACGACCCTCTCGATCAGGACGTTCTCGACCGGCTGAAGCCACCGAGCGCCGAGCATCTCCTCGGCACCGACTACTACGGCCGCGACACCTTCTCGCGCCTACTCTATGGCGCGCGCGTCTCGCTCGTGATCGGCATCGTCTCCACCCTCATCGCCATGGCGGCCGGCACCTTGATCGGCATGCTCGCCGGCTGGCGCGGCGGACGCTTCGACACGATCACCATGCAGATCATGGACATGCTGCTCGCCTTCCCGTCCCTGATCCTCGGACTGATCATCGTCGCCATGCTCGGCCCCTCGATCGAGAACATCATCGCGGCGATCGCGCTCACCTCCGTGCCGCCCTTCGCGCGCATCGCACGCGCCCCGACCATCGCGGTGAAGGGGCGCGATTTCGTCGAAGCCTGCCGCTCGCTCGGCTTTTCGGACACGCGCATCCTCAGCGTTCATATCCTGCCGAACATCTTTCCCGAGATCCTGGTGATGGGCTCGCTCTGGCTCGCCAATGCGATCCGCACCGAAGCTTCGCTTGCCTTCATCGGGCTTGGCCTCAAGCCGCCGACGCCGACCTGGGGCGGCATGATCCGGGAAGGCTTCGAGAACATCCTCGATTCCGCCTGGCTCGCCATCGCGCCCGGCGTCGCGATCCTCATCGTGATCTTCGCCCTGAATCTCCTGGGTGATGGGCTTCGCGACGCGGTCGATCCGAAGCTCAAGAACGAAGCTTAGAGGAGGAAAGGGACAGCGCTTCGCGCCCCTTCCTTCTTTGGCACTGCCTTCCCATGCCGCGATTTTGAGCTGAATTTGCCCTGATTCCGAGCATGAATTCCCGCGAACTGAGGCGGAGAGGCCAATTTACGCAGAATTTTCACAAAATCCCACTTGAGGCATTTTGCGATGCAGCAGAGCACCCTATATGATGCTGCGATGCACAATGCTCAAAAGCTCAAGAGCGCCCTTCGCGCGCTCATCTCTCCCGTTCTGAGGCAGGTCACCGGCGGCGAAGCCCCTTCGGCGTCACCCCGGCCTGTGTCTGCCGAGAACCCGACGGCAGGCGCAGCCAAGCGTGCGCGCAAGGGACTTCGCCTGTCGCTCGCCCTGCAAGGCGGCGGCTCTTTCGGCGCCTTCACCTGGGGCGTGCTCGACCGGCTCCTGGAGGAGAAGGATGTCGCCTTCGACGCCGTGAGCGGGGCGAGCGCGGGCGCGATCAACGCCGTCATCTTGAGCTCCGGCCTCGCGCGCGGCGGAAGGGAAGGCGCCCGTGAGGCGCTCGCTCAATTCTGGGAACAGGCTTCGCGCGCGGCGCCGAGCCATGCGGGCGTGCGGCACCCTTCAGGGCTCGCGCTCGATCTTTCGACGCGCCTCATGTCGCCCTATCAATTCAACCCGCTCGATTTCAACCCGCTGCGCGCGCTTTTGGGCGAGGTCGATTTCGACGCGCTGCGCAAGGACCCGCCGCTTCGGCTTCTGATCGGCACGACGCGTGTGAGCGACGGGCGGCTTCGGATCTTTCGCGAGCATCAGATCACGAGGGACGTGGTTCTCGCCTCCGCCTGCCTGCCGCTCCTGCAGCACGCGGTGACCATCGACGGGGAGGAATATTGGGATGGCGGCTATGCGGCGAACCCGCCGATCCTGCCGCTCGTCACCGCCTCGCGCGCCTCCGATATCTTGGTCGTGCAGATCATCCCGACGCAAGGCGAGGAGCTGCCGCGCACCTCGCCGCAGATCATCCGGCGCTTGAACCAGATGACCTTCAACAACTCGCTCATCCACGATCTCGAGAACCTCTCCTCGATGATGGAATTGGCCAAGGAACAAGGTGGCGAAGGGCGGATGTCGCGCAAGCTGCGAAAGCTCAACCTGCATCGCCTCTCGGCAGAGGACAAGGTTCCCGATCTGCGCGAGATGAGCGCCTTCAACCTCGATGGCGATTTCCTGGCCCGTTTGCGCGATGCCGGGCGGGCTTCGGCCTCCGAATGGCTCGAGCGCGAGCGCAACGATGAGCCTGCCGCCGCTGAAACCGCCGCGCCCGTGCGCGCTCTATCTTCGGCGTGACGGCGCCCGAAGGGCGAAACGCATTTCCCGGCGCATTCGTCCGTTTGCGGTCGCCGGCCGAGGTCCCACTTCGGAAGGCAGGCAGATAATACGAACAGGCTGTCGGGCGTGACAAAGGAGGCCGAGGCCCCTGGCGCGAGCGTCGCATAAGGAGAGTCGCCCGGCCGATCGCCCCTGCCGAGGCGAATCTCGATCGGCTGCGTGTCGGGATTGGTAATGACGACAATGTGATAGGGCCCCCTCGCCGCCATGCTCGGCCGTGGAGGCGACAGAAGCCTGCTCATCGGCGATGAAAGAGAGATCAGCCGCCGCCGCGAGCGAAGGCGTGAAGCACAGGGCAAGGGCGGCGATGATGTGAAAAGCGCATGGCGCAGAGCCTTCGTTTCCGCCTCCCGCACCGATCCGTCGAAGCCCTCCAATATCCTGGCGCATTTCTCCTTCGCGGCGTGAGCCGCAATCTCGCCCCCGATTTTCATCGCGTGAGCGCAAGTCGCTTTTCGACCCCTTCCCCGGCGACCCTCGCCTGTCGCCATGCGGGAAAGCGAGGCTAAATCTGCAACGCTAACGGTTGGAAAGGAGTTAGGCTTCATGTAAAAGGGGGGTCCGCCGCGCTAATTGGGTCATGGTCATGAGTAAGCTCTCCAAGCTTTTTGGACGCAAACAACCCGAATCGGGAAGCGAAGCGCTTTCCGGCATGACCGGGCTCGCCGCCATCTCGGACAGTGGCGTCGACGGCCTCGAGGCCGACAGTTTTGCCGATGTGGGGGTGCGTCTTGGCGAGGAAAACGAGTCCTTGCGCAACCTCCTCATCGACGCCGGCCGCAAGATCAACGAGTTCGATGAATTCAAGGATGCGTTCATCAAGATCATGGAGCCCGCGAACAAGGCTTTGCGGTCGCTCGAGGTCGAGAAATCCCAGAACATTTCCTTGCGGCGCAATTTCAGCCAGGTGCGCGCCACCTATGAGACGCTCCAGGTCGAATATCGCGAGATCGAGAAGAAGGCCTCGACGCTCAAAGGCGAGAATGAGCGGCTGCGCCACGAATTGGACCTTTCGCGCCAAGCGGTGCGCGATCTCGAGAGCACGCGCACCGAGCTGACTAATGAGCTCACGAGCAAGCGCGCCGAGATCGTCGAGCTCGAGCGTCATCTCGAAAGAGAGACGGCCCAGGTCCGCGCCTTCAGCGAGGACAATCAGACGCTGCGCGACCAGAGCGCCATGGCAGACAAGCGGATCGGGCTTTTGGAAGCCGATCTCGCGGCCGCGCGCGACAAGGTCGTGCTGCTCGAGGACGACAAGCGCTCGCTGCAGATCCTGCTCGACCAGACCAATGGCGAACTCACCCGCGTCACCCAGCGCCTGACCGACACCGACAACGCCCTGACCATCGCCAAGACGCGCATCGTGCAAGTGGAAGGCACGGTCGCGGAGATCGAGACCGAGCGCAACAAGCTCGTGGCCGCCGTCGATGAGGCAAATGAGCGCTACCGCAGCGGCTACAGCGCGCTCAACATGCAGGTGAGTGCCTTGCAGGCGCGCGCCGCGACCGCCGAGAAGCTTCTCGCCGAGACCCGGCAAAACCTCGTGGCGCGCACCGAGGAGGCGAGGAACGCCGACCGCGCCGCGATGGAGTCCGCCTTCGGCCGCAACAAGGCCGAGAAGAAGCTCACCGAGATGGAAGCCTCGCGCGAGGCGCAGGACGCGCAAGTTCGCGGCCTCGAGCAATCGCGGGCGACCCTCGTCGAGCGGGCGACCGCGCTCTTGAACACGGTGAAGAAGCGCGAGGCGCAATTGACGCGTGCCGAGGAGCGCATCCAATTGCTCACCGACCGCGTCGAGCACAGCGAGGCGGATCTGCAAGCGAGCCGCCAGGCTTTCGAGAAGCGCATCGAGGAGCTGAGCGGAACGCTCGAGCGCGAGCGGCTCGAGCATTCCGTTGTCGAAGGCTCGCTCGAGGCGGCCCGCAAGGATCGCGCGCAGCTTCAGCGCGAACTGACCAGGCTCCAGGCGACCTTGCGCCGCGGCGCGCTTGCTGAAGAAAAGGAACCTTCCGAGCCGCAAAAGAGCGAAGCCGCCGCCACAGCCTCCGGCGGCGTCGAGCCGATCATCAAGGCGTAACCGGATTTTACGCTCATGCCCGCGAACGCGGGCATCCAGTTTCCCGCGCTCGCCTTTGCATGTCCAGATTCCCGTTTTCGCGGGAATGAGCGGAGATGGATTCGGGCCAACCCATTTCGCGTCAATTAGCTTCATTGTCTAATAACGCTGATTTGCGCTATACGCCCTGATGGCGGATTTCGAGTCGCGACGCGGGGAAATGCAAGGCTAAAAGGGGCTTTCATGACATCGTTGATCTCGACGCGGCGCGGCCGTTCGCTGCTGGCTGCGTGCTCGGGCCTTGCGCTCCTTGCCGTGCTCGACCGGCCAGCGGTGGCGCAGGCCTGCGTGGGCACCGTGTGCACCGTCACCGATGCGACGAGCCTCAATAACGCGATCGCCACGATCGATGCCGGCGCCGCCGGTCAGACCTTCACCGTCAACATCCAGAACAACGTCAGCCTGACGGCCGCCACGACCCTAAACGCGATCAACACGGCGAGCACGGTCGTGATCAACGGCGGCAACACCACGCTCAATGGCGGCGGGGTGCAGCGCGGGCTCTTCGTCTTTGCCGGCAGTGTCACGATCAACAACTTCGCCATTCAAAACACCCTGGCGCAAGGCGGGAGCGGCGGTCCCGGCGGCGGGGGCGGCGGGGCGGGTTTGGGAGGCGCGCTTTTCGTGGCGAGCGGCGCGCATGTCACGGTGAGCAATGTGGGACTGACCGCCGCCACCGCCACTGGCGGCACTGGCGGCAGCGATGTCGTCAACAGCCCGGCCGGCGGCGGCGGCGGTGGCCTTGGCGGCAACGGCGCTGGCGTCACCTCGGGTACCGCCGCCGGCGGCGGGGGCGGTGTCGGTCTTGGCGCCACTGGCGGCGCCGGCGCCCTCGGGATAGGCAGGGGCGGCAACGGTAATGCCGGCATCATCAGCGGTGCTCAGGGTGGTGGCAGCGGCGGCAGCGACCTTGCGAATGCCGGCGGCACCGGCGGCAGCATCGGCGGCGGTGGCGGCGGCGGTGGCGGTGGACACGGCGGCGGCGGCGGTGGCGGTCTTGGCGGCGGCAGTAGCGGCGGTGCTGGTGGCGGCAGCGGTGGTTTCGGGGGCGGTGGCGGCGGCAGCGGCAGCGTGGGCAGCACCGCCGGCCACGGTGGCTTCGGCGGTGGCGGCGGTGGCATTGGCGGCTCCGGCGGTTCGACGGTGGGCGGCGGTGGCGGCTTCGGCGGCGGCGGAGGAGGAGGAGGCCAAGCCAGCGGCGGCGGCAGCGGCGGCTTCGGCGGCGGCACCGGCGGCACCGGCGGTGTCATCCGCAGTGGAAGCGATGGCGGTGGCGGTGGCGGGCTTGGCGCTGGCGGCGCCATCTTCGTGCAAGACGGTGGAAGCCTCACCATCGCCGGCGCTTTCAGCGTCAACGGCAATTCGGTCAGCGGCGGTGCCGGCGGCACCTCTACGGCAGGCGGAAACGGTGCTTCCGGCTCGGCCTTCGGCTCGGGAATATTCCTGCAAGGCAACGGCACGCTGACCTTCTCGCCCGGCGCTGGCGACACGCAGACGATCGCTGACGTCATCGCCGATCAGACCGGGTCCAGCGGCACTGGAGCCAATGCCGGAAGCTGGGGCGTTACGGTCTCCGGCGGCGGGACGCTCGTGCTCTCGGGCGCCAACACTTACACGGGCGCGACCACCGTTACGGCAGGAGCGCTCGCGCTCACGGGCTCGATCGCCAATTCCGATGTGACGGTCACCGGCGGCGCCTTCGGCGGCTCGGGCACGGCGAAGTCCTTGACGGTGCAATCGGGCGGTACGGTCGCGCCCGGCGTGGTCACGCCCTTCTCGACGCTCAACGTCTCGGGCAATGCGAGCTTCGCGGCCGGCTCCATCTTCGCCGTCAACATCAACAGCGCCGGCCAGAACGACAAGCTCGCGGTCGGCGGCACGGCGACGATCAATGGCGGCACCGTCCAGGTGCTCGGCGGCACCGGCATCACCGGCACATCGACCTTCACGATTCTCACCGCGAAGAGCGTGATGGGAAGCGGCTTCACCAATGTGACCTCGAACCTCGCCTTCCTCACGCCGCAGCTTACGCAGAATGCGACGAGCGTCGTGCTCAGCGTCACGTCGTCGCCGCCTCCGCCTCCGCCGGCGAACACGCCGGCCACGCCGGCGGCCAAGCCCGTCGCCTTCGCTTCCGTGGCGACGACGGCGAATCAAACGGCGGTTGCGAACGCCGTGCAGGCGTTGGGTTCAGGCCCGGTCTTCAACGCCGTGATCGGACAATCCGTCGCCGGCGCGCAACAAGCGTTCGACGCGCTTTCGGGCGAAGTTCACGCGAGCGCCGTGACGGCGGCTTACGAGGATGCGCTCTTGCCGCAAAGCGCCATCCTGGACCGCTTAAACGAGCCCGCCTCGCCGCCCGCGCTCGGCGCCGCCATAGAGGCGACAGGCGCTTACGCGGCCGATCTGCCGTCGCGCAAAGGGCCGGCGCTCGCGCCCGTCGCGGTGCAGATGTACCAGCCGCGAATGTTCGATCTCTGGGGCCAGGGCTTCGGCGATTGGGGACGCGTGAAGAGCGACGGCAATGCCGCGACACTTTCCCGCTCGACGGGCGGCTTCGTGCTCGGCGGCGATATCTCGGCCACGAACCTCATGGGTGGCGATTGGCGCTTTGGCCTCGCCGGCGGCTACACCAATGATTCGATCGATGTGAGCGAGCGCGGTTCCTCGGGGACTTTCGAGAGCGTCTTCGGCGGCGTTTATGCGGGCGCGAGCTTCGGTGCGCTGCAACTTCGCGCCGGCGCGCTTTACGGCACCAACACGACCTCGATCACGCGCTCCGTCGCCTTTCCCGGCTTCTCCGAATCGCTCTCGTCGAACAGCGGCGGCTCGACCGCGCAAGCTTTCGGCGAGGCGGGGTACCGTATCCAATTGGCCGGGCTCAGCCCCGGAGGCGGCGCACGCGTGACGCTCGAGCCCTTCGCGGGCGCGGCCGCCTTCCTCATCCACCAGAACGGCTTCACGGAAACGGGCGGCACCTCGGCGCTCACCGCCTCGGCGCGCAACTTCAACATCCAGACGACGACGCTCGGCGTGCGCGGCGAGCTCGCCTTCACCTCCATGCCGCTCACGGTGAAGACCATGCTCGGTTGGCGCCACGCTTACGGGAATGTGGTGCCCTCGGCGCTCCTCGCCTTTCAAGGCGGAGCGCAAGGCTTCAGCATCGCGGGCGCGCCGATCGACCGCGACGCCTTCGTCGCCGAGGCCGGCATCGATTACGCGGTGACCTCGGCGCTCTCGGTCGGCGTCTCCTATTCGGGGCAGTTCGGCCAGCGCGCCGTGGACAATGCGTTCAAGGGGAATGTGAACCTGCGGTTCTGACGGCGCCTCTTCTCCCGCGCTCTTCGCGCGCGAGAAGGTGCCGATCGCGCCAGCGATCGGCGGATGAGGGTGAGCTGCGATTGCCCTGACGAGTTCGGCGGCGCGCTTAAAGACCAACCTTAGCCTTGTGGAAAAAGGCCCTCATCCGCCTCCCTCGGATAAATCCGAGGGAGGCACCTCCTCCCGCAAAGCGGGAGAAGGAGGTGGCTAACGATCGACTCGCCTCTCCTTCTCCCGCGCCCTTCGCGCGTCCGAAAGCGGGAACGCAGAGAAGAACTGGATCACCGCCTTCGCGGAGACGAGTGGAGAGGTGTGCTTGCGCGCATGAGTGGAAGTGATGCTCACGTAGTAGCCAACCGCGCTTACCCAGGCAATAATCCGCCCATGCCCGCTCCTGATCCTCAACCCGTTCTTTCCGTCCGCGACCTCTCGGCCGGCTTTCGCGTCGACAATGTCTGGCGCCCGGCGGTCGAAGGCCTGTCCTTCGATGTCGGGGCGCGCCAGACCGTCGCCATCGTGGGCGAATCGGGTTCCGGCAAGAGCGTCACGGCGCTCTCGGTCATGCGGCTTCTTCCGGCCGCGAATAGCCGGGTCGAGGGCGTGATCCGCCTCGACGGCCGCGACCTATTGGCGCTGCCCGAGGAGGAGATGCGCAAGGTGCGCGGCGACAAGCTCTCGATGATCTTCCAGGAGCCGATGACGAGCCTCAACCCCGTGCTCACCATCGGCTTCCAGATCGCCGAAGCCCTGATGTACCATCGCGGACTCGAGCGGGCGGCGGCCGAGGCGGAGGCGCTGCGCATACTGGAGCGGGTGCGCGTGCCCGCCGCGCGCGAGCGCCTGCATGAATATCCGCACCGCTTCTCGGGCGGCATGCGCCAGCGCGTCATGATCGCCATGGCGCTCGCCTGCAAGCCCAAAGTCTTGATCGCCGACGAGCCGACGACCGCGCTCGATGTCACCGTCCAGGCCCAGATCCTCGAGCTCGTCAAGCTCTTGCAGGAAGAAGAGGGCATGTCCGTCGTCTTCATCACCCATGACATGGGCGTTGTCGCCGAGATCGCCGACCGTGTCGTCGTGATGTGGAAAGGCAAGAAGGTGGAGGAAGGCGACGCGCCCCGCGTGCTGGAGCATCCAGAGCATCCTTACACCAAGGCCCTCCTCGCCGCCGTGCCGCGCCTCGGCTCGATGAAGGGCGAAGCGAAGCCGAAACCCTTCCCCGAGCCCGAAGGCGAGGCCGCTTCCGCCTCCCCCGATGCCGGCACGCCTGACCTTCCGGCTTCCGCGGCGACAACGCCGCGCGACGGCGTCGGCGTCTCGAAACAGAGGGACGACGACGTCGCGCAAGGCTCGCCCGCGAGCCGCCCGCTTCTCGAGGTCGCAAATCTCGTGACCCGCTTTCCCATCCGCTCCGGCGTTTTCGGCAAGGTCAACGCGCGCGTGCATGCGGTCGAGGACGTGTCCTTCTCGCTGCACCCTGGCGAGACGCTCGCGCTTGTCGGGGAATCGGGTTGCGGCAAATCGACGACGGGACGCTCGATCCTTCGGCTCGTCGAGCCGAACGCCGGGCGCGTCCTCTTCGAGGGTGAGGATGTGCGCGCGCTCGATCCGCAAGGGCTGCGCCGCATGCGCCAGCGCATGCAGATGATCTTCCAGGACCCGTTCGCGAGCCTCAATCCGCGAAAGAGTGTCGGCGCCGCCATCGCCGAGCCGATCGTCGTGCACGGCCTTGCCTCGAAGCGCGAGGCGCGCGAGCGCGTCGCCGAGCTTTTGCGCAAGGTCGGCCTCACGCCCGACATGGCGGGACGCTTCCCGCATGAATTCTCGGGCGGCCAGCGCCAGCGCCTCGCTATCGCGCGCGCGCTTGGCCTCGCGCCGAGGCTGATCGTCGCGGATGAGGCGGTCTCGGCGCTCGATGTCTCGGTTAAGGCCCGCGTCGTGAACCTGATGATGCGGCTTCAGGCCGAGATGGGGCTCGCCTTCCTTTTCATCTCGCACGACATCGCGGTTGTCGAGCGCGTCAGCCACCGCATCGCGGTGATGTATCTCGGCGAGATCGTCGAGATCGGTCCAAGGGTCGCCATCATCGAGAACCCGCGCCATCCCTATACGCGCAAGCTCGTCGCGGCCGTGCCCTCGCCCGATCCGGCGCGCCGCTCCATAAGGCGTGGCCTTTCG
>DASZIL010000191.1:0-4881 GCA_035949255.1 Beijerinckiaceae bacterium | reverse complement strand
GCATAAAGCTCCGCGGGAAAGCGTTCGCTTTCGTCGAGCTCGGCCGCGATCGGCCTGATCTCGCGCTCCGCGAAGGCGCGCGCCGCCTCGCGCATCATGCGATGACGATCCGCCGCGAAGCTGTCATACTCGGCAAGCGCCATGTCGCTCCCGGAAGCCTGTTCGGCCGGAGGCCTGTGCGCGATGAGTGTCCGCCGGCCGCTTGATTGACACCCCGCGCGGCCAAATTTAGAACGATCTAAAAAACAAAAGCAATCGATAGGGAGCCGGAATGTCGAGGAGGTTTTCGCGCATCGAAGGCGCTGCCGATCGCGTTCTTGCTCTGCGCTTTCCATTTCCGGGGAATGCTTGCCGGCTAAGGCCTTTCCGCTCGCTTGATCGCGGCGCGGCTTCTCCGGCTATCCGCCGCGCGGGAGCCGGCTAGTCTTGCCGCGCTACATCGTCTCGCGGCTTGCCGTGACCGCGGTGATGGCGCTTCTCGCCACGCTCGTCATCTTCCTCATCGCCAATATGGTGCCCGGTGACCCGATCCTGGCGCAGCTCGGTGACGTCGCCGCCTCGAACAAGGCCTTCGTCGCGGAATGGCGTGCCAAATGGGGCCTCGATCTGCCTTTATGGGAGCGCTACCTCATCTTCCTGAAGGGCGTGCTGCATGGCGACCTCGGCATCTCCATCGCCTCGCAACGGCCAGTGCTCGAGGACATCGCCCAATATGCGCCGGCGACCATCGAGCTCGCGACCGTAGGTTTTCTCCTCTCCCTCTTCATCGGCGTGCCGCTCGGCATGCTGGCCGCGATCAAGCGCGACAGTTGGGTCGATCACCTCGCCCGCGTCGTTTCGCTCGTCGGCGTTTCCTCGCCGACCTTCTGGCTCGCCTTTATCATGCTCGCCCTCTTCTATGGGGGCTTGCAGATCGCGCCGGGCCCGGGACGGCTCGACCCCATCGCCTTCTCGCCGCCCACCGTAACCGGGCTGTTCCTCATCGATTCGCTTCTCGCGGGCGATGTCGCGACTTTCCGCGATGCCGCCGCCCATCTGGTTCTGCCCTCGATCGTGCTTGCCGCCGCGACGCTCGGTCTCATCACGCGCACGACGCGCGCCAGCATGCTCGACAATCTGCATCAGGATTACGTGCGCGTCGCGCGCGCCAAAGGCCTGCGCGAACGGCGGATCGTCAACGGCCATGTCTTGCCGAATGCGCTCATCCCGATCGTGACGCTCGGCGGCTTGGCTTACGCGAATCTGCTCACCGGCGCCGTGATGACCGAGACGGTGTTCTCCTGGCCGGGGCTTGGCCGTTACACTTTCCGCAGCGCCGAGGCGCTCGATTTCCCAGCCATCATGGGGATCACGCTCGTGGTGGCGCTGACCTATCTCCTCATCAACCTCGTGATCGATCTGAGCTACGCGCTCCTTGACCCGAGGGTCGCGCGATGACGGCCTTCGATCAAACCACCGCGACGCTTGCCGCCTTCACGCCCGTGCGCAGCAAGGGCCAGCGCTGGCGCCGCCGCTATGGCGTCGCGGCGCTGGGCGCCGCGATCATTCTCGCCTGGGTCCTGATCGCGCTCGCCTGTCCCTATCTCACCCCCTACCCGCCGGACGCGGTCGATGTGACCCTTCGGCTGCGCCCGCCGTCGCCAACTCATTGGCTCGGGACGGACGAGCTCGGACGCGACGTGCTCACGCGCATGCTTTACGGCAGCCGCATCTCGCTCGTCACCGGCTTCGTGGTGGTGATCATCGGCGCGGCCTTCGGCACGCTCCTCGGCGGCGCCGCCGCCTTCATGCGCGGGCGCGGCGAAGAGCTGATCATGCGCCTCACCGACCTCGTCCTGTGCTTCCCGCCGATCATCCTGGCGCTCGCCATCGCGGCCGCGCTCGGCATCGGCACGACAAACACGATCATCGCCATGCTGGTCGTCTGGTGGCCGAAGTTCGCGCGACTCGCGCACAGCCTCGTGCTCGTGCAGCGTTCGCAGGAATATGTGGAGGCTGCGGTCGTGATCGGCCTCAAGCCTGCCCGCATCCTCGCGCGCCACATCATCCCGAACGCCATCGGCCCGCTGATCGTGCTCGTCACGCTCGATCTCGGCAATGCCATCATCACCTTCGCGGGGCTTTCCTTCCTCGGCCTCGGCGTCGTGCCGCCCACGCCCGAATGGGGATCGATGGTCGCCGAAGGGCGCGAGCTCGTCGAGCAATGGTGGGTAGCGGCCTTTCCGGGCTTTGCCATCTTGAGCGTCGTGCTCGGATTCAATTTCGTGGGCGATGGCGTACGCGATTGGCTCGACCCCAGGGCACGGCAGCGGTGAGCGAGACGATGCAGGATGTGCGAGCGCCCGCGTCGAGCACCGCGACACCCGCGACGCCTGTGCTCGCCGTCTCGGATCTGCGCACGCAATTCTTCACCGATGCGGGCGTGGTGCGCGCCGTCGACGGGGTGAGCTTCATGGTTGGCGCGGGCGAGGCGCTCGGTATCGTCGGCGAATCGGGGTCCGGCAAGAGTGTCACGGCGCAATCCCTGATGCGCCTCCTCGAGGAGCCCGCCCGCATCGTCTCCGGCTCGATCCGCTTCCAGGGCCGAGACGTGCTCGCCATGAGCCGGGCCGAGCTGCGCAAGCTGCGCGGCGCCGGCATGGCGATGGTCTTCCAGGACCCGATGACCTCGCTCAATCCCGTGCTGCGCATCGCCCGACAGCTCGTCGAGACGATGATGGCGCATGGAAGCTACGGCGAAAGGGAAGCGACCCGGCGCGGCGTGAAGCTTCTCGGCCGCATGGGGATCACCACGCCCGAGCGCGCCATCAACAGCTATCCGCATCAATTCTCAGGCGGCATGCGTCAGCGCGTGGCGCTCGCCATGGGCATGAGCAATGAGCCCGCGCTCCTCATCGCCGACGAGCCGACGACCGCGCTCGACGTCACCATCCAGGCGCAGATCCTGGAGCTTCTCCGCGAGCTCAATAGCGATTTCGGCACCGCGATCGTGCTCATCAGCCACGATCTCGGCGTGATAGCCGGGCTCTGCTCGCGCGTGCTCGTCATGTATGCGGGCGAAGTCGTCGAGGAAGGGCCGGCCGAGGCCATCCTCTCCGATCCGAAACATCCCTATAGCTGGGCGCTCGTCAATGCCGTGCCGCGTCTCGACCGTGAGCCCACGGCCGGAAAAAAGCTCACCGCGATCGAAGGCTCGCCGCCCGACCCTTTGAGCGAGCCCCAGGGTTGCCGCTTCGCGCCCCGCTGTCCGTTCCGCGTCGAGCGCTGCGCCGAGCATCCCGAGCTTCTCGAAATCGAGACGGCGCGCAAGAGCCGTTGCTGGGTGACGCAAGCGGGCGCGAGGCTGGAATTGCCGGCCACGACGCCGCTTTCAACGTCTCCCCTTGCGGGAGAGGTCGAACTCGCGACCGAACGAAGCGAGCCGCGTGAGGGGGGAATCGTTGCCCAAGTTCGCTCCAGCCCCCCTCACCCGGTTTCGCTGCGCTCGACCGACCTCTCCGGCAAGGGGAGAGGTGAAGAGTCGCCCCACCCGGCCCCGCTCTTGGAGGTGAAGGGCCTCGTCAAGCATTTCGCCTTGCCGAAGCGTGGCTTCTTCGAGCCGCATCGCTACGTCCATGCCGTCGATGGCGTCGATCTTGCCGTGAAGCTCGGCGAGACGGTTGGGCTCGTCGGTGAATCGGGTTGCGGGAAATCGACGCTGGCGCGGCTCATCTTGCGCATCCACCGTCCCGACGCGGGCTCGATCCTCTTCGACGGCACAGAGATCGCCCAAGCAATGCCTGCCGCCATTCGCCCACTGCGGCGGCATTTGCAGATGGTGTTTCAGGACCCTTACGCCTCGCTCAACGCGCGCATGACGGTCGCGCAAATCCTCGAGGAGCCGCTTCGCTTTCACGGGCTTGCGACGACGAGCGCCGAGGTCCGCGATCGTATCGCCGAGCTGCTCGCGATCGTGCGGCTCGATCCGAAGGCGGGCGCCCGCTACCCGCATGAATTCTCGGGCGGCCAGCGTCAGCGCATTTCCATCGCGCGTGCGCTCGCGGTGAAGCCGAGCTTCATCGTCGCGGACGAGCCGATCTCGGCGCTCGACGTCAACATCCAGGCGCAGATCCTCAACCTCATGCTGCGCTTGCAGGAAGAGCTTGGCCTCACCTACCTCTTCATCGCGCATGATCTCGCGGTGGTGCGCCATATTTCGGATCGGGTGGTGGTGCTCTACCTCGGCAAGGTCGCGGAGGTCGCGCCGGCGAAGGATCTCTTCGCCGCGCCGCTCCATCCCTATACGCGCTATCTCATCTCGGCCGTGCCGATCCCGGACGCTTCGATCGAGCGCCGGCGCGAACGCTTGCGCCTTGCAGGCGAGCCGCCGAGCGCGGTCGACCCGCCCTCCGGCTGTCGGTTTCGCACGCGCTGTCCCCTGGCAGAGCGCGTTTGTGCCGAGACGACACCACCGCTTGCCGAGCATCGTCCCGGCCATTTCGCCGCCTGCCATTTTCCCGGGAAGTTTTGAGACTGCAACGGAGGTCCGATCCGTGCGACGCGTCACCGCTGATGAAGCCGTCAAGGTCATCCGTTCCGGCGACACGCTTCTCGTCGGCGGCTCTGGTGGAGGCCATGCCGTTCCCGAAGCGCTGCTTGCGGCGCTCGAACGGCGCTTTCTCACGGAGGGCTCACCGCGCGACATCACCGCGCTCCATCCTGTCGGCCTCGGCGATGGCGAGACGCTCGGCGCCAATCACTTCGCTCATGAAGGCCTGTTGCGGAGGATCATTTGCGGCACCTTCGTCAACTCGCCGAAGGTCGCCGATCTCGCGCTCGCCGAGAAGATCGACGGCTACACCTTGCCGCAAGGCGCCTTGTCGCAGCTCACGCGCGAGATGG
>DASZIL010000190.1:0-8324 GCA_035949255.1 Beijerinckiaceae bacterium | reverse complement strand
GAGCTGGTGCGCGGCGAGCTCACGCGCGAGCGGCTCATCGAGATTGCCAGGGGCCGCGAGTCCTACTTCGTGCCCGAGGGCACCGCGCTCAACGCCCAGCTCGCGCACTTCCAGCGCAACCGCCGGCGCTTCGCGTTCGTGGTGAACGAGTACGGCGACATCGAGGGGCTGGTGACGCTCGAGGATATCCTCGAGGAGATCGTCGGCGACATCTCCGACGAGCACGATGTGCAGCTTCATGGCGTGCGCCCTCAGCCCAACGGCTCGATCGTCGTCGAGGGCTCGGTGCCGGTGCGCGACGTGAACCGTGCGATGGATTGGCGATTGCCGGATGAGGATGCGACCACGGTCGCCGGTCTCGTCATTCACGAAGCTCAGACGATCCCGGACCCCGGCCAGGCCTTCACTTTTCACGGCTACCGTTTCGAGGTGATGCGCAGGCACCGCAACCGCATCACCCAGCTTCGCGTGACGCCCCTCGGCAAACAGACGGGCAGGTCGCAAGCCGCCGCCGAGTAGGAAGGAGCGTCATGAACCTCTCGACATCCCGCCCGCGCGGACGCCGCGACACTGTCGCGGCGTCATCGGCATCGCCCGCGACGGGGATCGCGCCACGCTCCTGGAAAGGCCTCGGCTTTGGCGCGCTCTGCGCTCTGATCTGGGGCATCCAGCCGATCGTGTCGAAGATCTCGGTCGCCGACGGCTTGACGGCGGCCGATGTCACCGTGCTTCGTTTCCTCGCCGCCGGCCTCGTGCTCTTGCCGTTGGCCGCAAGGGCGCCGAATTTCCCCGTGGGCCCGCTCGGCTGGGGGCGAGCCGTCACGCTCGCGATCCTCGCGGGCGCGCCATTCAGCCTCGCGCTCGTCGGCGGGGTGGCCTTCGCACCAGCCTTCCACAGCGCCGTCATCGGCCCGGCGCTCACCCCGATCACGGCGACGCTGCTTTCGCTCATCTGGCTTCGCGAGCGCCCCGCCTGGGGAGAGCTCGGCGCACTCGCGCTCACCGTCGCGGGGCTCGTCCTCTTCTCCTTCGAGGCCTTTGCCGGGGCGCCGGCGCGCGAAGGCGCCTGGCGAGGCGATCTTCTCTTCGCGCTTTCCGGTTGCATGTGGGCGGCCTTCGGCTTCATGGCCAATCGCTGGAAAGCGAGCTCCGTCGGCGCCGCCGCGGCCATCTCCATCCTGTCGCTCATGAGCGTGCCGCTCTGGGCCTTCTTCATGCCGCTCCATCTGGTCGAGGCTTCGATAGGGGCGAGTCTGTTGCAAGCCCTGTTCCAAGGCGTGCTCGTCGGCGTCGCCGCGCTTTATCTCTATACGCGCGCCGTCGCCCTGCTCGGCCCGGTGCAAGCGGCGCTCTTCGTGCCGCTCACTCCGATCGTGACCGGCGTCGTCGACCTCCTTTGGCTGGGCGAGCAAGCCTCGTTCAGCGAAATGGTCGGCATGGCCGCGGTCATCGCCGGAATGGTCTTGTGCATCGCGGCACCGCGCAATTGAGGCTTCCGCCGGCGCGCCCTCGTCGCGCCGGCGCGACCGGATCATTCGCGCCGATCGCGCTTCTTTCGGGCCTTGCTGGTGTTCGTAAGCTTTCATTGCAGGATCATCTTGTGGATTTTTGCCTTCCACTGGCGTCAACTGTCCTTTGCGTGACGATGAAGTCTTCGCCTCAGGTCCTCTTGAAGGCGGCGAAGCGCCATCAGCAAAGGGAGAGCCTCGATGGAAGTCGAACGGAAGCTGAAGCAGATGGGGATCGAGTTGCCGAACCTGGCAACCGCTCCCGGCCTCCCGGACCATGGAACGCCGCAAAAATATTACGGGCAGAACTATGGGAAGATGAAGCCTTTCCACCGCATCGGCAATCTCCTGGTCTTGTCGGGTCATGTTCCGGACCTGCCCGATGGAAAAGCCCTGCATCCAGGGCGTGTGGGCGCCGAGGTCACGGTGGAGCGGGCCTATGCCGCGGCTCGCCAGACAGGGATCAATTGCCTTGCCGGATTGAAGCAGGCGCTCGGCGATCTCGACAATGTGGTCGCGCTCGTCCGAACCCTGAACTTCGTCGTCTGCGCACCCGGCTTCACCTCGCCAAACCTCATATCGAGCGGGCTCACGGATCTCTTCGCTGAAGTCTTTGGTCCCGAGCGGGGCATCGGCTGTCGCGCCACGATCGGCGTGATGTCACTCGCGAACAACCATTGTTTCGAGAGCTGGATGGATGTGGAGGTCCGATGAGCGCGGCGAACATCCCGTCAAACACCGGCTACCTCCGCTCATTCCCCGCAGCTTCGCCCCTGCTCTTTCCCGTGAAGGCGCGCATCCGGACTTCCAGCATGATGCCAAGAAGACCTAGCGGTCGGAATCTGACGCTTGGCTCCCGCGTCGTCGGATCGGAGTCGATCCTTTTCGGACGTTCGCGACGTCGCTCGAGTGCGCCTTCTGTGTCCGGCAATCTAACAGCAATGGCGCCGGCCGATATTTGATAGCATTATGTCGGGAGTAATCGTATTCAACGAACTCCCCAATCCGAGAGGCGCACATGACCAAGGTTCTCGTATTGTACTATTCCAGCTACGGCCACATCGAGACGATGGCATACGCGGTTGCCGAGGGCGCCCGCTCGGCGGGTGCGACGGTCGACGTCAAACGCGTTGCGGAAACCGTTCCTGAACCTGTCGCGAAAGCATCGTTTTTCAAACTCGATCAACCCGCTCCGATCGCAACTCCAGCGGACTTGCCAAACTATGACGCCATTGTCGTTGGAGCTCCGACCCGCTTTGGCAGAATGCCTTCCGCGATGGGGAGTTTTTGGGAAAAGGCCGGCGGTCTGTGGTTGAGCGGGGCGCTGCATGGCAAGGTCGGCGGGGCCTTTTCCTCCAGCGCCACACAACACGGCGGTAATGAAACAACACTCTTCTCAATAATCACGAACCTCATGCACTTCGGTATGGTCATCGTAGGTTTGCCCTACAGCCATGCCGGACAAATGACGCTCGAGGAAATCGTCGGCGGCGCGCCATACGGGGCTACAACGATCGCGGGCGGCAAAGGCGAGCGTCAGCCCAGCAAGCTCGAACTCGACGGCGCGCGACACCAAGGCGAACTCATTGCCAAAACCGCCGCGAAGCTCGCGGCATGAACCGTCGGGTTTCGCCCCACGGCGGCTCTGACTGTCGGGTACCAAGCGTTTGATTTTGACCACTAGATGCCCGCCATCGCGGGCATGAGCGAGAGAGGTTCGAGCCTCATTACCGGGCTCCTTTCCGATCACGCCATGATCGCGTTCGATTGAATGCGTTTCACGTCGGCCGCATCCATATTGCGTATCGCGGCGGCGAGAGAGCCTAGCGTGTCGATGCCGCGGCTCGCGTCCTCGATCACATAGGTCTCGAAGCCGGCTCTGGTCGCTTCCAACGCGGTCCAGGCGACGCAGAAATCCGTGGCGAGGCCGGCGACGAAGCAGCGCTTGACGCCGCGTTCCTTGAGGTAGCCGGCAAGGCCCGTTTTCGTCGCGTGATCCGCCTCGACGAAGGCCGAGTAGCTGTCGACGTCGGGGTGAAACCCCTTGCGGATCACGAGCTGGACCATCGGCAGGTCGAGCTTGTCGGAGAAGGCCGCGCCTTGCGAGCCTTGCACGCAGTGATCGGGCCAGAGCACCTGATCGCCGTAGGCGAGCTTGGTCATCTCGAAGGGCTTCATGCCGGAATGAGCCGAAGCGAACGACATATGGCCCCTCGTGTGCCAATCTTGCGTCTGGACCACATTGGTGAATTTGCGAGCGAGCGCATTGATCGGCTGGATCACCTGATCGCCGTTCTTCACCGCGAGCGCGCCGCCGGGCAGGAAATCGTTTTGCACATCGACGATGATGAACACATCCTCGGGCGTCGGCTTGATGGACATGGTTTCCCCTTGGGCTTGATTCCTGTCGATGGCGGTCGCCGTGATGGCGGCGGAAGTGATCAACACGGCGTCGCGGCGAGACGGATGACAGGCTTCCACGAGATGACCATCATCCTTGCGTTGTGCAAGCCGGGCTCGATGCCGGCGTGTTCGGCGGGCCGCGGCCGAAGCTCCGCATCGACGGTCATCACGAAAATGTGATCTTGGCGTCGTCCTTATCGATCCACCGCAAGAGGGCGCGTCCCGCCATAGGGCGCGCGCAACGGCGCCCTCAGGCGCGCATGACGCAACGGGGACCTTGAAATTCTTTACCGGAATTGAGCCTGGTCCGTCTCCGGAAAATACAAGACGGGCAAGTCCCGTTTTGCTGGCGCCGGCCTTTCACTTCGGCGGGATCAGGGCGTCGAGCTCGGCTTGTCGCGCCGTGTTCGTATCGACGAGGCAGCCGAGGTTCTCCTCGAAGAGCTTCGCTTTCGGGCCAGCGAGCATGGGCACGATGTTCTGGCACAAATCATTGCGATAACGCGTCCACAGATCGTTGGAATTATTGATCTGTCGCTTGAGCAGGTTGCGCTGCTGGCCGGAGAGGTCGGTGCGCGCGTCGATTGCTGCCTTTATTTTCGTGAGCGCGTCCTCGACCCCCTTGCTGGTGTCCGTTTCCGCCTTGCGCAGGCAATCGTCGAAGGCCGCGACGGAAAGCTTCGCCGGATCGCATTTGGCGAGCGACGGGCGTGGTGATTGGGCCATCGCGGCGCCGATCGCGCCGTCGAGGAAAACCGAAGCGAGCGCCATGAGGACGGCGCGGCGAAATCTCTGCGACATCGGGAAGCCCCTGGCGCCGGTCACGCGGCCTTGCGACGCGCGAGGAACTCGCCCATCCGCTCGATCGCGCGCTCGATATTCTCGGTCGAGTTCGCATACGAGAGGCGCAAATACCCCTCGCCATGCACGCCGAAATCGGGGCCGCCGATGACCGCGACACCCGCCTCCTCGAGGAGGGCCGAGGCGAGGGGCTTCGCCTTCCAGCCGCTGCGCGTGATGTTCGGGAAGGCGTAGAAGGCCCCCTTCGGCTTGATGCAGGAGACGCCGGGGAGGCGGTTCAGCCCGTCGATCACCACATGCCGGCGCTTGTCGAATTCGGCCACCATTTGCGCGACGCAATCCTGCGGCCCGTCGAGTGCCGCGATGCCGGCCCATTGCGTCGCGGCATTGACGCAGGAATGCGCGTTCACGGCGAGCTTGCGCGCGAGATCGTAGAGCTTTTGCGGCCACACGGACCAGCCGAGGCGCCAGCCCGTCATCGCATAGCTCTTCGAGGCGCCGTCGAGATGAATAAGCCGCTCGCGGAGCGACGGGTAGGACAAGAGTGAGACATGAGCCTCACCATCATAGGTCATCGAGGCATAGATCTCGTCCGACATGACGGCAACGTCGGGATGGCGCTCGAGCCCGGCGACGAGCGCGTCGATCTCGGCCTTCGGCGTCACCCCGCCCGTCGGGTTCGCCGGTGAATTGACGATCAGAAGGCGCGTTTTCGCCGTGATGAGCGAAAGTGTCTCTTGCGCCTGGAAGGCAAAACCGTTCGCTTCCCGGATCGGCACCGGGATCGGGGTTGCTCCCGTGAACTCGATCATCGATCGATAGATGGGAAACCCCGGGTCGGGATAGAGGATTTCGACGCCGGGCTCGCCGAACATCAAGATCGCCATGAACATCGTGACCTTGCCGCCCGGCAGGATCATCACCCGATCGGGCGAGACCTCGACGGAGAAGCGCCGGCGGAGATCGCGCGCCACCGCCTCGCGCAGCGGCGAGATGCCGGTCGCCGGCGTGTAGCCATGATGACCATCGCGCAGAGCCTTGACGGCGGCCTCGACGATGTGCGGGGGCGTCGGAAAATCAGGCTGGCCGATCCCGAGGTTGATGATATCGCGCCCCTGGCTCGCGAGCGCGGTGGCGCGGGCGAGCACCGCGAAGGCATTCTCTTCGCCAAGGCGCTCGAAGGCGGCGATGGTGTGCAGCATGGCTTTCCCCGATTGTCGCGTATCCATGAAGGCCGGGCACGGCATGACGCGTGGCCCCGACCCTTTCTCCCTGGCCTCCCTATGCCAAAAATGCCGGCGCTTGAACAGCAAGGCGGGCTCGCTTCCGGCGAACCGGCCGAAAAGCATTAGTCGCATGCCTGCCAAGAATGCCTGCCAAGATTGATTTACACGGGAAAATCGCGCGATATGAGGCCAATGGTCGTGGCCGAAGCGCCCGATCTTCATTCAAAAGATTAAAGGCGAGGGCGCGATCATGGCGGGACGCAAGATGGCCAATGGAAGGGGGCGGGGGGCGAGGCGGCGGCCGCTGCGAACGCGAGCAACCGGCACGACCAAAACGCCGACGAGGGGCATGGCGCATGCCCGGCGGCTTCGTTCCCAGGAGTGGTTCGACAACTCCGCCCATCCCGACATGACGGCGATCTATCTCGAGCGCTATCTGAATTACGGGCTTACTCTCGAGGAGCTGCGCGGTGGCAGGCCGATCATCGGCATCGCGCAGACCGGGTCCGACCTTTCGCCCTGCAACCGCCACCACCTCGAGCTCGCCAAGCGCGTGCGCGAGGGCATCCGCGAGGCGGGCGGAGTGGCGATCGAATTTCCGGTGCATCCGATCCAGGAGACCGGCAAACGGCCGACCGCGGCGCTCGACCGGAACCTCGCCTATCTCGGGCTCGTCGAGGTGCTCTACGGCTACCCGCTCGACGGCGTGGTGCTGACGACGGGTTGCGACAAGACGACACCGGCCTGCATCATGGCGGCGGCGACCGTGAATATTCCCGCCATCGTGCTCTCGGGCGGCCCGATGCTGAACGGCTGGCACCATGGCACGCGCGCCGGCTCGGGCACCATTTTGTGGCAGGCGCGCCAGGATTTCGCGGCGGGCAAGATCGATTTCAACGAGATGCTCGAGGCGGTCGCCGATTCCGCGCCCTCCGCCGGCCATTGCAACACCATGGGCACGGCCTCGACCATGAATTCGCTTGCCGAGGCGCTCGGCATGTCGCTTCCCGGTTGCGCGGCCATTCCGGCGCCTTACCGCGAGCGCGGCCAGATCGCCTATCGCACCGGAAAACGCATCGTCGAGATGGTGCGCGAGGATCTCAAGCCCTCGGATATTTTGACGCGCGAGGCCTTCGAGAACGCAATCGTGGTCAATTCGGCGATCGGGGGCTCGACCAATGCGCCGATCCATCTCAACGCCATCGCCAGGCACATCGGCGTGAAGCTCGATGTCGAGGATTGGGAGAAGGTCGGCCACAAGGTGCCGCTTCTCGTCAACATGCAGCCCGCCGGTTTCTATCTCGGCGAGGAGTATCACCGCGCGGGCGGCGTGCCGGCGGTCGTCGGCGAGCTCATGCGCCAAGGGCTCATTCGCGAAGACGCCTTGACGGCGAACGGCAGGAGCATCGGGGAGAATTGCCGGGGACGCGCCTCGAGCGACGAGGATGTGATCCGCCCCTTCAGCAAGCCGCTCGTCAAGGATGCGGGCTTCATCGTGCTCAAGGGGAATCTCTTCGACTCGGCCATCATGAAGACGAGCGTGATCTCGAAGGAGTTTCGCGACCGCTATCTCTCGAACCCCAAGGATCGCGAGGCCTTCGAAGGCCGCGCGGTCGTCTTCGACGGCCCCGAGGATTACCATGCGCGCATCGATGATCCGAAGCTGAAGATCGACGCGCATTGCCTTCTCTTCATCCGCGGTGTCGGGCCGATCGGCTATCCGGGCGCGGCGGAGGTCGTGAACATGCGTCCGCCCGCCTACCTCATCAAGGACGGAGTGAATTCGCTCCCCTGCATCGGCGACGGGCGGCAATCGGGCACCTCGGGCTCACCCTCCATCCTCAACGCGTCGCCGGAGGCGGCCGCGGGCGGGGGCCTTGCGATCTTGCGGACGGGAGATCGCGTGCGCATCGATCTCAAGAAGGGCACGGCCGACATCCTCATCCCGAAAGCCGAGATCGACAAGCGCCGCGCGGCTCTCCAGGGCCGTGGCGGCTATCATTACCCGGCCCATCAGACCCCGTGGCAGGAGATTCAGCGCGGCATGGTGGATCAGATGGCGCAAGGCATGGTGCTGAAGCCGGCCGTCAAATATCAACGCATCGCTGAATCGAAGGGATTGCCGCGGGATAATCATTGAAGGGGCGAATAGCGAAATAGCGAATAGCGAAGCGGGAGAAATGAAGACGTGAAGAGTGAAGAGTGAAGGTGAGCTGCTTTGCAGTGGCTGCCTACTCGCTATTCGCCACTCGCTACTCGCCACTAACTCACTTTTCACTCCTCACTTTTCACTCCTCACGATGACCGCCCAGGAGCCCACAATGGTAAATGTGGACAAGATCGCGGAATTTCGACGCCTTCACGAAAGCGGCTGTTTCGTCATTCC
>DASZIL010000189.1:0-33793 GCA_035949255.1 Beijerinckiaceae bacterium | reverse complement strand
GCGACGTGACACGGATCGCCATGCCGCCCGGCACCTACATGCATGAGAAGGAGAAGATCGAGAAGCGCTGGCCGGCCGCAGTGAAATACATCGCCGAGAACGAGCTCAACGAGTTCTTCGACGGGGAAGCCGCCGATATCGGCATCGTCATGCAAGGCGGCCTGTACAACACGGCCTTGCGCGGCCTCGAGGTGCTCGGCCTCGCCGATGCCTTCGGCAAGGCGAAGGTGCCGACCTACGTGCTCAACGTGACCTATCCGTTGGTCGATGCCGAGTTCGTCAAATTCTGCGCCGGCAAGAAGGCGATCCTCATCGTCGAGGAAGGCCAGCCGGACTTCATCGAGCAGGCGGTCAACACCATCCTGCGTCGCGCCGACATTCAGACCAAGGTGCATGGCAAGGACATGCTCAGCATGGCGGGCGAATACACCGGCGCCGTGGTACGCGACGGGCTGAAGCGCTTCGTCGCTCACTATCGACGCGACATGCTTCCCGAGGAGCGTCCCGTCGAGGGCGACAATTCGCGCAAAAGCGCGATGGCGGCGGTGAACGGTGAGGTGCAGCCGCGCCCGCCTTCCTTCTGCACCGGCTGTCCCGAACGGCCGATCTTCACCGCCATGAAGCTCGTCGAGCGCGAGCTCGGCACCCATCATGTAAGCTGCGACATCGGTTGCCATCTCTTCTCGATCTTCCCGCCCTTCAACATCGGGGCGACCACGATGGGCTACGGGCTTGGAGGGGCGGGGGCTTCGGCCTTCAACGTCAAGGCCGACAAGCGCGTCGTCTCGATCATGGGGGATGGCGGGTTTTGGCATAACGGACTTGCCTCGAGCGTCGGCAACGCCGTCTTCAACAAGAGCGACAACGTCATCATCGTGGTCGACAATGGCTACACCTCGGCGACTGGCGGCCAGGACATCCTGTCCTCATTCTGGGACAACCCGATCCGCGCGACGCAGAACTCGATCGAGAAGGCGGTGCGCGGCGTCGGCGTCGAATGGGCGCGCACGATCACGCGCACCTATGATCTTGCGAAGATGCGCGACACGCTGAAAGAAGCGCTGACGACGCCGGAAAAGGGTCCGAAAGTCATCGTCGCCCAGTCCGAATGCATGCTCAACAAGCAGCGGCGCGTGCGCCCGCAAATGCGCGCGGCGGTCGAGCGTGGCGAGCGCGTCGTGCGCGAGCGCTTCGGCGTCGATGCCGACACTTGCACGGGCGACCATTCCTGCATCCGTCTTTCGGGTTGCCCGTCGCTCACCATCGCGCCGCATCCCGATCCCTTGCGCAAGGAGCCGGTGACCAAGGTGCTCGATTCCTGCGTCGGCTGCGGCTTGTGCGGCGAGGTCGCGCATGCGGCGAAGCTCTGCCCCTCCTTCTACCGCGCTTCGATCATCGAGAATCCGACAGCGTGGGATCAGATGAAGGCGAGGCTCCGCGACGCCGTGATCGGCTTCTTCCAGCGGCGTCTCGCGCGCAAAGCGGCCTTCGCGTGATGCACGGTCTCGAACACTTCCCTTCTCCCGCTTGCGGGAGAAGGCGCCGAGATCCTCGACGCGGTCCCGTACGCCATCATCCGCCCTCACCGCGTTCGGGCACCCTCTCCCGCGAGCGGGAGGAGGAAGGGCGCGGCATGTCACCGGGCGTCTCCCATGCTTGATCGCGCCAAACCGCAAGCCGAGGGCGCGCTTGAGGCGCGCGCCATCCGCGTCGCCATCTTGGCGATGGGAGGGGAGGGCGGCGGCGTGCTCGCCGAGTGGATCGTCGATCTTGCCGAGCACGGCGGCTATCTGGCGCAGCTCACCTCCGTGCCGGGCGTCGCCCAGCGCACAGGCGCCACCATCTATTATGTCGAGCTCTTCCCGAAGAGCGCGCTCGCCAAAGGCGCGCCTGAGCCCGTGATGGCGCTAATGCCGATGCCGGGCGATGTCGACATCGTCATCGCCTCCGAGCTGATGGAGGCCGGGCGCGCCGTGCAGCGCGGCCTCGTCACGCCCGATCGCACCGCGCTCGTCGCCTCGACGCATCGCGTCTTCGCCATGACGGAGAAGATCGCCATGGCTGATGGGCGCGCCGACGCGCCGGTGCTGCTCGAAGCCTGCCGCAACTCGGCGAAGAGCTTCTTCGGCGCCGATCTCGCCGCCGCCGCCGAGCGCACCGGCAGCGTGATCAGTGCCGTGCTCTTCGGCGCGCTCGCGCAATCGCGCACCTTGCCGTTCGAGCGCGAAGCCTTCGAGGCGACGATCGAGCGCGCCGGCGTCGGCGTCGCCGCGAGCAAGCGCGGCTTCGCGGCGGGCGTGGCGGCCGTGAGCGGGGATGCGGCCGCGGTCACCGCCGGTCGCCCCCTCTCGCGCGACGCTCCGACAGCGGCGCAAGCTGCGGCGCAAAGCCCCTCCGATGGGCCGCAAGCTTTGCTCGCGGCGCTCATCGCGCAAGCCGAGAGCGCCTTCCCGGCCTCGGCCCGGTCGATGGTCCGCATCGGGCTCGAGCGCCTCGCCGATTATCAGGACCTCGACTACGCGCAAGATTATCTCCTGCGGTTGAAGCCGGTCGCCGACGCGGAGCGCCGCCATGGCGACGGCTCGGGGCGCCTTCTCGCCGAGACGTCGCGCGAGCTCGCGCTTGGCATGGCCTATGAAGACACGATCCGGGTCGCCGAGCTCAAGATCCGCGCCTCGCGCTTCGCGCGGGTGCGCGAGGAGGTGCGCGCGCGCGACGGGCAGATCGTCGAGATCGCCGAGTTCATGCATCCGCGTCTCAAGGAGATGGCGGAATCGGTGCCGGCATGGTTGGGCCGGCTCATGCTGCGGCCGGGGATTTTGCGCTCCGCCATCGAGAACGCCACAAAGAAGGGGAAGGTCGTGAAGACGACCTCGATTCGTGGCTTCCTGCAACTTTATCTCGTGGCGAGCCTGAAAGCCTGGCGGCGATCCTCTCTGCGCTTCGCCGAGGAAGAGGCGCGGCTCACTTCATGGCTCGAGCGGATCGTGGCAATGGCCGCGAAGGATTATGCGCTGGCCGTCGAGATCGCCGAATGTCGCGGCCTCGTCAAAGGCTATGGCGACACGCATGAGCGCGGCTTGGCGAGCTATGAGACCATCCTCGGCCTTGTCGATCACATCGCGAAGGGCCCTGAGCCTGCAAATCGCATCAGTGAGCTGCGCAAGGCAGCGGTCGCCGACGACAGCGGCAGCGCGCTCAAGGCTGCGGTGGGCAAGCTCGGCCTGAGCTGAGATGAGCCAAAAAGGCCAAACGGCGTCTCGGGCCAAGGCGGAGCTCATCCTCGAGGCCGTCGAAGCGAAGCGCGACGAGGAAATCAGCTTCCTCGCCGAATTGGTGAAGGTGCCTTCCGACAATCCGCCCGGCGATTGCAAGGCCCATGCGGAGCGCGCGGCCGAGCTTCTCGAGGCGCTCGGTTTTGCGGTCGAGCGTCACCCGGTCCCCGCCGAGCGCGCGCGGGAAAACGGCATGATCAGCGCAACGAACCTTATCGTCCGGCATCGCTTTGGCGCCGGCGGCAAGGTGATCGCGCTCAATGCGCATGGCGATGTGGTGCCGCCAGGCGAAGGCTGGTCGGTCGATCCATACGGCGCGCTCGTCAAGGACGGCGTGATGTATGGCCGGGGCGTCGCGGTGTCGAAATCCGATTTCGCCACCTACGCCTTCGCTCTGTCGGCATTGCGCGAGAGCGCTGTCGCGCTCGACGGCGTGGTCGAGCTCCATTTCACCTATGACGAGGAAGTGGGCGGCGCCATCGGGCCGGGCTTCATCCTCGAACGAGGGCTTTCGAAGCCCGATTATGTGATCAGCGCCGGCTTTTCCTACAACGTCGTCGTGGCGCACAACGGCTGTCTTCACCTCGAGGTGCGGGTCGAAGGCAAATCCGCCCATGCGGCGCGGCCGGACACCGGGGTTGACGCGCTCGAGGCCGCGACGCGCTTGCTCACGACCCTCTATGCGCTGCGTGAACGCTACAAGGCGACGCGTTCGAAAGTGCCCGGCATCGAGCATCCGACGCTCACGGTCGGCCTCATCTCGGGCGGGATCAACACCAATGTGGTGCCCGACGTGGTGACCATGCGCATCGATCGGCGCATGATTCCGGAAGAGATTCCCGATGACGTGGAGCGGGACCTCATCGCCGAGATCGAGCGCGTCTGCGCCGCGATCCCCGGCATCCGCGTGAGGACCAAGCGAATTCTCCTGGCGCGCCCCTTCACGCCACAAACGGGCCAGGAGGTGCTCGTCACCGCCTTGCAGCGCAATGCGAAGCGCGTGATGGGCATCGACATCCCGGCGGAAGGCGTGCCGCTTTACACCGATGCGCGCCTCTATTCGGCGGCGGGCATCCCGACGGCGCTTTATGGGGCCGGGCCCCGCAGCCTGCTTGAGGCCAACGGTCATCGCGCCGACGAGAAGCTCGTGCTCGAGGATTTGCGCAAGGCGACGGGGGTCGTGGCGCTCACCCTCGCGGAGCTCTTGGGCGCGAAGCTCGATTGAGCCTGAGCGCGCGGCGTCATCCGCTGCTTGCCGACGCGCGCGCTGGCGCCGCAAGATCGATGTGCGTGGCGCTCGCGATGCCCGCCTGCTCGTCCCAATGCCGGTGATTGAAGACCTGGCCTTCGGCGCGCACCCGCGCGATCGTGTCGAGATCGAAGCGCGCCTCAATCCACCCCGGCTTGTCCATCTCGCCTTGCGCAATCACGCCATCTTCCGGGAAGCCCAGATCGGGCGGACCGAAAACCCCCGCAGCTCCGCGATTCACGTCCACGGCCGGCGACCATTCGACGGAGCCCACGAGCGGGGCATGCACGACGACGCATTGGTTCTCGAGCGCGCGCGCCTGGGCGCCCACGCGCACGCGCCAATAGCCATGCACCGTGTCGGTGCATGAGGGCGCAAGGATCACCTCGGCGCCAGCCTCGGTGAGCGCTCGCGCGATGAGCGGGAATTCGACATCATAGCAAATCGCGATGCCGATCCGCGCCGCGCCGATGTCGTAGACGAAGAGCTCGCTGCCACCCGACACGCCCCATTCCTCGCGCTCGAAGCGCGTCATCATGATCTTCTCCTGGCGGCCGCAAGCGCCATCGGGTGTGAAGAGGCGCGCCACATTGCGCACCGAGCCGTCGGCCCGGCGCTCCGGCGCGCTTCCGGCAAGGATCGATACGCCATGGTGGCGCGCAAGACGCGCATGCGCCGCGTCGGCTTGCGGCAGATGCGTGCTCACCGCCGCGATGGAGCGGGAAAGATCGCCCGCCGCCTCGCGTCCGGAAAGCGAGGCGAGCTCGAGCCCCGCATATTCGGGGAAGACGAGAAGCTCGGCGCCTTGCCGGACGCCGTCCTCGACCCAGCGCGCGAGCTTTTTTTCGAAAGCGGAAAAGCTTTCGAGCCAATCGATCGGATATTGCGCCGCGGCGACAGTGAGCGCGCGCATCACAGCATAATCCCGAAAAATGGTCCCATTTTTCGGATGAGATTATGCGTCAAAGCAAAAAAGGAGAAGGACCTCATCGATTCGATCTCGAGCGTATCGCCATCAGAGCTTCCTCATCCAAAATTGCATCGGCTTTCGCGTCTGCTCCTTATCGCCGATATCGGTCCAGGAGTAATGACCCACAAGCCCATCGACCGGGGCATAGCCGCGCTTGCGCCAGAAACCGTCGAGCGGACGATATTTCGGGTCGCGGCGCGGATCGTCGGGCGAGCGCACGACGCCCGAGAAGGTCGCGAGCTCGACGCCAGGCGTGGCGCGCGCCGCGGTTTCGCGCTGATCGAAGAAGGCGTGCCCGATACCGCGTCCTCGATAGGCGCGCTTGAGCACCGATTCGCCGAAGTAGAAGAGCTTTTTGAGATCATACCCGCGCTCGACGAAAGGCGCCGTGACATCGGGGTTCTGGCCATCGAGCGGTGCCGCGGTGGCGGCGCCGACCGCCTCGCCCGCGTCCGTTGCCACCACGATCACGCCGCGCGCGAGGCGCGCGAAGCGCTCGATGTAATTCGCCTCGTATTCGAGCGAGCCCTCGTAAAGATAGGGCCATTCCCGGAACACCTCGATGCGCAGCTTGGCGAGCGCGGGAAGCGCCCGCTGCAACGCCGCGCCCGTCACCGGCTCGATGCGCACCGTCATCCGCGGGCGTTCGCGGGCTTTTTCTCGCCCACGACCTGCGCGGTCCAATAGGCGAGATTGTAATAGGTGGTGACCCGCGAGATGCGCCCGCCGGAAACCTCGAAGAAGGTGCCTGCGGGCAGCTCATAGCGCTGGCCTTTCGCCGGCGGCAGGCCTTCATCGGTCGAAAGATATTCGCCATGCACGATGAACTCCGCGGCCGCGCGCCGTCCGTCCTTGCTCGCCATGATGACGATGTCGGAAAGCCGTTCCTTGTAGCAGCGCGCCATATGGGCACAGAACTCCGTGAAGAGCGTCTTGCCGACACGCGTGCCGCCCTGATTCACGTCGTGCCGGACATCCTCGGCGAGGCAGGCGAGCATGGCCGAGGCATCGCCGGCGTTGAAGGCGTCGTAATAGCGCTGGACGAGGGCTTCGGCTTTGGCTCGCGGCATGTCGGGCTCCCGGCGGAAGCCCGCGTTGTAAGCATCGAGGAACCAAGCTTCAAGATTCCGGACTGGGCCTGAAGGTCTTTGATATCATATGAGGCATATGCTAGCATTGATGGCAATGGTTAAAAGGTGACATCAATGGCGGCGATCACCATAAGAAATCTCTCGGATGCGACGCATCGGGCGTTGCGGATGCGAGCTGCTGAGCACGGACGAAGCACCGAGGCGGAAGTCCGGGCGATTCTCGACGCCGCCGTGCGGCCTGAAGGCCGGCTCAAGATGGGCTCTGCGCTCGTCGAGATATTTCGACCTTTCGGGGGCGTCGACCTTGACATCGAACGGGATCGCACGCCCGTAAAGCCGGCGACGTTTGAATGATCCTCGTCGATACGAACGTCGTTTCCGAAACGATGCGCCGATCGCCAGAGGTCAAACTCGTGGCGTGGCTCAACTCTCAGGCGTCGGAGACACTTCACTTGTCAGCGATCAGCTTGGCGGAGCTGATGCTAGGCATCGCAGTGATGCCTAACGGGAGGCGCAAGACGGAACTTGGATTGGCCCTGGGAGAACGAGCTCTCGGCCTCTTTGACGAAAGAGTACTCGCTTTCGATGAGGCGGCCGCCTCGGCTTATGCCTCGGTCATAAGCCGCGCGAGAGCGTTGGGGCGGCCGATCGGCATGGCCGACGGACAAATCGCAGCGATCGCGATAACACATGGATTGACGGTGGCGACGCGCGATACGGCACCGTTCCAAGCGGTTGGCCTACCGGTGATCAATCCCTGGCACGACGGTGATTGACCTTCCTCGTCTGGGCGTGGCGTACGAGGCGACGTTGCCCACGATGAAACTGTGCCACCGGAGCCAAACCGAAGAATCCTACCTCGCGAATTTCTTGTATTTCAGACGGTGCGGAATGATGCTGTCGGTGCCGAGCCGGCGCATCTTGTCTTCCTCGTAATCGGCGAAATTGCCCTCGAACCACTCCACATGGCTGTCGCCCTCGAAGGCGAGAATGTGGGTCGCGATGCGGTCGAGGAAGAAGCGGTCGTGCGAGATGATGACGGCGCAGCCGGCGAAATCCTCGAGCGCCTCCTCGAGCGCGCGCAAGGTATCGACGTCGAGATCATTGGTGGGCTCGTCGAGGAGGAGGAGATTGGCGCCGCTCTTGAGCATCTTGGCGAGGTGCACGCGGTTGCGCTCGCCGCCCGAAAGCTGGCCGACCTTCTTTTGCTGGTCGCCGCCCTTGAAGTTGAAGGCCGAGCAATAGGCGCGCGAGTTCACCTCGCGCTTGCCGAGCATGAGCTGGTCGAGCCCGCCGGAAATTTCCTCCCACACAGTCTTGTTGTCGTTCAAGGCATCGCGTGACTGATCGACATAGCCGAATTGAACCGATTCCCCGATCGCGATCGTGCCCGCATCCGGCTTCTCCTGCTTGGTGATCATGCGGAAAAGCGTGGTCTTGCCCGCACCATTCGGCCCGATCACGCCGACGATGCCGCCCGGCGGCAGCTTGAAGGAGAGGTCGTCGATCAGAAGCCGGTCGCTATAGCCCTTGTTCAGATGCTCGAAATCGATGACGTTGTTGCCGAGCCGCTCGGCGACCGGGATGATGATCTGAGCCGTCTGCGGCCCCTTCTCGGCCTGCTTCGCCACGAGGTCGTCATAGCGCTGGATGCGCGCCTTGTTCTTCGCCTGGCGGGCCTTGGGGGAGGCCTGGATCCAGTCGCGCTCACGCTCGAGCGCGCGCTGGCGCGCCTCTTCCTCGCGGCCCTCCTGCTGCAAGCGCTTCTGCTTCTGCCCGAGCCAAGAGGAGTAATTGCCCTCGTAAGGAATGCCACGGCCGCGGTCGAGCTCGAGAATCCAGCCCGTGACATTGTCGAGGAAATAGCGGTCGTGCGTGACGAGCAGCACCGCCCCCGGATAGGCGCGCAAATGGCCTTCGAGCCAGGCGGTGGTCTCGGCGTCGAGATGGTTCGTCGGCTCGTCGAGAAGCAGAAGTTCGGGCTGCTCGAGCAAGAGGCGGCAGAGCGCGACGCGACGCCGCTCGCCGCCTGAGAGCGTTTTCACATCGGCGTCATCCGGCGGACAGGCAAGGGCTTCCATCGCCTGGTCGACCTGGGCATCGAGGTCCCAGAGGTTCTTAGCGTCGATCTCGTCTTGCAGGCGCGTCATCTCCTCGGCTGTCTCGTCCGAGTAGTTCATGGCGATTTCATTGTAGCGATCGACCAGCGCCTTTTTTTCCGCGACACCGAGCATGACGTTGCCGCGGACGTCGAGCGTCTCGTCGAGATGAGGTTCCTGCGGCAGGTATCCGGCGCGCGCGCCGTCGGCGAGCCAGGCTTCGCCGGTCCATTCCTTGTCCGCGCCCGCCATGATGCGCATGAGCGTCGATTTGCCGGCGCCGTTGACGCCGAGAATGCCGATTTTGGCATCGGGGTAGAAGGACAGATTGATGTCCTCCAGCACCTTCTTGCCGCCGGGATAGGCCTTGGTGAGGCCGCGCATGTGATAAATGAATTGGCGCGCCATGGGGCGTGTCACTCGCTCGTTTTGATGTGAAGCTGATCGGGGCGCCTTCTAGCTTGTGGCGAGAGGCTGGTCCAGCGCGGCGTTGATGATCAAAAGGAGCTGGCAATGATCCTGGAACATGGTGGCAGGAGGCCGGGCATCGACCCCTCGGCGCGCATCGCGCCGAATGCCGTGATCTGCGGCGATGTGACCGTCGGGTCGGACTCTTCGGTCGGCTTCGGCGCCGTGATCACCGCCGAGAGCGGCAAGGTGACGATCGGGAAAAACTGCGTGATCATGGACACGGCCGTGATCCGTGGCGTGCGCAACAATCCCGTCTCGATCGCCGACAATGTGCTGATCGGGCCTCGCGCCTATGTGGTTGGTTGCACAATCGAGAGCGATGCCTTCATTGCCACGGGCGCGACCATCTTCAACGGCGCGAGGATCGGCCGCAACGCCGAAATCCGCATCAACGCCATCGTGCATTTGCGCACCGTGCTCGCGCCGGAGGCGATGGTGCCGCTCGGCTGGATCGCGATCGGCGACCCGGCGCGCATCCTGCCGCCCGAAAAGCACGAGGAGATCTGGGCGATCCAGAAGGAGCTCGACTTCCCGAAATACGTCTTCGGCGTCGACCGCCCTCCGCAAGGCGAAAGCATCATGCCCATCATCATGCCCCGCTACGCGAGGGCGCTCAGGCATTGGCATGAAAACGATCGCGAGGCTGGAGGATGACAGCTTATCTCCAGGGTGCGTTGGCACGAAGACTGAATGGACTCCCGCAAAGCGCAGGCGCATGGTGAGTAGTCGTCAAACAAAGGGAGGGTCGATATGGCGAAATTTCTCATCGAAGCCAGCTATACGGCCGATGGGCTGAAAGGCTTGAAGAAAGACACGGCAGCTGGCCGCCGCAAAGCGATCGACAATGCCGCGAAAAAATTGGGCGGAAAGCTCGAATCTATGCATTTCGCGCTTGGACAATACGATGTGATTGCCGTTCTTGATCTTCCCAATACCGTGAGTGCCGCGGCGGTGGCCTTGGCCGCGGGAAGCTCCGGGCTGGTCCGCCCCAAGACGACGGCGCTCTTGACCGTGGAGGAGACGGACCAGGCTTTGGCAATGACAACCAGCTATAAGGCCCCTGGCCAAGCCTAGTTCTCGACCGGACTCGTCGTCTTCGATTGCCGCCTTCCCCGGCTCGCCGCACGGGCTTGCCGCACGCCGATCCGACAGATGGCCGCGATCAGGCGGCCTCGACGCCGCCCTCGTCGTCGCGATCGCGCGGCGCGCGCATGCGCTCGCGCATCCGGTCGCGGAAACGCCGCCGGCCTCGACAGGCAGCCCTGAAAAAGGCTCGGAAAGGTGCGCTCAGCGCATGCACGTCGTCTGCGAGGCGCAAGAGCCGCTCGCCCCTGTCGAGCTCCTTGTCGAGCCTCGCCATGGTTTGCGCGAGATCGGGCTCGTCATCCTCGAGAAAAGTCTCGAAGGCCCGCGCGAAGACGCCGACCGCACCTTGCAGCTTGAGCGGGCCGAGCGCATCGGTCGTGTCGATGCCGGCCGCCGCCAGCATGAAACGCTGTGAGTTCAGCGCCACCTGGTTCATGGCCGCGAGCGAGAGCGGATCGCGGCGCAGGCCACGCGAGATCGAACGCAAGGCGTCACGATAAGGCCGCAGGGCATCGAAGCGCCTCATCATGATGTCGAGCACGCGCTCGCGCGCCGGTTCCTCGGCGAGCTCGCCGGTCGTGCCTTCGAGCACGATGTGGTCGATCCGCTTGGTGAAGGCACCGAGGATCGCACCCTTGGAGGGGAAGAGGTCACGGAATTCGGCAAGCGACACCGAAGCGCGCTCCGCGATCTCGGCAAGCCCGATGTCGCGGAAAGGTTTTTCGGCGGCGAGCGCCATGAGGGCATCGATCACGCGATCGCGCGGCGAGCCCGTCGCTTCTGGCCTGCCCGGCCTCGGCTGATGGGGTTTCCTGGCCATAGGCGCCTCCTTTTTCCAACTCTTATCAACATAGTGCGTCCCGCGTCGCGGCAAAAGTGCTGCGGCGAAACAGGGTTCACTCTTTTGGCCCGCCCAACAGCAAGGCATCGCCCCAGGCGGCGCGGCGCATCTTCGCATAGGCGACACGGTCGCGCCGCGGCGTCCTTTCCTCGGTGAGACGGCCGTCCTTGCCGCAAACGCTGAAGCGCACATCCGCCTTCGAGACGCGCACCCGCGACACGATCCGGCCTTGCGGCCGCAGCGTCGCGGCGCTTCCGGCGAAGGCGAGGTAAATATAAGGTTCGTCCTCATAATTCACTTGCGCGGCTTTCGCGAGACGGTGCTGACGCGAGCGCGCAAGGCGCTCGCTGAAATGGCACCAGGCGGGCGGCTGCATCGGGCAAGCCTCGAGATGAGGGCAGGGCGCGACGAGATGGGCGCCCTTCGCGATCAACGCATCCCGACAGATGAGGATGCGGCGAAGGCCTTCGGGCGTGCCCGGCTCGACAAAGAGCAAAAGACCTCTCGAATGCCGCCAGACGCGGCACGCAAGCTCGGCGATCTCGTTGGGAGACATCTCGACAAGGGCATAGCTCATCACCACGAGATCGGCGCTCGGCAGCTCGTCGCGGGCGGACGCGAGGGTCGAACGGATGAGCTTCGCCTCGCGCATCACGGCGATGCCGCAAGCCTCGCCCAGCGAACGCGCAGCGTCGAGGAAGAAAGGATTGGCGTCGACGAGCGTCAGCGCCGAGATTTCGGGCCAGAGCGAAAGCGCGGCGAAGCTCGCGGTGCCGGGACCGGCGCAAAGATCGATAAGGCTCGCGGGCGAGAATGAAGGCATCAGCTCGCGCGCCGCGCTCAAGGCCGCGCACACCGCGGCGTAAGTCGCGGGCATGCGCGCCGAACAATAGGCCGCGACATCCGCGGGCGAGGCGATCGCGAGCCGAGAGGCTTGGCCTGCGCGATAATGGAGCGAGATCGAGGCGGCGCGCTCCACGATCACGGCATGCGGCCTGCCCGCCGCCATGGTCTCGATCGCGGCCGCGAGCGGCGCCGGCAGGGGAAAGCTCATCTCACGCTCATTTTGCGAAAGCGCGCCATGATCCGCGTCTCCAAACCGTCGCGAATGGCGCGATACGCGTCGAGCACCCGCTCGCGCGAGCCGAGCTCCAAGGTCGGGTCGGGCGTCGGCCAATATTCCACCTCGATCGAGAGCGTGCGCGTGAGCTCGAGGGCGCGGTGGTGGGCTTCGGGGCTCAAGGTGATGGCGAGATCGAAATTCAGCCCCTCCCAATCATCGAGCTCCTCGATCGTTTGCGGCTTATGCGCGGCGGCGTCGATGCCGATCTCATCGAGCACCGTCGCCATGAAGGGATCGCCCTCGCCTTCGAGCACGCCCGCCGAGCGCACATAAAGCGAGCGCCCGAAGAAGTGCTTGGTGATCGCTTCAGCCATGGGCGAGCGCACCGAGTTGCGCGAGCAGATGAAGAGCACGGACTGGATCGTCCGAGGCGGGGCGGCAGGGGGCTGCGCCACCTCGCGCTCACCCTTTCCAATGCAGTGCCGCGATCAGCGTGAAGAGCCGCCGCGCCGTGTCGAAATCGACCTCGATCTTCCCCTGAAGCCGCTTCATCAGCAGGCCGGCCGCTTCGTCGTGCAAACCGCGCCGGCCCATGTCGATCGCCTCGATCTCCGCGGCCGAGCGCGTACGGATCGCCCCGTAATAGCTGTCGCAAAGCATGAAGTAGTCGCGCACCACGCGTCGGAACGGTGTAAGCGACAAAAGATGGGCGATCACGGGCGCGCCGTGTTCCTCGCTCACCTGCAGCATGAGCTTTTTCTCGCGCAGCGCGATCGCCAGGCGATAGGGGCCGCGATCATGGCCGGGGACAGCGAAGCTGTTGCGTTCGAGAAGATCGTAGATGGCGATCGAGCATTCCTGCTCTTGATCGGGGCTCGAGCGGCCGATCGAAGCCTCATCGAGCACGACCGCGATCAGGCGCCTGGCGCGGCGCGGCTTCGCGTCGGGATTCCCGTTCTCCTCGGCGCCGCCCTTGGCAGCGTCTCTAGGCTCGTCTCTTGGCTCGTCGCTCGCGCTCTCCTTGGCGCTCATGCGCCTATCCTCGATTGAGCCTCGCGGACACCGAACGGGCATGAGCGTCGAACCCTTCCGCCTCGGCAAGCGCGACGGCGGCGGGTGCGAGCGCCGAGAGGCCGGCGCGGGTCGCGTCGAGGAGCGTGGTGCGCTTCATGAAATCGGTGACGCCGAGGCCGGAGGAAAAACGCGCGGTGCGCGCGGTCGGCAGCACATGGTTCGGTCCGCCCACATAATCGCCTATGGCCTCAGGCGTGTAATGTCCAAGAAAGATCGCCCCGGCGTTGCGGATGAGGCCCGCGAGCTTCTCGGGCTCTTCGGTCGCGATCTCGAGGTGCTCGGGCGCCAGGCGATCGACGAGGCCGGCAGCGTCCGGCAAGGATGGCACGAGGATCACGGCGCCGAAATCGCGCCAGCTCGCCCGCGCTATCGCGGCGCGCGGCAGCTCGGCGAGGTTGAGCGCAATCCGCTTTTCCACGGCTTCGGCGAGGGCGGCATCATCGGTGATCAAGATCGATTGGGCAGCACCATCGTGCTCGGCCTGCGCCAGGAGGTCGAGCGCCACCCAATCGGGGTTGGCGGTCTTGTCGGCCAGCACCAGCACTTCGGAAGGGCCCGCGATCGAATCGATCCCCACGATGCCGAAGACGCGACGCTTCGCTGCCGCCACATAGGCATTTCCGGGCCCGACGATCTTGGCGACGGGTGCAATCGACGCCGTGCCGAAAGCAAGCGCCGCGACGGCCTGCGCGCCGCCGATCCGATAGATCTCGTCGACGCCCGCGAGCTTCGCGGCCGCGAGCACGAGCGGGTTGTGCCGGTTCTCCGGGGTCGGCGCGACCATGACGATGCGTTGAACGCCGGCGACCTTCGCCGGCACGGCGTTCATCAGCACCGAGGAGGGGTAGCTTGCCGTGCCGCCCGGCACGTAAAGGCCGACCGCATCGATCGGCGTCCAGCGCATGCCGAGCCGCACGCCGAGCGCATCGGTGAAATGATCGTCCTTCGGGCGTTGCCGCAGGTGGAAGGCTTCGATGCGCGCCCGGGCAAAGGCGAGGGCGTCGAGCGCCTCGCGCGGGCACGCCGCGACGGCCGCCTCGATCTCGGTGTCGGTGACGCGCAGCGTCGCGGCTGAAAGCGTCCACCTGTCGAAGCGCAGCGTATAGTCGATGAGCGCCTCGTCGCCGCGCTCGGCAACCTCGCGCAGGATGGTCGCGACGACCGCCTCGATATCCTCGGCCGCCTCGCGCTTCATGCCGATCAGCGCCCGGAACCTTTCCTCGAAGCCGGGTTTGGTGAAATCGAGGCGTTGCGCCATGCGAGCCTCAAGCGCCTCCGGCGCCGAGCGACACGGGCATGACCTCGTCGAGATCCTTCATCAAGGCTTCCAGGCACTCGACCTCGAGCCGGATCGCCTCTCCGCCCATGAAATGCAGCATGATTGTGCCGGCGGGAGAGGTCGTCGGCTCGAAAGTGATGGCGAGAAGCTCGAGCACGCGCTCCTTCTCGGAAAGATCGAAGCCGATATGGCTTGCCGACAAGACACGCTCGAAATGCAGGCCGGAATGGCAGCGTCCGTCGATATCAGGGGGCGCCTCGCGGCATTTTCGATGAAACACCATGACGAAACGCATGCGCTTTCGCAGATACACGACATCGGAAAGTGTAAGGCGGGCGTCCTGGAGGTGAGCGGAAATGACCGCGAGGTCCTCCGTGTCGAATGCCGCGAGCGAAAGCGCCATGGGTCCCACCATCATTGGGCGCGAAGGCCATCGCTGCTCTATCCGCTCGAAAGTCGCGGCGCAATGGTGCGCCGGGCTTCCGCCCAGGATATCGCCAGCTCATGATTTCCAGGACCCGTGCCGGGTGACGCGATCCCGGCCTTCGCGCATTGCTCGAGAAGCCGTTACGGCAAGATGATGCGCTCGACGCGGCTCTTCAAGGGACCGTGACTCTGCCCTGACGCTTTCGCGGCGCGGAACAGGCTTGCTTCACGAAACGGGGTGGAGAAGATTGGCGCCCTTCCATCGCCGGATGGTCCGGCGGGGCTTTCAAGGAAAGCCGTCGATGCGCGCGAAGCTCACCTTCCTCCTTCTCATGCTCGTCCTCGGCGCCGCGCCGGTCCAGGCGGCCGACGTGCTCAACATCGGCATCGCGGGCGATCCGGGGCCGCTCGATCCCGCGCGCAGCGGCAATTTTCTCGACCGGAACATCTTCGCCTCGCTCTGCGACAAGCTCGTCGACACCGATCCCGAGATGCGCTTCGTGCCGCAGCTCGCGACGAGCTGGGAATGGTCTCCGGACGGGCTTGCTCTCACGCTGCATCTGCGAGCGGGGGTCTCGTTTCAAGACGCCACCCCCTTCGATGCCGAGGCCGTGAAGGTGAATATCGAGCGCGACAAGACGCTCGCCACGAGCCTGCGCAAGCCGGAGCTGCGGCCCGTCTCCTCCGTCGAGGTCCTCGACCCGCTCACCGTGAAGATGCATCTCTCGGTCCCCGACGCGCCGCTTCTTGCGTTCCTCGCCGATCGCTCCGGCATGATGCTGTCGCCGCAATCCATCGCCAAGCTCGGCGAAGATGTCGCGACCCATCCGGTCTGTGCCGGGCCTTTCTCATTCACGGAACGCGTCCCGCAGGACAGGATCGTGCTCGATCGCTTCCCCGGCTACTGGAACGCCAAGGCGATCGCGATCGACCGGATCGTCTTTCGCCCCATGCCGGACAATTCGGTGCGTCTCGTCAACCTGCAATCGGGCGAGCTTCAGATCGTCGATCAGCTTGCCGCGACCGACGCCGCCGTGGTGAAGGCCGATCCGCGCCTTCGCCTCGCGCAGCATGGCGCGGCGGCCTATCGCACCTTGCAGTTCAACCTCGATCATGGAGCGAGATCGCAAACGCCGCTCGGCAAGGATGCGCGTGTGCGCAAGGCGCTCGAGAAGGCGCTCGACCGCAAGGCGCTCAATCAGGCGGTCTTCGACGGTTTGTTCATCCCGAACAATCAGAGCGAGTTGCCGAACAGCCCTTATTGGAATCCGGATCACCCGGTCCCGGAACGCGATCTCGAGGGTGTGCGCGCGCTTTTGCGCGAGGCCGGCGTCGACCATGTGAGCTTCGGACTGCAGCTCGCCAATACCACCACCGACGCCCAGATCGGCGAGGTGGTCCAGGCCATGGCAAAAGACGCGGGATTCGACATCAAGCTCGAGCAGCTCGAGACGAACACGGGAAACGCGGCCGATCTCGCTGGCGATTTCGATGCCGCCTTGCTCACCTGGTCGGGACGCGCCGATCCTGACGCCAATCTCTCGATCTGGATGGCCTGCAACGGGCCCTTCAATTTTGGTGCTTATTGCAACCCGAAGATGGATGAGCTGCTGAAGGAAGCGCGCGAGACGGGCGATGCCGAGAAGCGTGTCGCGCTCTACCGCAAGGTCAGCGATCTTTACCTAGCCGACATGCCCCAGATCATCCTTTTCAACACCACCTGGCTCTGGGGCTTGAGCGAGCGCGTGGAAGGCTTCATCCCCAATCGCGATGGGCTGATCCGCCCACAAGGGCTGCGGCTGAAGCCGAAATGACGCATGCTCGATTGGAGAGGAACCTTCGATGATCCAGCAACTACGCATCTACGAGATCTTAGAACGGAACAAGGCCGCTTTTCACGCGCGCTTTCGCGACCACGCCGCGCCGATCATGCGCAAATACGGCTTTCGTATCCTGGGGATGTGGGAAGCCAAGGGGGCAGAGCGAACAGAGTTCATCTACATCCTCGAATGGCTCGATGAAGCGGCCAAAAAGGCCGCATGGGATGCTTTCATGCGCGACGCGGAGTGGGCGGAGATCAAACGCGTCACTGCGGCGGAACACGGCTCGCTCGTCGGTGCGATCGAGGATCGGGTCCTGCATGCGACTGATTATTCTCCGAAGCCGACCTGAGCGGTTTTGAGCCGGTCGATGGCGGCTCTCTTGGGAGGCGCAAGGACTATTCTCCCTCTGCCGAACCCGCAGGCGCCTGCCAGGACAGAAGCGCCTCCACGGCGTTTTGCCAAAGGAGGTTCTTGAGGTCGATCACGGGCGGGTTCGTCAATTCGATCGGCGTCTCGACACGCGTGCCGCAGCCCTCGACGAGACGCGAGATCTTGATCTCACCATCGGTGTGGTAGGGGTCGCCCTCGCCATTCACCCCATCGAGCATCGGGCCGATCCCGGTGACTTCGTAGACCGCCTCGACGACCTTCGCGTTTTTGAGCGCCTCGGTCAAAAGATCGCGTTCCGCGTCGATATCCGCGCCGATGTGATGGGTGACCTGGCCGTTGAAGCGGCTGAAGCCCACGGCGCGGTCGAAGGTCGCGGCGCCGAGCCATACGGAGCGGCCTTCCTCGCCTTTGCGCAGCACTTTCCAGAGGCGCACATGGTTGCGGCGATCGGCGCTTTTGCCCTCGGCGCTCTCGAAGGCGAGATCCTCGCGCCTGCCATCGTAGAAGAGCGGGCTCACCGGCGCTTGCGCATAGGGCCGATCGAGCATCACGCTGCCGACGATCTGGAGGCTCGAGCGCAAGGTGATGGGATCGGCCGGGTGCCAATCCGCGGCGTGCATGGCGCAGAGCACATCTTCCTGCGTGCCGACGAGGCCGACATTCATCGGGTCGCCCGGGATGCCCTGGGCGGTCCGGGTGACCATCGGCAGGCCGGCAAGTCCCTTCTGGTGCTCGTAATGCGTCCAGGCCGCAGGCAGCGCCAAATAAGCGAGGAGGCCATAGGCGAGGAGGGCGGCCACGAGGATGAGCCCGCAAGCCGCGAGCCTCGAACGACGCGTCAAGGCGAGTGGCGAGGTCTTGGACAACCTCCGGCGCCCCCTTTACGCGGTCGCGGCTCGACGAGCTCGCGCGAAGGCGGCGGCGATGAACTCCCCTCCCTGCCGCAGGCCCTCGGCGTCGATGCCATGCCCGAGCCGCGGCGAGAGATGCCATTCGCAAGGGATCTCGGCCTCGGAGAGCGCCTCGGCCGATTCGAAAAGCGCGGAAGCCGGGATGAGATCATCCGCCTCGCCATGGATGAGGAGGATGGGCGGCTTGCTCCGCACCTCGGCCTTGAGGCTCTCGCGTCCCTTGCCCGGCTCGAGCACGAGGAGGCCCGAATAACCGACGATCGCCGCGGGTGCTTTATCGCGCCGCAACCCGCAATGCAGCGCCATCATCGTGCCCTGGCTGAAGCCGACGAGGGCGAGGGCGGAAGGGGGAAGCGCGTGCCGCTGAAGCTCCGCGTCGAGGAAGGCATCGAGCGCGGGGCGCGCTTGCGTCACGCCTTGCCAGCGCTCACCGGGCTCACGGAAGGTGAGCGCGAACCATTGCCGGCCCACCGGGCTCATCGGGACGCGGTCGGGCGCATGGGGCGCAACGTATGCCGCGCCCGGCAGGAGGCGTTGCCATTGCCGGCCGATCTCGATGAGGTCCTTGCCGTCGGCCCCGTAGCCGTGGAGCAGCACGATCAGCTCTCTTGGGGCGCCGGAGCGTGGCGTGAGGCGAGGTCCGTCGAGCAAGGCTGAGGTCATCGGAAGTCTTCGCTGGCGGCGTTCGATGCCTCGATCGTTAGGCTATTTGCGCCGGCAAAGCGACCTCGGAAAAGGCAGAGCTTCGGCGAAGCGAGGGAAATCCGCCTCGCCTTCGAAGCTCACATGATGCCGGTGCGTTCGAAGATCGCCTGCGTGCCCTCGCCCTTCTCGATCAGGCGCCGCACCTCCTCTTCACCCTCCACCTTGGCGAGCGCCGCCTCGACGACCTCGTCGAGATGTGCCTTCGGGATGACAAGCACGCCGTCGCGGTCCCCGACGATGACGTCGCCGGGTGCGACGCTCGTGCCGTTCGCGAAGCGGATCTCGCAGCGGTAGTCCGTCACACGGCCACGGCCGCGCTGGTCCTGGGCGTAAGAGCCTGCCGAGAAAAGCGGAAGGCCGACGTCGAGAATTCCCCTTGTATCGCGATGAAAGCCGTCGACGACGGCGCCCGCCGCCCCGAGCGCGCGGGCCCGTGTGCTCATCAACTCGCCCCAAAGCGCGTATCGGGGCGAAGCGCCCGTGCAGATATAGACTTCGCCGGTCTGCAATTCGTCGAGCGCCTTGAACATCAAGCCGAAATCGCCTTGCGTCGTGCAATCCTCCTCGCGCACGGGCATGGCGCGTCCGACCAGCATCATCTCGGGCGCGAGCGCGCGGATGTGGGGCGGCAGGAACTGTTGGCGGAGCCCCATCATGTCCATCACATCCCCGATGACGGAGGTGAAGAGCCGGTCGCGAATTAGCGCAAGCCGGTCCGTGCCGGTCGAACGCGGCGTCATCTCAGCCATGGCGGGGCGCGTTATTTCTTCGAACGCGACTTCGGCGGCGCTTCGGAAGTGGCGCGCGAGGCCGCGCGCGACGCGGTGCCGGCGACGGTCGATCCCATCTCGCGGATCTGCGCGCCGAGACTCTCGGCCTGTTTCTGCACGAAGCCCTGCTGAAGCTTCAGAAACTCCTGCGGATCTTTCGCGTGCAGCAATTGGCGGGCGAAGTCGAAAACCGCGGCGATATTCGTCTCGGCGTAGCCGACCGCCTTTTGCGTCACATCGCGCGCTCCGGCCTGCGTCGCTTGCGCGGTCGAATCGACGGCCGAGAACACGCGTGTCGCTTCCTTCATGTATTGTGTCACCGCCTCCTGGGCCTTTGCCAGAGTGGTCTCGGCGGCGTTGCGCACGCCTTGCGACATCGCCTCGGTCGAGTATTTCGGTTCCATCTCGCTCTCCCTTTTTCGCGCGTCGTCCTCGACACAAGTAGCGCAGTGGGGCCTGCAAGTCATCGGCGTGGTTTACGAATCGAAAAAACGGGGAGGGCGTCGCTCGATGGAGCGCGATTTGTGTGGCGGCTTCGATCAAGGAGGGGGGCGATTGCCCAGCGGCCTCACGCCGCGCGCGCCTCAGAAGAGCTTGGAAAACACGAAGTAGAGAAACCCCGAGAGCAGCATGGCGGCGGGCAAGGTCAGAACCCATGCCATGATGAGATTGCGCACGGTCTGAACCTGAAGGCCCGAGCCGTTGGCCGCCATGGTCCCCGCGACGCCCGAGGACAGGACATGCGTCGTCGAAACGGGCAGGCCGTAATTGTCGGCCGCGAGGATCGTGCCCATGGCCACGAGCTCGGCCGCCGCACCTTGCGCATAGGTCAGGTGCGTCTTGCCGATCTTTTCGCCGACCGTCACCACGATGCGTTTCCAGCCGATCATCGTGCCGAGGCCGAGCGCGACGGCGACCGCGATCTTCACCCAGAGGGGGATGAATTTCGTCGAGGCGTCGAGCTCGGTCTTGTAGGCGGCGAGCTTGGCAAGCTCCGGCGCTGAAAGCTCGGCCGCCTTGTCCTTGGCAAGGAGCCGCACGGCCTCGGAGGCGAGATACATGTCGTTTCTCGTATTGCCGACATCGGTCGCCGGAATCTTGGCGAGCGACCCGTAGCTCTCGACTTGTTTGGCGATATCGCGCACGAGTGCGGCGAGCGAGGGGTAAGTGCCCCCATTGATCTCATGCGAGGAGATGTAGCTCGTGACCGCTGGGCGCGGGTTGCCGATGACCGCGTAACCCTCCGCCTTGGCGTCGATCACGTTCGATGCCGCGAGCGACGCCTCGTGGAAAGTCGCGACGCGATTATCGGGCAACGCGCGGTTCAGTGCATAGGCGGTCGGCACCGTGCCGATCAGGATCAGCATGATAAGTCCCATTCCCTTCTGGCCGTCGTTCGAGCCATGCGCGAAGGAAACGCCCGTGCAAGTGAAGATCAGCAAACCCCTGATCCACCAGGGAGGGGCACCGGCCCTTTTGGGCGCTTCGTAGAGCGTGGGATTGCGCACCAGCGCTTTCATGACCAAGAGGAGGATCGCCGAGCACAGGAAGCCGACGATGGGCGAGACGAGAAGCGACTTTCCGACACTGAAGGCCTGATCCCAATCGACGCCCGACGTGCCGTCGCGTCCGCGCAGCAAGGCATTCGTGATGCCCACTCCGATGATCGAGCCGATCAAGGTATGCGAGCTCGAGGCCGGCAAGCCGAGCCACCACGTGCCCACATTCCATAAGGTCGCCGCGATCAGGAGCGCGAACACCATGGCAAAGCCGGCGCTCGATCCGACCTGCAAGATCAGCTCCACCGGAAGCAGGGAAATGATCCCGAAGGCGACGGCGCCTGTCGAAAACAGCACTCCGAGGAAATTGAAGAAGCCCGACCAGACCACGGCGAAAGGGGCCGGAAGCGAATGCGTGTAAATCACCGTCGCCACGGCGTTGGCGGTGTCGTGGAACCCGTTCACGAACTCGAAGCCGAGCGCGATGATGAGGGCAACCGCAAGCAGGGCATAGGGCACGAAGCTCGTGATCCGCGCCTGCGTCGCGTCCACATCGACATAGATGCTATAGGCGACGAAAAGCAGCCCCGCCGCGACGACCGCGAGGAAGCCGAAGATCGCGAGCGGAGTGACCGGGTGGTCGAGCCGCGGCCTGTCGACCGCGGGGACGGCGCCAGAGAGCGTGACTTCTGACATGAGTGTCCTCGCGACCGAAATGACGAAGGCACGAGCTGTCGACCGAATGTCACCATGATTAAATTTTGTAACGGTTGGATGACGGCTCGAGGCGGCGGTCCTCACGCGGGGCCGACCTCTCTTTCGTTCTCTGTCGCGCCTCTTGGCGACGGATATCGCAATTCAAGGTTGCGGAAACGGCATTCGGGCTTCATCCGCGGCCGCGAAAATGATAGAAGTGCCCTGCACTCAGAGAGGAAACACGACATGTGCCGCTGGATCGCCTATAAGGGCCGCACGATCCCGCTCGAACGCTATGTGACGGAGCCTCAGCATTCGCTCGTGCGCCAGAGCATCGGCGCCAAAGAGGCGCTGGGCTCGACGCAAGGGGATGGTTTTGGGCTCGGTTGGTACGCGGCGCATGAGGAGCCGGGGCTCTATCGCGAGGTGCGGCCGGCCTGGTCCGACGAAAATCTCAAGCATTTGTGCCGGCATATCCACGCCCATCTCTTCTTCGCCCATGTCCGCGCCGCGACCTCGACGCCGACCACGCGCCCGAATTGCCACCCCTTCACGCATGGGCGCTTCATGTTCATGCATAACGGCAGCCTCGGTGATTGGGATGCGATCCGGCGTAAGGTCGAGGCTCTCATCCCCGATGCGCTTTACAGCTCGCGCGTCGGCACCACGGATTCGGAGGCGGCCTTTCTCGCGATTCTCGGCGCCGGCGCCAAGACGGATCCGGTGGGCGCGCTGACGCGCACGGTCGCGCGCATCGCCGAGATGGTGCGCCAGAGCGGCAAGCCCAACGCGTTCCGCTTCACCTCGGCCCTCACCGACGGCGAGACGCTCTACGCGGTACGCTATGCCTCGCCGAAGGAAGCGGCCAACACGCTCTATTTCCGTCAGGATGGGGAGGATGTCGTCGTCGCGTCGGAGCCCCTCGACGCTGAACGCAGCTTCTGGACGCCCGTGCCGGCGAACCATCTCCTCGTCGTGCCCAAGAGCGGCAAGCCGCGTCTCGAGCCCTTCCTCGACGAGGCCCGCGTCGCCGCGGCGTGACGCGCGCCTTTCGCGCACCCCCTCGCGCTCCTACGCGTCATCCCTAGCGAGGCGAGCCCTTCGGGACGCACCTTTGGAGCGGCGTGCTTCCCTGAAGGCGCCGGCACCGGCCACCTCCCTCCCCCACGAAGTGGTGGGGAGGGTACGGTGGGGGGCGATGCCGCTTCGATAAACATTGATCATTGGCCTCATCTCACAACCGATTGAGGCAAGGCGGCGTGTAATCGACCGCCCCCACCCGTACCCTCCCCACCGCGACATTCGTCACGGGGGGAGGGGGTCACGAGCGCCGGCCTCCAATCGGAAGTGGATGCACAACCCGTCCGAGACGGAATGCTCCTGCAAACGCGAGCCGAACCTGACGTCGTAATCGACGAAGACCTTCGCGCCGGGGGCAAGCTGCACCCCAAAGCACGCACCGATGAGCACGCGGTCGCAGCGCACCGGGCCGGGCACAGCGTCGCGGAGGCCGCTGGGCTCGTCTCCTCGTCTCGAGGCGCAAGGCCGGCTTCCCACGGCGTCGCTGCGTTGCTACATGCCCCTCATGACCACGCATCCCTTCGAGCTGATCCGCAATTTCGCGATCATCGCCCATATCGACCATGGCAAATCGACGCTTGCCGACCGTCTGATCCAGACGACCGGCGGTTTGACGTCGCGCGAGATGGTCGAGCAGGTGCTCGACAACATGGATATCGAGCGTGAGCGCGGCATCACCATCAAGGCGCAGACCGTGCGGCTCACCTATCCGGCAAAGGACGGAAAAACCTACATCCTCAACCTGATGGACACGCCCGGCCACGTCGATTTCGCCTATGAGGTGTCGCGCTCGCTCGCGGCCTGTGAAGGCTCCCTCCTCGTCGTCGATGCGAGCCAGGGCGTCGAGGCGCAGACGCTCGCCAATGTGTATCACGCGCTCGATGCCGATCACGAGATCGTGCCGATCCTCAACAAGATCGATTTGCCGGCTGCCGAGCCCCAGCGCATCAAGGAGCAGATCGAGGAGGTGATCGGGCTCGACGCGCATGACGCCGTCGAGATCTCGGCGAAGACCGGGATCAATATCGAGGGCGTGCTCGAGGCGATCGTCACCCGCCTGCCGCCGCCCAAGGGCGACGATACGGCGCCGCTCAAGGCGCTCCTGGTCGATTCCTGGTACGACGCCTATCTCGGCGTCGTGGTGCTCGTGCGCGTCGTCGACGGCGAGATGCGCAAGGGCCAGCGCATCAAGATGATGGGCACGAACGCCGTCTACGAGACCGAGCGCATCGGCGTCTTCACGCCGAAAATGACGGATGCGCAAAGGCTCGGCCCCGGCGAGATCGGCTTCATCACGGCGCAGATCAAGCAGGTGGCCGATACCCGCGTCGGCGACACGATCACGGATGATCGCCGCCCCTGCAAGGAGGCGCTGCCCGGCTTCAAGCCGGTGCAACCCGTGGTGTTCTGCGGCCTCTTTCCGGTGGACGCCGCTGAATTCGAGACGCTGCGCGCCTCGCTCGGCAGGCTTCGGCTCAATGATGCGAGCTTCACTTACGAGATGGAGACCTCGGCGGCGCTCGGCTTCGGCTTCCGCTGCGGCTTCCTTGGTCTTTTGCATCTCGAGATCATCCAGGAGCGGCTCGAGCGCGAGTTCAACCTCGACCTCATCGCGACGGCGCCTTCCGTGGTCTACAGGCTCAGCATGCAGGATGGCTCCGAACGCGAGCTGCACAATCCCGCCGACATGCCCGATGTGATGAAGATCACGTCCATCGAAGAGCCATGGATCAAGGCCACGATCCTCACGCCGGATGAATATCTCGGCTCGATCCTCAAGCTTTGTCAGGATCGGCGCGGCGTGCAGATCGACCTTTCCTATGTCGGCAAGCGAGCCATGGTCGTTTACGACCTGCCGCTCAACGAGGTGGTGTTCGATTTTTACGACCGGCTGAAATCGATCTCCAAGGGCTATGCCTCCTTCGATTATCAGCTCACCGATTATCGCGAGGGCGATCTCGTGAAGATGCAGGTGCTGGTCAATGGCGAGCCGGTCGATGCGCTTTCCATGCTGGTCCACAAGACGCGCGCCGAGATGCGCGGCCGCGCCATGTGCGAGAAGCTCAAGGACCTCATCCCGCCGCATCTCTTCCAGATCCCGGTGCAGGCGGCGATCGGCGGCAAGATCATCGCGCGCGAGACCATCAGGGCGCTGCGCAAGGACGTGACCGCGAAATGCTATGGCGGGGACGCGACGCGCAAACGCAAGCTTCTCGACAAGCAGCGCGAAGGCAAGAAGCGCATGCGCCAATTCGGCAAGGTGGACATCCCGCAAGAGGCCTTCATCGCCGCGCTCAAGATGGATGGGTGAAATCCACACGCCCCGCTTGGCGAGGTCATATTCCCGTCAATCATCCGACACAGCCGAATGCTCCAAAGTGCCGGGGCTCCGGTGGAGCTAGGTCATGAAAGCACCTTTTCTTTCACAAAGCCGCGGCCTTTGCGGTGCGCTCATCTTGGTCGTGAGCGCCTCTATCCCCGCATTCGGATATACGGGCGAGGAGCTGGCGAAGCACGCTCGCGTGAGCATCGAGGAGGCTCGGGCGATTGCGCTCAAGGCCCATCCGGGCAAGATCACGGATGAGGAATTGGAACGCGAAGCGGGAGGAACGGGGCTTCGCTTTTCATTCGACATCAAGCACGGCCGCTCGGTCCAGGAAGTCGGCGTCGACGCGCGAACCGGGCGCGTTCTCGAGAACGCCAAGGAAGGAAAAAACCCCGATTAGGCTTTCGCGCCCTATTCCGCCTTGAAGTTCATCGCCACGCCATTCATGCAGTAGCGAAGCCCCGTCGGCGGGGGGCCGTCGGGGAACACGTGGCCGAGATGGCCCCCGCAGCGCGCGCAATGCACCTCCGTGCGCAACATGCCGAGCGAACGGTCCTCGGTCGTCTCGACCGCGCCGGGAAGCGGGTCGTTGAAGCTCGGCCAACCCGTGCCGCTCTCGAATTTCCGGCCCGATTTGAAAAGCTCCTGCCCGCAGCCGGCGCAAGAAAAGCTCCCGGCGCGCTTCTCGTAATTGAGCGCGCAGCTTCCCGGGCGCTCGGTGGCGTGGTGGCGAAGCACTTGATATTGCTCGGGAGTGAGGATTTTGCGCCATTCCGCGTCGCTATGCGTCACCGGATAGGTCTTTTCCGCCGCCATATTGGCCATTGTCCGCTTCTCCCTCATTGCGCCGGCTCGGCTCGAGTTTCTCTATCCTTAACAAAGATGGGCGCTTCCAGCGAGACATCAAGGACGAGACGAGGCCCAAAGGGGGGCGCGGTTTCGGTCTCGATGCGAGGCATCCTCAGGGCAAGGTTAGCCATTCATTCACCACTCGCCCCGTAAGCAGAAGGGGAAGGCCGCTGAAGTATCGGCGTTTCGGCCGGGCGGCTTTTTCGAGGTTCGTCATGCGTAACTTGTCACGAACGCTTGGCCTTGCGGCCCGCCTCACCATCCTGGCCGCTCTTCCCGGCTCCGTCCTCATCCCGTTGGGTCCCGCGCAAGCCGAAAGGCTCGTGGTGACGACCGATCGTGCCAAGATCATCAAGCTTCCCGATCAGACCAAGACCGTGATCGTCGGCAATCCGATCATCGCCGATGTCACCATCGGCAAGGACGGTCTTGTGATCTTGACCGGCAAGAGCTTCGGCACGACCAACCTCATCGCGCTCGACGGCACCGGCGCCATCTTGAACGAATCGACGATCCAGGTGCAGCAGGCGAACGAAAATCTCGTCATCATGCAGCGTGGCCTCGATCGCGAAACCTATTCCTGCACGCCGACATGCATGCCGACCGTGGCGCTCGGCGACGAGACGAAATATTTCACCGACGCGGGCAGCGCGTCCACGACACGCAACAAGCTCGCGACCGAGAAATAGGCATTATCGCGCGTTTTGCCGCGGGGCGACGATCGCTTGGGCTCACGCGTGCGGGCGCACCGCCGCGGCATAATCCTCGATCAGGGTGCGCGAGATGTTGCCGGGCGTGAAGCGATGCGGGCCGATCTCGGCGACCGGAGTCACCTCGGCGCCCGTGCCGCAGATGAAGCACTCGTTGAAGCTCGGCAATTCGTCCGGCATGATGCGGCGCTCCTGCACCTCGAAGCCGCGCTTCTTCGCGAGATCGATGACAGTGCGGCGCGTGATGCCGTCGAGGAAGCAATCGGCGGTCGGGGTGTGCAAGGCCCCGTCGCGCGTGAAGAAGACATTGGCGCCCGTGCATTCGGCGACGCGGCCTTGCCAATCCAGCATGAGCGCGTCCGCATAACCCTTGCGCTCAGCCTTATGCTTCGAGATGGTGCAGATCATGTAGAGGCCCGCTGCCTTCGAGCGGCAGGGCGCGGTTTGCGGATCGGGGCGGCGGAACTCGGCGATGTCGAGGCGAATGCCCTTCATGCGGGCCGCGGGGTCGAACATGCTCGGCCATTCCCAGCTCGCGATGGCGACATGGATCGTCGCCTGCTGGGCCGCGACCGCCATCATCTCGCTGCCGCGCCAGGCGACGGGGCGCACATAACAATCGGGCTTGCCATTGGCCTTGACCACCGCGCGCTTCGCCGCGTCGAGCTCTTCGACCGAATAGGGGATCTCGAAGTCGAGAAGCTCGGCCGAGGACTTGAAGCGCTGTGAATGCTCGGTGCATTTGAAGATTTCGCCCCCATAGGCGCGCTCGCCCTCGAAGACGCAGGAGCCGTAATGGAGCCCGTGCGACAAGACGTGAAGCTTCGCCTCGCGCCACGGCACGAGCCTGCCGTCGAACCAGATAAAGCCATCGCGATCGTCGAACGGCAGCAACGCCATGATCCTCTCCCGAAACCTCGAGTTCCCTTGCTGAAGAAGCAAGGCGAAGCGCCGCTCGCGCAGCCCCTTCTCTGCTCGCCAAGCCCTTCCATCCGTGAAAAAGCTTGACCAGTAAGGCCCGAAGGCGAAAATATGTCAACAATGCTGACATACTGGCCTGCGGGCGCTGCTGATGCTAGGATTATCGGCGGGCGACTCCGCGAAAAGCCCGAACGGCCGGTCAGAACCGGCAAGGGCGGCGCAGCTAAGGAGCAAAGCACGAATGTCGGCGCCGGCGTTGCAGAGGCTGGATCCCGTCCGCCAGACATCGCATGTCGAGGCGCCTTATGACCTGATCGAGCTCATTTTTTTCGCCTATCGGGATTTCGTCGGCGAGGCCGATCTCGTGCTTGCGGCCTATGGTTTCGGGCGCGCGCATCACCGCGTCCTGCATTTCGTCGACCGGCTCCCCGGCCTCACCATTGCCGAGCTTCTCGACATCTTGCGCATCACCAAGCAGAGCCTCAACCGCGTGCTGCGCGATCTCATCGAGGGCGGCTTCATCGAGCAACGGACCGGCGTCGCCGATCGCAGGCGCCGCCTTCTAGTCACCACACGCAGCGGCGAAGCTTTGGCGCGCGAGCTCGCGGGCGTGCAAAGCGCGCGCATCGCGAAGGCGCTCGCCGAGGCGGGCGTCGACACGCGCATGGCGGTGACGCGCTTTCTTGCCGGAATGGTCGGCGAGGGGGACCGGGCGCATGTTCTCGAGCTCGTGGCTCGCGGGCGGATCAACGGATCGCACCTATGAGCTTGGCTGGAGGCGCGGAGGGTTTTTGCTCATGACGATGGTCTCTTCCGCCGTTCCCGCTCCGCGACGCGCGGCCCAGAAGCCGCTCGGCGATCATTCGCCTCATGTGCTCGTCGTCGATGACGACACGCGCATTCGCACGCTTCTGTCGAGTTACCTTGCGCGCGAAGGTTATCGCGTCACCACCGCCGCCTCGGCGGGAGCGGCGCGCGCCAAGCTCGCCTCGATCGCCTTCGACGCCCTCATCCTCGACGTAATGATGCCGGGCGAGAGCGGCTTCGATCTCGCGCGCGATCTCAAAAAGTCAAATGATACGCCGATCCTGATGCTCACCGCGCGAACCGAGACCGAGGACCGGGTCATGGGCCTCGAGATCGGCGCCGATGATTATCTCCCAAAACCCTTCGACCCGCGCGAGCTGCTCTTGCGGCTCGTGAACGTGCTCAGGCGCTCGGACGGCAAGCGCGGGAGCGCTGCGGATGTGCCGAAATCGGTGCGTTTCGGCGCCTTCGGCTTCGATCTCGAGCGCGGCGAATTGCACCGCGACGGCGAGCTCGTCCGCATCACCGATCGCGAGCGCGAGATGCTCACCGCGCTCGCCGCGGCGCAAGGGGCGCCCGTTCCGCGCGAGACGCTCGCCGGCGGAGGCGATCAGCTCGCCGCCGATCGATCGGTCGACGTGCAGATCAATCGGCTGCGCCGCAAGATCGAATCCGACCTCGCCAATCCGCGTTGGCTGATGACGGTGCGCGGCCAAGGCTACCGGTTGGCGATCGAGCCATGACCCTCTGGTCGGCGTCGTCGAACGCGATCACGCCGGCCCTGAAAGTGGCGCGCGCGGGGGCGCGCGACGCGGCAACCTTCGTCGCGGGCGCCGCGAAGGCGTTCGTCCTCGACCGTTGGCCGGCGCGCCAGATGCGCAAGGGGGCACGCGCGGCCAATCAAGGCCTCTCCAAGGTCTTGAGCGCGATCATGCCGAAGGGCCTTTATGTGCGGGCCCTGGTCATCGTCATCGCGCCGATGGTGTTGCTGCAATCCATCCTCGCTTACGTCTTCATGGAGCGGCATTGGCAGACGGTGACAGAGCGGCTTTCGGCGGCGCTGTCGCAGGACATCGCCGCGCTCGTCGACCTCGATGACGCCTTGGGGCCCGGCAAGCAGGAGGTGATCGAGCGCATCGCGGCCGAGCGGCTGAACCTCGATGTCGAGTTCATGCCGCCGACGCCGTTGCCGTCGCCGGCGCCGAAGCCGTTCTTTCAATTCTTCGATGAGGCGTTGGCGAAGGAGATCAGGCGCCATATCCATCGCCCTTACTGGGTCGACACGATCGGACGCTCGAACCTCATCGAGATCAGGGTTCAGCTCGATGACGCGACCTTGCGCGTCGTCGCGCATCGCAGCCAGGCCTATGCGTCGAACAGCGGCATCTTTCTCGCCTGGATGGCGGGGAGCTCGCTCTTCCTCCTCACCATCGCGGTCTTGTTCCTGCGCAACCAGATCCGGCCGATCCTGCGGCTCGCGGATGCGGCGGAAAGCTTCGGCAAAGGGCGCGACATCGAATTTCGGCCGCGGGGCGCGCGTGAGGTCCGCAAGGCCGGCCACGCCTTCATCGAGATGAAGCGACGGCTCGAGCGCATGATCGATCAGCGCACCACCATGCTCGCCGGCGTGAGCCATGATTTGCGTACCGTGTTGACGCGGTTTCGGCTTTCGCTCGAGCTCCTCGACGAGGCGACGGAGGTCGAGGAGATGCGCGGCGATGTGAACGAGATGAGCCGGATGCTCGAAGGCTATCTTGCCTTCGCGCGTGGCGATGCCGGCGAGCAGCCGGAAGCGATCGATGTGCGCGCGCTGCTCGATGTGCTCAAGGCGGATGCGGAGCGCCTGGGCCACAAGGCAGAATTTTCGATCACGGGTGATCCGGTGGCGGTGGTGCGGCCGCGCTCCTTCAAGCGGTGCCTCACCAACCTCGTGCTCAACGCCGTGCGCTATGCCGAGCGCATCGAGATCGACGCCGTGCATGACGCAAGGGTGCTCACCATCACGGTCGATGATGACGGGCCGGGCATCCCGCGCGATCGGCGCGAGGATGTATTCAAGCCCTTCCTTCGCCTAGACAAGGCGCGCACGCTCGATTCGAGCGGCGGCACGGGGCTTGGCCTCACCATCGCGCGCGATATCGCGCGCGCGCACGGCGGCGACATCAGCTTGTCCGAAAGCCCGCTCGGCGGCTTGCGGGCCACGGTGCGCGTGCCGGGCTGAGTTGAAGAGCCCGTCGGCCATTCCGCGACGGCTTTGCCGTTTCCCGGACCGATCATGATTTCAAATGCTTGATTTCTTCTTCTGAACGACATATGTTCTCTTTATGTTCCAACAATCGAGGAACAGGAGAGCACCATGGGTATGCCGGCACGAAGGGCGCTGCATCCGCTCGATCGGCTTCAGATCACGACGGGATTCGAGAGCGAAGCGCCCAAGGCTGCGCTCGGAACGGATTTTGTCGAGAGCGAAAGGCGGCGCGGGAGGGGCGCGGTCACCAATCGCTCAGGGCGTTTCGAGCCGTTGTCGCGCGAGAGCTTCGATGACGGGTGGGAGAGCGAAAAAGACGAGACGACCGATCGAGAAGAAAGCTTCCGCACCGAGGTGACGATCGAGCGCGCACGCACGATCATCAGCCGCAATGATTCACCCGATCTTTCCTTCGACCGCTCGATCAATCCCTATCGCGGCTGCGAGCACGGCTGCGTCTACTGCTTCGCGCGGCCGACCCATGCCTATATGGGCCTCTCGCCGGGGCTCGATTTCGAGACGAAGCTTTTCGCCAAGCCCAACGCAGCGGAGCTTCTGGAGAAGGAGCTGTCGCATCCTTCATACAAGCCGCGCGTCATCGCGATCGGCACCAACACCGATCCTTATCAGCCGATCGAGCGGAGATACCGCATCATGCGTGGCGTGCTCGAGGTGCTGTCGCGCTTCAACCATCCGGTAGGCATCGTGACGAAATCGGCGCTCGTCGCGCGCGACATCGATATTTTGGCGCCCATGGCAAAGAAAGGCCTCGCCAAGGTCGCGCTCTCGGTCACCACGCTCGATGCAAGCCTTGCCCGCGAGATGGAGCCCAGGGCCGCGACGCCGTCGCGGCGGCTTTCCACCATCAAGGCGCTTTCGAAGGCGGGGATCCCTGTGACGGTGCTCGTCGCGCCGGTCATTCCTTCGCTCAACGATGGCGAGATCGAAAAGGTGCTTGCCGCGGCGCGCGAGGCAGGCGCCCAAGAGGCTGGCTATGTGCTGTTGCGCCTGCCGCGCGAATTGCGCCATCTCGTTCGCGAATGGCTGCTCGAGCATCATCCAGGCAAGCTCGACCGGGTGATGTCCCTCGTGAAGGGCACGCGCGACGGCAAGGATTACGACGCGCGCTTCGGGGTGCGCCAGACCGGCGAAGGCCCTTACGCCTGGACGATCGGCCGCCGCTTCGAGATCGCCGCGAGGAAACTCGGCTTCAACCGCGAGAGACTCCGCCCGAGATCGGATCTGTTCAGCGTGCCGGGGCGCGAGAAGGAACCGGTGCAGCTCGCTCTTCTGTAGGGGTGGGTGATCGCGCCTCAGGAGCGGCGTCATCGTTCCCGGCAGTGATGCCGCGCGAGGCGCGAGGACTGGGCGCGCGGGCTCAGCGCCTATCCGCTCAGGGCCGATTTCACCGCGGGCCCGGCCTTGGAGAAATCGATCTTGCCGGCGTGGCGCTCGCGCATCCACGCCATCACCTTGCCCATGTCCTTGATGCTTGAGGCGCCTGTCGCGGCGATCGCCTCCTCGATCACCTTCGCAACTTCGCCCTCGTCGAGCTGTTGCGGCAGGAAGGATGAGATCACGGCGATCTCGGCGCGCTCCTGCGCGGCCAATTCGGGGCGAGCGCCCTTGTCGTAGAGCGCGGCCGATTCCTGGCGCTGCTTGATCATCTTTTGCAGCAGCGTCACGATCTCTTCCTCGCTCGCCTCCTTCTTTCCGGAGCCGCGCCCTTCGATGTCGCGATCCTTCACGGCCGAGTTGATGAGGCGTACGGCTGAGAGCCGGGGTTTGTCCCCGGATTTCATCGCCTCCTTCATCGCCTCGGTGAATCTCTCTCTCAGCGACATCATCGCCTCCTGATCGCATCGCGCGGAGCGCCGAAATAGGAAGGCTGGGCCTCGAGCGTCAAGGGCCTGCGAGGTCGCATCGACCAGAAGACCCCCTCACCGGCGAATGGGATGGCATTCAAGCGAATTGACGCCCAAGGCCGCCGAGCTTACTCACAGCGACGCAACACCATTTCGGTCGCAAGCGCCCAATTTGGGTCCATGGAAGACGTTCATGCCAGGTTCGACGCCAAGCTACCCCCCGTCGGCACAAGCTCGCGCCTTTGCCGCTTCGCCTTCTCCCTGGACCGAGCCGCGCCCCACCGCCATGCTCGTTCTCGCCGATGGAACGGCGATCGAGGGCTTTGGCGTCGGCGCCACGGGCGAGGCGTCGGGCGAAGTCTGCTTCAACACGGCCATGACCGGATATGAGGAAATCCTCACCGACCCTTCCTATGCAGGGCAGATCGTCACCTTCACATTTCCGCATATCGGGAATGTCGGGGTGAATGAAGAGGATGTCGAGACGGTCAACATGGCTTCTCCTTCCGGCGTGCGCGGCCTCGTGATCGCCGAGCCGATCACGGAGCCCTCGAACTGGCGGTCGCGCCGCGGCTTCAACGAATGGCTCGTGGCGCGCGGCGTCGTGGGTATCAGCGGCGTCGATACGCGCGCCCTGACGGCGCTCATCCGTGAGAAGGGGATGACGAATGCGGTGGTCGCCCATCATCCGGAAGGCGTGTTCGACAGGGCCGCGCTCGCGATGAAGGCGAAGGCCTTGCCTTCCATGACGGGGCTCGACCTCGTGCCGCTCGTCGCCTCCTTCCAACGTCAAGGCTGGGAAGAGACCGAATGGGCCTGGCCGGATGGCCATGGCCGCCAGGGAGAGCCGCGCTTCCACGTCATCGCCATCGATTACGGCGTGAAGCGCAACATCTTGCGGCTGCTTGCGGCGCGCGGCTGCAAGGTCACGGTCGTGCCGCCGACCTTGAAGGCCGAGGAGCTCCTCGCGCTGGGGCCGGATGGGGTTTTCCTCGCCAATGGGCCTGGCGATCCCGCCGCGACCGGCGAATACGCCGTTCCGGTGATCAAACGCTTGATCGACGAGCGCGTGCCGACCTTCGGCATCTGCCTCGGTCACCAGATCATGGCGCTCGCCATCGGCGGCAGGACCGTGAAGATGAGCCAAGGGCATCACGGCGCCAATCATCCGGTGAAGGAGATGGCGACCGGAAAGGTCGAGATCGTCTCGATGAACCATGGTTTCGCGGTCGATGCCGCGTCCCTTCCGGCGAACGCCGTGCCGACGCA
>DASZIL010000188.1:0-46736 GCA_035949255.1 Beijerinckiaceae bacterium | reverse complement strand
TGGTGGGCGCACAAGGATTCGAACCTTGGACCCGCTGATTAAGAGTCAGCTGCTCTACCAACTGAGCTATGCGCCCTTCAGGCTCGGCATCGCCGTCCCAAGAGACGCGCTCGATACCAAACCGGGGGAGGAGAGTAAAGGAGGAATCCCGCAAGGCTCGCGCCCTGCGTGAACGCTCCTCCTCGAAAGCATCGGCGACGGCCTCGCGTCGCGCAAGGTGCCGGGTCGCTAGCCTTCAGCGACGAGCGCCAGCACGCGCAAGGGGCTGCCCGAGCCCTGCTCGATCTTGAGCGGCGCCGCGAAGATCACGGCGCCCGTCGGCGGCAACTGATCGAGATTGCAAAGGCTCGCGAGCCCGAGTCGGTTCGCGCCATGCATGAGGTTGTGCGCCGGGAAGGGCGGCTCGAAGGAATGGGCTTGGCCCGCATCGGTGCCGACCGCCTCGACGCCCCAGCCGTTCACGTCGCGCTCTTGCGTCAGGAAGCGCATGGCATCCACATTCGGGCCCGGCACATGCGGGCCGTCTTCCTTCATGTTCAGGAACGCCGCGGGGTCCGTACGTTTCGACCAATCGGTGCGCATCAGCACCCAATGGCCCTTCGGGATTTTCCCGTGTTTCTTTTCCCAGGCAAGGATGTGCTTCGGGGTGATCAGGAATTTCTCATCCTTCGCCGCCTCTTTCGAGCAATCGATGACGCAGGCGGGCGCCACGAAGCGCTGCACATCGATCGTGTCGGTCGCGCCGTCTCGATAATCCTTGCCCGACACCCAATGGATCGGTGCGTCGAAATGCGTTCCCGTATGCTCGCCACAGGCGATGTTGTTCCAATACCAGGCCGGGCCCTTGTCGTCGTAGCGCGAGATCGGCGAGATCGAGAAAGGGTTCGACTGGGCGAAAGCCGGCGGAAGCTGGATCACCGGGGTCGAAGGCCTCAGAGTCTGCGTCAGATCCACGACGCGGATCTTGCGCTTCGCCATCTGCTTCGCGAGTTTTTCGAGAACTGCCGTGGTCATGATGTGTTCCTCCGAGGTGTCATCCTAGCTTGGGGGGACGGCGCATCTCAACTGCCTGACGCTTGGAGCTCACCTGCGCTCGGGGAGAGCGGTGCCGGGAGAGGAGCTTCGCGCCTCGATGGCATGCACGTCGCGCGCCGCGAATGCGCTCGTCGCGGCTGCCAATCCTCGTCCGATCAGGCTGATGTCGTCGGCGACCACGGTGAGGCGATAGCCTTGCGCGCGCCGCTTCGCGGCGGCATCCGCCGATGTCGTGAAGATGCCGCAAGGCGTCCAATGGCGACGACAAGCGTCGAGGATTTCGCGGCAGGCATCCTCGTGGCGCGCTTCCATCTTTGGAAAGACGCCGAGCGAGAGCGCAAGATCCCCTGTACCGATGAAGACAAGGTCGACGCCCTCGGTCGCGGCGATCTTCCTCGCATTCTCCAGACCCTTCACGGTCTCGATCATCACGGCGACGATGATGCCGCGCTCGGATGCGGCGTGATAATCGACGTAATCGGCGAGCGGGCGGGCGCCGCCTCCGGAGCGCTCGCCATGAGGCGGGTAGCGCGAAGCCTTCACGGCCCGCGCCGCCTGCTTGCGGCTTTCGATCAGCGGCACGATCACGCCTTCGGCGCCCGCATCGAGCGCCTGGCCGATGGCGAAGGGGCTGTTCTCGGCGACGCGCGCGAGAACCGGAATTTCGGGCGGAACCACGCCGATCGCCGCTTCCAAGCCCGGGCGATCCCATAATCCGTGCTGGAGATCGAGAACGATGGCGTCCGGACGCATGCGCCCCGCGATCTCGGCCACGGCGACCGAACCGAGCGAGAGCCAGATCACGCCAAGGTAATCACCTCGATCGATGCGGTAGCGCAAACCCGAGCGCTTCGGAACGAACATGCGGCCCTCCGGACCCCTTGGATTGCCGCGAAGCGCAAGCCACCCGACCGGAGCGGGACGTTAGGGGGGCGCGGGGGAGGAGGTCAATGCGTTGCGGCGGGCGCGGTTAATGGCGAAATCGGCTCTTGCGAAGTCCGGGCGGGCTTCGCCATCAAGCGCTCTTGTGGCAAAAGGCATTTGCCGGCGGCGCGTTGGCTGCGCTGATCGAAACTTGACAGGTGAGGCGCCATGATCGCCAGCTGGACGGTCATCCTCTCGGCGCTCGTCTATTTGTGCTTCCTCTTCGTGGTCGCGCAATATGGCGATCGGCGCGGAAAAACCTGGCTTTCGGGACGGTCGCGCGCCACCGTGTACGCGCTTTGCCTGAGTGTCTATTGCACCTCTTGGACGATCTACGGCTCGGTTGATTTCGCCTCGATAAATGGGATCGCATTTCTTGGCATCTATGTGGGGCCGGCCCTCGTCTTTCTTTTTGGCACGGGGCTCCTCACCCGCATCGCGCGCCTCGCGAAGTCGCAAAACTCAACCTCGATCGCCGATCTGATCGCCGCCCGCTACGGCAAGAACGAGTTCGTGGCGGCGGCTGTCGCCCTCATCGCGCTCGTTGCCGTCATCCCCTACATCGCCTTGCAGCTCAAAGCGGTTTCGGCATCGCTCACGGCGCTGCTCGCGAGCCTCGAAGGTGGCGCCGACACGGGCGCGTTCATGCTTTTCGGCGACCTTTCGCTGATCGTGGCGCTCGTGCTGTCGGGCTTCGCCGTCGCCTTCGGCACACGCCATATCGACGCGACGGAGCATCAAGACGGGCTGATGCTCGCAATCGCCATGGAGGCGATCGTCAAGCTTTCCGCCTTTCTCATCGTCGGCCTCGTGATCGTCTCGCCTGCCTTCCTCGACCGACTTCCGGCCGCCGTGACCGAGGCGCAAGCGCGGTTTCAGCCCTGGCGCCTCACCGATCCGGTGAGCTTCCTCACCATGGCGAGCCTCTCGGTCGCGGCGATCCTTCTTCTCCCGCGCCAGTTTCACGTCACCTTCGTCGAGAACCGCGACATCAAGGACATCACGCGCTCCCGCTGGATGTTCCCACTTTACCTCGTGCTCATCAATCTCCTCGTGCTGCCGATTGCCGCCGCGGGCCTCGCGCTTGCGCCAAAGGGCGGTTCCGACAATGCCCTGCTGCTGCTCGCCGTCCCTCTCAGCCGCGGCGAAACTCTGACCGCGCTCATCGCCTTCATCGGCGGCCTCTCGGCTTCGACCGCGATGGTGATAGTCGATTCGATCGCGGTCGCCATCATGATCTCGAACCACCTCGCCGTGCCGCTCGTGTTGCGGTTCCACTCGGCTCGCCAGCACTTGCTGGAAACACCCGGCAGCGCGGGCGGGGGAAAAGCCCTCAGCGGCGACATGACGGGTTTCATTCTCGCGGTGCGCCGCGTCGCGATCTTCGTGGTGGTGATGCTCGGCTACCTGTATTTCCGCGGCGCACGCGGCGAAGCGCTCGCGGCCATCGGCCTTTTGTCCTTCGCCGCAATTGCCCAGATTTTCCCGAGCTTCCTCGCGGCGCTGTTCTGGCGCCGCGCCAATGCGCGAGGCGTGCTCGCGGCGCTCATCGCAGGCAGCGCGATCTGGATCTACACCTTGCTGCTGCCGAGTTTCGCCGGCTCGCGCCACGGGCTCGATCTCCTCATCGCGCAGGGCCCGATGGGCGTCGCCTGGCTTCGTCCCGAGCATCTTCTCGGGCTTCAGCTTACCCCCTTGGCGCATGGCGTCTTCTGGAGCCTCGCGGCAAATGTCGCGGCGCTCGTGCTCGGTTCCCTTAGTCGGGGGTTGACGAGAATGGAGCGCGCCCAAGCGGGCGTTTTCCTCAACCGCAAGGCTCGCCACAGCCCGCCGCTCTTCGCTCGCCGCGAAAGGGTCAGCATCGCGGAGCTGCGCGACACGGTTGCGCGATTTCTCGGGCCCGATCGCGCAAGGCGCGCTTTCGAGAGCTTCCTCGGCGGTTCCGGCTCGGCTGCGGCGCTCGGAGCGCCGGCCGATGTCGAGCTCGTGCGCCGGGTCGAGCATCTTCTGTCCTCGGCGATCGGCGCTTCCTCCGCCCGCCTCGTGCTTGCCTTGCTCACGCGCCGCCCGACCGTCTCGAGCCGCGACGCCCTGCAGCTTCTGGGCGATACATCGGCCGCCTTGCAGCACAAACGCGATTTGCTGCAGCACGCGCTCGATCACGCCCGGCAAGGGATCACCGTGTTCGACAAGGAGAGGAACCTCCTCGCCTGGAACCGCGCCTGGCTCGAGCTTTACGATTTGCCGCAGACCCTCGTGAAGGCCGGGGTGAAGCTCGACGAGATCGTGCGCTTCAACGCGCGGCGAGGCCTTTATGGCGAAGGCGACGCGGAGGTCTTCGTCGAGATGCGGATACGAAGCTTCTTCGATGGCACCGATCCGGTGAGGCTGCGCCTTTATCCGTCGCGCGCGGTGATCGAGGTTTGGTCCAACCCGCTTCCGGATGGGGGCGTGGTGACGACTTACACCGATGTCACGGCAAGCGTCGCGGCGCAGGAGGAGCTGGCGATCGCCAATGAAACGCTCGAAGGGCGCGTCAAGGAACGTACCCGCGAGCTCGAGCGCCTCAATGCCGAGCTCATCCGCGCCAAGGCGCTGGCCGAGGAGGCGAATGCCTCGAAAACACGCTTCCTCGCCGCGGCGAGCCACGACATCCTCCAGCCTCTGAACGCCGCGCGTCTCTACGCTTCCGCTTTCGCCGAGCGTCCGCGTGCCGCCGGTGCCGCGAAACTTGCGAGCCACGTGGACGGGTCGCTCGAAGTCGTCGAGGGCATCATTTCCGAGCTTCTCGACATCGCCAAATTCGACGCGGGCGCCATGCGGTCCGAAATGGTGCCGCTGCAGCTCGAGGAGCTGTTGCGCGAGCTCGAACGCGAATTCGCCCCGCATGCGGCGGCAAAAGGCCTGAAGCTGCGCGTCGCAAGATCGAGCGCGATCGTGAGCACGGACCGGCTGCTGCTGCGCCGCCTGTTGCAGAATCTGTTGTCGAACGCCATCAAATATACGAGCGCGGGCGGCGTGCTCGTCGGTGCGCGCCGACGCGGCGTCCGCGTTCTCCTCGAGGTTTGGGATAGCGGCGTCGGCATCGCCGAGGCCCAACAACCTGCGATCTTCGAGGAGTTCAAGCGCTTGCCGGAAGGCGCGCTGCAAGCCCAAGGGCTCGGCCTTGGGCTGTCGATCGTGCGCCGTATCGCCGATCTTCTCGCGACGCCGCTCGAGGTGCGATCCGCGCCGGGACGGGGGTCGGTATTTCGCCTCTCGCTTCCCGCGACTTCGGAAATGCCGAGGCGCCAAGCTCCGCGGCGCATCGCTTTGCGCCAAAGCGGCGGCCATGCCGGGTTGCGCATCGTCGTCATCGACAACGAGCCTTCAATTCTCTCCGGCATGCGCGCGCTGCTCGAGGGCTGGGGCTGCGTCTGCGTCGTGGCGACCCAGGCACAAGACGCGATGCGGCGCCTGGAAGAGGCGGGAGCCCCCCATTTCATCATTGCCGATTACCATCTCGATGAATCAAACGGGCTTGCCGCGATCGCAATGCTGCGAGCGCGTTTCGGCGCCCATATTCCGGCCTTCCTGATCACCGCCGATCGGGATCGGGGCTTGAGGCACAAGGCCGCTTCGGACGATGTCGATCTTCTGCACAAACCCTTGAAGCCCGCGGCGCTCCGCGCGCTCCTGACACGCAAGGCCGCAGCGCTTGCGGCCGCGGAGTGACGTGAGCTTGCGTTTTCGGGCGCGATATCAGACGGACAATCAGAGGGATTGCTCCGGCGCGAAGAAGCAGTAAACAGGCGTCTGGGATCCGTCAGGATATCTTTTGTAGAAAATCCAGTAATCGCCGTCTTGCGAGGGCAACTCTCGCCCGTAGGCGAGCACCCCTGCGTAACCATCGACATGCCAGCCATCGGCCATGGCATGGACCTGCTGCGCAGTCAGATGGTGCACATCCTCGGGGCCACAACAGGATTTCTTGACCCAATCGGGAACCGCCGTGCCATTCGCCCACAGATCATGGGCGCTGGCGGGGAGTGCGACGCTGAGAAGACCGACGACAATGAGGGCACGCATCAAAGCCTCCATGAGGCCGTTCCGATGCGTGTGAACGCCACTCCCCTCCGCGCCGCGGAACGGCAACGCGGTTGAACGACGGCGGTACGGATCTTCCTCACCTCCACCGGTCCAAGTTTACGCTTTTGCCGGGCAGGAGGTTCCCGTGCCCTTTTTTGTTGGCGAGAGACTCTCGCCAGCAGAGCGGGACGTGGGAAAAATCGGGCCGTGTCGCCGCGGCTAGATGTCCTCGCTCTCTTGTTCCGTGGCCTTACCCAAACGCAGATCGGCCTCCTTGCGGATGAGGTCGGTGAGCTCGGGTCGGCTCGCGGCAAGCGCCCGGAAATCGGCGATGTCGAGGCTGAGGAGCTGCGTCACTTTGGTGGTGATCACCGTCGCGTTGCGCGGTGCTCCGGTCAATATGGCGATCTCGCCGAAAAAAGCGCCGGGCCCGAGCCGAACGGGTTTCGGCTCGATCAGGATCTCGACCTCGCCATCGACGATGAAATACATGCAATCGCCGGGTTGTCCGCGCCGCGTGACGACCGAACGCGCCGGAAAATCGCGCGGGCGAAGCAGGGAGGCGACATCGGCGATGGTCGCCGCGCCGGCGTTCTCGAAGAAGGACACCTTCGAGATCATATCCCAGCTTCGCAGGAACTCGGTCCGCTTCAGCTCGGCCGCGAAACCGGTCGCGAGAATACCGGCGAGAAGGCTGATCGTGCCGAGGCCGCCGATCATCACGGCGCCTCCGACCATCCTCCCGAGCGGCGTGACCGGCACCATGTCGCCATAGCCCGTCGTGGTGAGCGTGGTGATCGCCCACCAAAGCGAAGCGCCGACGCTGGTGAAGACCGCGGGTTGGGCGTGCCGCTCCGCGAGATAGCCGAGAACCGCGCCGCCGGTGAGCACCATCCCGAAGAGGAGGAGCACGCCTAGTATCGGCTCACGCTCGCGAAGGATCACCGTCGCCAGGATGCGCCCGCCGCGCGAATAGCGCGCGAACCGCAAGAGCCAGAGCGAAGCAAGGAGGGGGGCGCCGCTCGGCGTCCAGTAGAGAGGCGCCGCGATCGCCATGGGCAGAATGGTGAGCACATCGAGTGCTCCCCAGGCCGTGCCGATCCAGCGCGCGGTATCCCCGTCCTCGGTCTCCAGCCGCTCGTGCGCCGTGATTGCCCGGTTGAGCGCGAGCCGCACCGCAGCATCGATGAGGAAGAGCACCATTATGACGATGAGCACGCCCGACGCCAGGGACCGCGCGGCATCGGCAAGGCTCAGTGTCGTCATGACGATCATGGCGAGAAGGCCGATCAGGATGAGCGTCGCCTCGGCACGCCGGTAGAGGCGAGCCCGGGAGGACATCGAGCGCCGGTCGAGCATGGTGGCGAGCACGGCGACAATCCTCACCGTCCGGGACGGCGGGGCGGCGCTCACGGAAAACACCCAGGGATCGAGGGACAGATGTGCAGCACGTAAGACAATTGCATGGATCTCGAAGGGTTTGGCTCGGTTTCCTGGAAAGGGGCACTATTGACGCCCGCTACCATAGCATCGCATCCGGTTACGAAAAGCCGAGCTCACCCGCCGAACTCCGCCCTGTCGTGACCAGAGAGGCAGCATGCAGCGTCGATTCCATTCAGGCCGCGATTTTCGCAAGGCGATCACCATCGAGGAGCTGCGGACCCTCGCCAGGCGCCGCTTGCCGGCCTTCGTGCTCGAATATCTCGAGGGCGGTGCCGAGGACGAGGTTACGCTGCGCCGCAACCGCAAGGCATTCGAGCGCATCGCCTTCGTCTCGAGAACCCTCACCGATGTTTCCCGGCGCGATCTTTCAGTCGAAGTCTTCGGCAGGAAATTGCCGCTGCCGCTCGCCATCGCGCCGACCGGATCGAGCGGTCTCTTCGCGCATCGGGGCGATCTCGCGCTTGCGCGCGCCGCCGCCGGTTTCGGCATCCCCTTCGTCCAGAGCACCGTCTCGACGCTGAGGCTCGAGACGGTTGCCGAAGGCGCCGGCGGACGCCATTGGATGCAGCTCTATATGCTCAAGGATCGCGCCATGACCGAGGCCATAGTGGCGCGCGCGGCGGCTGCGGGTTGCGAAGCGCTCGTGCTCACCACGGACACGGTCGTCTTCGGCAACCGCGAATGGGACAGGCGCCATTACGTCGGGCCGGGGCAATTGCAGCTCTCGAGCAAGCTCGAGGTTTTGAAGCATGCGCGCTGGATTTGGGACGTGCTCGTGCCCAATGGCGTGCCGCTATTCGAAAACATCCTCGAATTTTTGCCCGGCAGGAACGCCAACCCGGTGCGCACGCGCGCCTTCCTGGTGCAACAAATGGACCCGTCCATCACCTTCAAGGAGATCGCCTGGCTCAAGAGCATCTGGCCGCGAAAGCTCGTGGTGAAAGGGGTCCTCGACGTCGAGGACGCGCGTCGGCTCGCGGATGCCGGCGTCGACGGCATCGTCGTCTCGAACCACGGCGCGCGTCAGCTCGACGGTTCCGTCTCGCCGATCGAGGTGCTGCCCGCCATGGTGGAAGCGGTCGGCACGCGGCTATGCGTGATGGTCGACGGCGGCTTCCGGCGCGGCACCGACGTCGTGAAGGCGATCGGGCTCGGCGCACATCTCGTGCTGCTCGGCCGCGCCACGCTTTATGGCTTGGCGGCCGGCGGAGAGGAGGGGGCGAAGCACGCGCTGTCCATCCTGCGCGAGGAAATCGACCGCACGGTCGGCCTTCTCGGCGTGACGAGCTTGAGCGAATGCGCCGGACGCTTGCGTCAGGCCTTACCCTGATTCCTCGTGCGCGGCGCCGCGCCTTGCCTCAAAGTGCGGCATGGGGCACAAGCGCGGCCTCGACCTTCATTTGATCCTCTCATGCCCCAAGACAAAGCTCCTCTTCGCCTCGGCCTTGCCGGCCTTGGGACCGTCGGTTCTGCCGTGGCGCGCATTCTGGCGACGCGGCGCGTGGCGCTTTCGCGCCTTGCCGGGCGGGAGATCGTGCTCTCCGCGGTGTCGGCGCGACATCGATCGCGCAATCGCGGGATCGATCTTGATGGCGTTGCATGGTTCGACGATCCGGTTGCGCTTGCTCGCGCGCCGGAGCTCGACCTCGTCGTCGAGCTCATCGGCGGGGAGGATGGGCCGCCACGGGCGACGCTCGAGGCCGCGATCAAGGCGGGCAAGGCCGTGGTGACTGCCAACAAGGCTTTGCTCGCAAAGCACGGCACCGAGCTCGCAAGGGCGGCCGAGAAGGCAGGCGTTCCGCTCGCCTTCGAGGCCGCGGTCGCGGGCGGCATCCCGATCATCAAGACGCTGCGTGAAGCGCTTTCGGGCAATGAGATCACCCGTATCCAGGGTATCCTCAACGGCACTTGCAATTACATCCTCAGCCGCATGGAAACGGAGAAGCTCGCCTTCGCGGAGGTTCTCGCTGACGCGCAGCGCCTCGGCTATGCGGAAGCGGACCCGACCTTCGATGTCGGCGGCTTCGACACCGCCCATAAGCTCGCGATCCTCACCAGCCTCGCCTTCGGCACGCGCATCGATGCCGATGCCATCCATGTGGAAGGCATCGCCTCCATCACCCCGCTCGATCTTGCGATGGCCGATGAACTCGGTTTCCGCATCAAGCTCCTCGGCGTCGCGGTGCGCACCGCAAACGGGGTGGAACAGCGCGTGCATCCGACCATGGTGGCGAAGGGCGCGGCCATCGCCGAGGTGATGGGCGTGACGAATGCGGTGACCATCGACGCGGACGCGGTGCGCGAGATCACGCTCGTCGGGCCTGGCGCCGGCGGCGAGGCTACGGCGTCTGCGGTCGTTGCCGACATCACCGACATCGCGCGCGGGCGCCTGGCGCCGCCCTTCGGGCTTCCTGTCGATGCGCTCGCCGAGCCGATGCGAGCCCCGATGCAACGCCACGAAGGCGGGTATTACGTGCGGCTCTCGGTCTATGACCATCCGGGCGCGGCGGCTGCCATCGCCACACGTTTCGCCGAGCAGAAGATCTCGCTCGAGAGCATCCTGCAGAAAGGCAGGGCGCGCCAGCCCGCCACGTCGCTCACCCGTAATGGCGCCGAGAGCGCGGTTCCGGTGGTTCTGATCACCTATGCGACGGCGGAGAGCGCCATCCGGGTTGCCCTTGACGCGGTGACGGCGGACGGGCACATCGCCGAGCCGCCTCAGGTGATCCGCATCGAGCGCGAATAGCGCTTGCCGCTCGCCCCGATCAAAAGCGTTCCGTCACGAGGAAGATCTTCATGCGCGAGGCCATCACGGTTCGATCCGACAAGATCATCGAACGCATCCTCACCCTGGAACTCGTGCGCGTGACCGAGCGCGCCGCCGTCGCTTCCGCCCGTTTGCGAGGGCGCGGCGATGAGAAGGCGGCCGATCAGGCCGCGGTCGACGCCATGCGACGTGAGCTGAACAAGCTTCAGATCGACGGAACGGTAGTGATCGGGGAGGGGGAACGCGACGAAGCTCCGATGCTCTTCATCGGCGAGAAGGTCGGCAACGGCAAGGGACCGAAAGTCGACATCGCGGTCGACCCGTTGGAGGGGACGACGCTCTGCGCCAAGGACATGCCGGGCTCGATCGCCGTGATGGCGATGGCGGAGCACGGCACGCTTCTCAACGCCCCCGACGTCTACATGGAGAAGATCGCGATCGGACCCGGCTATCCGGAAGGCACGGTCGATCTCGATGCGACGCCCGAGGAGAATATCCGAGCCCTTGCCAAGGCGAAGGGTGGCTCGCCGAGCGAGGTCACGGCGCTCATTCTCGACCGGCCACGCCACGCCGAATTGATTTCACGCGTGCGGGCGCTCGGCGCCGGCATCCGCTTGATCACCGATGGCGATGTAGCGGGCGTGATCTTCACCAGCAAGCCCGAGGAGACGGGCATAGATATCTATATGGGCGTCGGCGCGGCGCCAGAGGGCGTGCTGGCCGCGGGCGCGCTACGCTGCGTCGGCGGGCAGATGCAGGGCCGCTTGATCCTCGATACGCCGGAGAAGCGGGCTCGCGCGGCCGCCATGGGCGTCAGGAATCCCAAACGCAAATACAACCTTCTCGACCTCGCCTCGGGCGATGTGATCGTCGCGGCGACCGGCGTCACGGACGGCGCCCTTTTGTCGGGCGTGCGCTTCGGCAAGGATGTGATCGAGACCGAGACGGTGGTTTACCGCTCGGCCACGGGCACGGTCAGGCGCATCAAGGCCGAGCACCGCGAATTCGAGAAGTTCCATCTCGAGTAAACGAAGGCTAACGACCCGGCTTTTTGCACTTGTTCACGCGAGGGTGATGGGGCGCGGTGGGACCGCGATCGGGTCCTGCCCGCCAAAGCGGAACCAAGCGTAGGGCGAAGGACCCGGCGCCAGGAGCCGCGAACCGTAGGTCCCGCCCTTGGATCGAATGCTGCCAAACGCTTTCACGCCGCGTAAACATGCTTGCAAGTTTCACAAGGGTCTTATCGTTGCCAATTTGAAGGCGGCTGCTACGCTAATCACCTGTGCCGCCGTGTGAACGCGCGGACATGGAGGGGTCTTGAATGCGCACGTGGTCTTGTCTTGCGGCTTTGGCCGTCTCGTTGTTTTTTGCCGCTCCTGTCATCGCCGAGGAAGCTTTCGTTCAAGACGATCTCGCAACCGGGGTCGTGCGGTTTCCCGCATTGCTGCGCAAGGAAGCAGGCGGCCTTACCAAGCGCCCGGCGGCTCAGCTCGAGAGCGATGGCCTTGCGGCCCTCTCGCGTGGTGATGCCCGGCGCGCCCTCGATCTTTTCGGCGCCGCGATCGTTCTCGATGAGAAGAATGCGGCGCCCTGGCTCGGCTACGCCGATGCCGCAACCGCCACCGAGCCCCGGGACTCCTCAGAGAAATACACCTTGCGCAGTCGCGCGCTCACCGCCGCCTATGGCGCTTATCAGCGGGCTTCGACCGGCAAGGACGGGGCGAAGGCGCTTCTCGTGCTCGGTCGGGTCTTCGCGGATCTGGGGCGTTGGCGTCCGGCACTCAACGCCTATCGCGCAAGCCTCGACCGCAATGATGATGCCGATGTGCGCAAGACCTATGAGGACATGCGCAAGGAGCATGGCTTCCGCGTCGTCGACTACAAGGTCGACAACGATGTGGATCAACCCCGCATCTGCTTTGAGTTCTCCGATCCGTTGCGGCGCGGCAAGGTCGATTTCGCTCCGTTTGTTGCCGTGTCCGGCAATGCCAATGCGGCGATCACGGTCGAGGAGGCGCAGCTTTGCGTCGAGGGCCTGAAGCACGGCGAACGCTATGCCATCGTCCTGCGCGAAGGCTTGCCTTCCGCGGTCGACGAGCCGCTCCTCAAATCGGTCGATTACGAAATTTACGTCCGTGACCGCTCCCCGCAAGTGCGCTTCAGCGGCAAGAACTACGTGCTCCCGCGCATCGGGCAGGAAGGCATTCCGCTCCTTTCCATCAATGCGTCCAAGATCGATGTCGCGATCAACCGGATCGGGGACCGCAACCTCTTGCCGACCTTACGCTCGGAAGACTTCCTCAACCAGATCACGGCCTATCGCGCGGGACAGATTTCGGACCAGGACGGCGTCAAGGTCTGGAGCGGCTCGATCGATGCAAAGCCGATTCTCAACACCGAGGTGACGACGGCTTTCCCGGTGCTCGAGGCCGTGGGCAAGCTCGAAGCCGGCGTCTACGTCATGACGGCCTGGCCCGATGGCGTCGCCGATGGCGACGATGCCTCGCGAGCCACTCAATGGTTCGTGGTCTCGGATTTCGGGCTCACCGCCTTCTCCGGCACGGATGGCGTGCACGTGCTCGTCAAATCGCTGGCGAGCGCGGCGCCGCTCGCCCGCGTCGAGCTTCGGCTCATCGCGAAGAACAACGAGGTTCTCGACACCAAGACCACGGACGCGCAAGGCTATGCGCATTTCGAGGCGGGGCTCGCCCGCGGCAGCGGCGGCATGGCGCCGTCGCTCGTGGTGGCCGCGGACGGAAAGGGCGATTACGGCTTCCTCGACATTTCGCTCAACGGTTTCGATCTCACCGATCGCGGGGTGACGGGAAGGCCGGTGCGCACGGCGCTCGACGCTTTCCTTTTCACGGAACGCGGCGTCTATCGATCGGGCGAGACCGTCTTCCTCACCGCGCTCTTGCGCGACGCCAAGGCCGCGGTGGTGCCAGGCTTGCCGCTCACGATCGTCATCAGGCGGCCGGACGGCGTCGAATACAAGCGCGTCAAGCTCGATGATCAGGGGCTCGGTGGACGCTCGCTGATGCTGCCGCTGCTCTCCGATGCCCAGCACGGCACCTGGCGCATCGAGGCCTATACGGATCCGAAATCGGATTCGATCGGAGAGACGAGCTTCCTCGTCGAGGATTACGTTCCCCAGAAGCTCGAGGTGAATCTCGCGCCTTCCGAGAAGATTCTTCTGGCCGGCGAGCCGGCGCGCATCGGGATCGATGCGCGCTTCCTTTACGGAGCACCGGGAGCCGGCCTCGATGTGACGGGCAATGTCGCAATTGAGCCGCTCGAAGGCAGCCTGCCCGGACTCGAAGGCTACACGGTCGGGTTGCAGGACGAGCCCTTTCAAAATCAATCGAACGCCATCGAAGAGGGAAACACGACCGATGCCAGGGGGCACGCCGATGTCGTGGTGGCCCTCGAGGAGGTCGCCGCGCCACGCCCGCTCGAAGCCAAGATCACGCTCACGGTCGGCGAGCCCGGCGGACGTTCGCTCGACCGCACGGTGACCTTGCCGATCAGGCCGTCGCACGCGCTCATCGGGGTCAAGAAGCGGTTCAACGACGAAGCGCTCATCGAGGGTAGTTTAGCGAAATTCGAGCTTGTTGCCGTGGATGAGAGGGGAGCTCGCGCGGGGCGCAAGGACGTATCCTGGACGCTGAGCGAAGTGCACAGATCCTACCAATGGTTTCGGCGCGACGGGAACTGGCAGTTCGAACCCTTGACCAACACGCGCAAGGTGGCGGATGGCCGCTTGGACATCGCGGCCGGCGCCCCGGGCGCGATTGACGTTCCGGTGAAATACGGCAGCTACAGGCTCGACGTGCGCTCCGCCGATGGCGCGGCGCAAACCGCTGTCAGCTTCTACGCCGGCTGGGGCGGAGGCACGACGGCCGACACGCCCGACACGCTCGAACTCACGCTCGATAAGCACGAGTACAATTCGGGGGATTTGGCGAAGGTCCATTTCTCCGCGAAATTCGCCGGGACGGCGACGCTTGCCGTCGTCAATGAAGGCGTTCAGGCGCTCAGGACGATCGAGGCGCGCGCCGGCGACAACGATGTCGAGATGCCTGTCGAGGCCGGCTGGGGCACGGGCGCCTATATGCTCGCCCTCGTGCATCGACCGCTCGACACGGCCGCCAAGCGCCTGCCGGGCCGCGCGCTCGGTCTTGCCTGGTTCGGCATCGATAAGGCCGCCCACACGCTTGGCCTCGAGCTTTCGCCGCTGGAGAAGGTGCGGCCGCGCGGGCAGCTCGACATTCCCGTGAAGCTCACGGGCCTTGAGCCGGGACAAGAGGCTTATGTCACCGTCGCGGCGGTTGATGTCGGCATCTTGACCCTCACGAATTACGAGCTGCCGAATCCGCAACAGTATTTCTTCGGCCAGCGCCAATTGGGCGCGGAAATCCGCGATCTCTACGGTTTCCTGATCGACGGCATGCAGGGTCAGAAGGGTGCGATCCGTTCGGGGGGCGATGAGGGCGGTGGCCTCAAGGCGGATACGCCGACGCAGCCTCCGCTCGCGCGCTATTCCGGGATCGTGAAGGTGGGGGCGGACGGGACGGCGAATATCACCTTCGATCTACCGGCCTTCAACGGGACGGTGCGCGTCATGGCCGCCGCCTGGTCGAAGACGAGGGTGGCGCAAGCCTCGAAAGACGTGATCGTCCGCGATCCGGTCGTGGCCGAGGCCACCTCGCCGCGCTTCCTCAATTACGGCGATGAAACTCGCTTCAACATCTCCATCGACAATGTGGAGGCGCCCGCCGGCGAATTCTTGATCGATGTCGATGCGCATGGGCCCCTCGCTGTGCCGGCGAGCGCGACACATACGAGGCTCAAGCTCGCCCAGCATGAACGAAAAAGCATCCAGATTCCGGTCAAGGCCTCGGGCATCGGCACGGGGACGGTCGATGTGACGCTCGCCGGCGCGGGCGGCAGCTTCAAGGAGAGCCTTACGGTGAAAGTCAAGCCGGGGAGGCCCGAGGTCTATCACCGCATCGTGCGGCCGATGCCGCCGCAAGCGAGCCTCACCGTATCGAAGGATCTGCTCGCCGAGTTCCTGCCCGGCACGGGCTCGGTTGGCGTATCGATCGCCCCGCTTGTGGCGATCGATGTCGCAGCGCTCTTGCAGGCGCTCGATCGCTACCCTTACGGATGCACGGAGCAGACGGTCTCGCGTGCCATGCCGCTTCTTTACGTCAACCAGCTCGCCTCGGCGGAGCGGTTGGGGCTTGACCCCGATATCGACGGCCGAATCAAGACGGCGATCGAGCGTGTCTTGTCGCGACAATCCTCGGACGGCTCTTTCGGCCTGTGGTCGCAGGAATCCTCCGATGACATCTGGCTCGACGCGTTCACGGCGGATTTCCTGACGCGGGCGCGCGAGCGCAATTTCGAGGTGCCGCAGCTGGCCCTGCAATCGGCGCTCGATCGACTGCGCAACTTCATCAAGAATGGTGAGCCGACTGCCGAAAAAGCGGATGGATTTGCTTATGCCGCCTATGTGCTGGCGCGCAACCACCGCCCGATCGCGAGCGACTTGCGCTATGCGGCCGACACGAAGCTCGACGTCTTCCAAAGCCCCTTCGCGCGGGCTCAGATCGCGGCGGCTTTGGCGCTTTTGGGCGATAAGGGGCGTTCGCAGTCAACCTTCTCTTCCGCCATCACACTTTTACGGGGCGAGAAGGACAATGGCTTGTCGCGGCCCGATTATGGCTCGCGCTTGCGTGATGGGGCGGGCGTTCTCGCTCTCGCGGCGGAAACGGGCTTGCCTCAGGACGAGCTCGTCAAGGTGAGCGCGGTCATGGACGACGCGCGCTCGTCACGCTTCTTCACCAGCACGCAAGAGAATGCCTGGATGGTGCTTGCCGCCCAGGCGCTCGCCGCGACCGCAAATGAACTCACGGTCAAGGTCAATGACGTGGATCGCAAAGGCAATTTCAACGCGCGCTATTCAGACGAAAGCCTCGGCGGAAAGCCGATCACCGTGCAGAATACGAGCGATTTGCCGGCGCAATCGATCCTCACGGTCTCGGGCAATCCTCTCGCGCAGGATCCGGCCTCGAACCAGGGCTACGGGGTCGCGCGGGAATATTACAAGCTCGACGGCTCGCTCGCCGATCTCTCCAAGGTGAAGCAAAACGACCGCTTGGTCGTCGTGCTGAAGATCACGGAGCCGGAAGCGAAATATGCTCGCCTGTTGATCGTCGATCCGCTGCCGGCCGGGCTCGAGATCGACAATCCGAAGCTGATGGACGCAGATCAAGTATCGGCGCTCGATTGGCTCAAAAGGGAGGTCGAGCCCTCGACCGCCGAGTACCGCGATGATCGCTTTGCGGTTGCCGTCGATCGTTTTCCCGGCCAGCCGGCGGCCTTCGCTTTCGCCTATATGGTGCGAGCCGTATCTCCGGGACGTTATGTGCACCCGCCGGCGACCGTCGAGGACATGTATCGCCCGGAGCGCTTCGGCCGCACGGCCTATGCCAGCTTCAATGTCGCGCCGGCGAAATAGCGCGGAGGGGGGAGGCGGTTGACGCAAGAGGCAGCACCGCAAGAGCGCCGCGCGGCCTTGCCGGAACGGCGGCTTCTTGCCCTTCCCCAGACGGGTCGAAAATCTCTACGGCTTTTCGGCGCCGCGCTCGCCGTGTCGCTTCTTCTCTTGGGTGCTGGCACCTATGGGCTCTGGCGCGCGGTCACCGAGCTTGGTCCCGTGCCGTGGCCCTCCGATGAGGATGCGTCCGCCGTCGTTCTCGATCGCTCGGGTACGCTGCTTCGGGCCTTCACCACTCACAATGGCCGCTGGCGGCTGCCGATCGAAGTTCAGGATGTCGATCCCCGCTATCTTCGCATGTTGATCGCTTATGAGGATCGCCGTTTCCTGAAGCACCGCGGGGTCGATCCCTTAGCCGTCTTGCGCGCCAGCTGGCAGATGCTCACGAAAGGCCGCGTCGTCTCGGGCGCCTCGACGCTCACCATGCAAGTGGCGCGTCTCCTCGAGCCGCGCGCGGATCGCTCGGTCTCGGCGAAGCTTCGCCAGATGATCCGCGCGATCGAGATCGATCGTGCGCGCTCGAAGGCGCAAGTTCTCGATCTCTACCTCTTGCTGGCGCCCTATGGCGGCAATATCGAGGGCCTTCGCGCCGCGAGCTTCGCTTACTTCGGCAAGGAGCCGAAACGGCTCTCGATCGGCGAGGCTGCCTTTCTCGTCGCCTTGCCGCAATCGCCGGAAACGCGCCGGCCCGACCGCTTCCCGCAAGCGGCCGAACGTGCCCGCGCGCGCGTGCTCGATCGCGCGCGCGAACGCGGCCTCATCAGCGCCGCCGAGGCCGAATATGCGAAGGCCGAGCCCATCCCGGCCGAGCGGCAGGCCTTCCCGGCACTCGCCGCGCATGAGGCCGAGGAGGCGCTCGAAGCGACGCCGGGCGAGCGCGTGATCAGGCTTACGATCGATGCGAGGTTGCAAGCCGCGTTGGAAACCTTGGCCCGCCAGCGCCTCTCAACGCTCGATTCGCGCCTCTCGGCCGCCATCCTTGTCGTCGACAACGCGACGGGCGAGTTGCGGGCCCATGTGGGGTCGCCCGATTTCCTCTCGGAGAAACGCTCGGGCTCCATCGACATGGCGCGCGCCCTGCGCTCGCCGGGCTCGGCGCTCAAGCCGTTCATCTATGCGCTCGCCTTCGAGGATGGCATCGCCCATCCCGAGACGATCATCGACGATCGCCCGGCCCGTTACGGCACTTATGCGCCGGAGAATTTCGACCTTGCCTATCAAGGCGCGGTCACGGCGCGCCGCGCCCTGCAGATGTCGCTCAACCTGCCCGCGGTCTCGCTTCTCTCGGAGATCGGGCCCGAGCGCTTCATCGCGAGCTTGCGCTCGGCAGGCGCGCGCATCGTGCTGCCGAAGGAGGCGGAGCCCGGTCTCGCGATCGGCCTCGGCGGGCTCGGCATCACGCTCGAAGATCTCGCGCGGCTCTATGCCGGGCTGGCCCGGGGAGGGGATGTTCCGGCGCTCGTGCGGCGGCTCGAGGAGGCCGGGATCGCCTCCCTTCGCTTCACCGAGGCGGTGCCTGCCTGGTATGTCGCGGATATTCTCAAGGGGGCTCCCCCGCCGCTCAACGGCGCCGCCGACCGCATCGCCTTCAAGACCGGCACCTCTTACGGCTATCGCGATGCCTGGGCCGTCGGCTTCGATCGGAAGGCGACTATCGCGGTCTGGGTTGGCCGGCCCGACAATGGCGCGGTCGCAGGCCTCATCGGCCGTGTCGCGGCCGCCCCCATCTTGTTCGACGCCTTCGCGAGGCTTGGCCGAGAGCTCGAGACGATTCCGCCTCCGCCGGGCGCGGTTTTCGCCCGCAGCACCGCAGCTTTGCCACCGCCTTTGCGCCATTTGGCATCCAAGGACGAATTGCCGCCGCAGGGAGGCGGGATCGCCGCCGCGGAAACGCTTAAGATCGCCTTTCCACTCGATGGGAGCGCGATCGACCTCGGTCTTGCGGGAGGACCGACGAGCGCCACGCCGCTTGCGCTCAAGGCGCTCGGCGGCTCGCCGCCTCTCACTTGGCTCGTCAACGGCGCGCCGGTGCTGCGGGACGAGCTTCGCCGAAACACAGCGTGGGTGCCGGATGGGGCCGGCTTCATCCGCTTGACGGTGATGGATTCGAACGGGGCAACGGACAGCGTGTCGGTTCGACTCGAGTGAACGGGCGCGGCTGAGCGCTTTTCGCGCTCCCGGCGGAGATATTCACTTTTTCGATAGCTGCGCTGCGGGAGCGCATAATCCTCGCCCTCGGGGAGTCTTGTGCAGGTGAAGCCTTGTGCAAGCGTTCTTTGGCGGCATGCCGGGAAGCGAAGGCCTGCCGCCACGCGCATGTCGTCTCGTTAACGCCGCTTGCGCAAGTCGCCTTGCTCGAAAGCGGGGCGCCCGAGCCTCGCGTCACTGGTGTTGCGCCCTTTGGCGTGACGTGTCGCGTGACTCGGAATGTGAAGTGACTTGAATTGGAAGTGAAAGGGTCTGCCATGACCAGAACGCTTGGAGGCGTGCCGTTGTCTCATCTCCGGTTGGCGATCGTGACATTCGCCGCCGTCTCTCTCCTCAGTTGGTGGATGCGTGGAAATGAGGATCCGATGCCTTTCGCCAACGCCAAGGCGAGCACCGCCGTCGCGACCTTCGCAGGAGGCTGTCTCTGGTGCCTGCGGCCCTCCTATGACGCGCTCGATGGCGTGATCAGCACGACGCCCGGCTACACGGGCGGCACGAAGCCCGATCCGACGGATGAGGAGGTTTTGAGCGGCGAGACGGGCCATGCCGAAGCGCTCGAGGTGGTCTATGACGCGAGCAAGATCACTTACGAAAAACTGCTCGATGTTTACTGGCACAACATCGACCCCCTCAGCAGGAATGCGCAATTTTGCGATCACGGCACCCAATATCGCACTGCGATCTTCTACCATGACGACGCGCAGTGGCGGCTTGCCGAGGCCGCGAAAGTGAAGCTCGACGCGAGCGGCGCCTTGAAGGGCCCGATCGTGACGCAAATCACGAAAGCGGGTGTGTTCTACCCGGCCCGGGATTATCGCCGGGAAGCCTTCGACAAGAACTCGGCGCAATACAGCTTCTATCGCAATGGGTGCGGCCGCGACGCGCGCTTGCGGCAGCTTTGGGGGGCGGCCGCCGGCATCGATTGAGGACCAGGCCTTGCCGAGGCGCGTCAGGCGGCGCGCGTCTTGCCGAACACCTCCTCGAAAGCGGCGCGCAAAGGCGCATCGAGTTCCGGCATGGTGACGGGCCAGCCGAGATCGGCAAGGCTCGTCACCCCATAGCCTGTGATGCCGCAGGGAACGATCCCGGCGTAATGGGAGAGGTCAGGCTCGACGTTGATCGAGATGCCGTGAAAGCTCACCCAGCGGCGCACGCGAATGCCGATCGCCGCGATCTTGTCCTCGGCGCCGTCGCCCTTCTCGGGCCGAGGCACCCAGACCCCGACACGGCCCTCGCGCCTTTCTCCGCGGATGTTGAAGGCCCACAGCGTGGTGATGATCCAGGCCTCGAGCGCATGCACGAAGGCGCGCAAATCGGGCTTTCGCCGGTTAAGATCGAGCATCACATAGGCGACCCGCTGGCCTGGCCCGTGATAGGTGAACTGGCCGCCGCGCCCCGTCTTGAACACGGGAAAAAGCAAGGGCTCGATGAGATCCTGCGCACGCGCCGAGGTGCCGGCGGTGTAAAGCGCGGGATGCTCGACGAGCCAGACGCGCTCGGCGGCTCTCCCGGCAGCGATCGCCGCCGCGCGCGCCTCCATTTCGGCGACTGCCTCCTCATAGGGCGTGAGCCCCTCGGCGATCACCCACTCGACGGTGGCGCCGCCCCGCGCGCCAAAAGGCGCGCTCGTCCCGGAGCTTGCGTGTTGCGCGGCGCTCCCCGTGCCGCCGCTCGCGGCGCGGGTATCCAGGGCGCCGGGCGAAAGACCGCTGCTCGTTGAAGGCGCAAGGAGGTCGGGGTCGAGCTTCATCAGCAAAACATCGGCCTTTCGCCTCACGATTTCAATCAAATCAGTGAGGCGAGCTTTGCCCTCTTCAAAGCCGGTGCTATAGCGCCACTTGATCCCGCAGGGTTTGGCCCCGGCATGAGAAGCTCTGCCGAGATGGGCCGGTTCCAAGGGGTTGAAAGCACGGATCGTCCCCGTTTCGCCCGAAACGATGCGTCCGAGCGTTCGGCAGCGCTCGCCCGGCCGGGACGAGCGCTCTTCCTAAAATGCAGTCGCCGAGAGGTTTGCCAGATGAACAAGATCAAGGTCGCCCATCCCGTCGTCGAGCTCGACGGGGACGAGATGACGCGGATCATCTGGCATTACATTCGCGAGAGGCTCATCCACCCTTATCTCGACATCGATCTCGAATATTACGATCTGTCGATCCAACACCGCGACGCCACCGGAGACCAGGTCACGGTCGATGCGGCGAACGCCATCAAGCGTCATGGTGCGGGGGTGAAATGCGCGACCATCACCCCCGACGAGGCGCGGGTGAAGGAATTCAACCTCAAGGAGATGTGGAAGTCACCCAACGGCACGATCCGCAACATCTTGGGCGGCGTCATCTTCCGCGAGCCCATCATCTGCAAGAACGTGCCCCGCCTCGTTCCCGGTTGGACGCAGCCGATCGTGGTCGGCCGCCATGCTTATGGCGACCAGTATCGGGCAACCGACATCAAGGTGCCCGGCAAAGGGCGCCTCACCCTCAAATTCGAGGGCGATGACGGCACGGTCATCGAGCGCGAGGTCTTCAAATTCCCAGGCGCCGGCATCGCGATGTCGATGTACAATCTCGACGATTCCATCCGCGATTTCGCGCGGGCTTCGCTCAATTACGGATTAATGCGGAAATACCCCGTATATCTCTCGACCAAGAACACGATCCTCAAAGTATATGATGGTCGTTTCAAGGATATCTTCCAGGAGATTTACGAAAACGAGTTCGAGGCGAAGTTCAAGGCCGCCGGCATCACCTATGAGCATCGCCTGATCGACGACATGGTGGCGGCGGCGCTCAAATGGTCGGGCGGCTATGTCTGGGCGTGCAAGAATTACGACGGCGACGTGCAGTCGGACACGGTGGCGCAGGGCTACGGCTCGCTCGGCCTCATGACCTCGGTGCTGATGACGCCGGACGGCAAGACTGTCGAGGCGGAAGCCGCGCACGGCACGGTGACCCGCCATTACCGCGAGCATCAGAAGGGCAAGGAGACCTCCACGAACTCCATAGCCTCGATCTTCGCCTGGACGCGCGGTCTCGCGCATCGCGCCAAGCTCGACAACAATGCCGAGCTCCTTCGCTTCTCGACGACGCTCGAGAAGGTTTGCGTCGAAACCGTCGAGGCCGGTTTCATGACCAAGGACCTCGCCTTGCTGGTCGGCGCGGATCAAACCTGGCTCTCGACCACAGGTTTCCTCGACAAGATCGACATGAACCTCAAGGCCGCCATGGCAAGGTGAGGACTAAAGCCTTCTCGCGAGCGCGGGCTGTCCGATTGCTCTAGCGCATCGTGGCGTCGCCCGATGGCGGCAGATGCCATCGCGCCTCGACGCGCGGTGGAGGAAAGGAAACGACCTCGCCTGCCGTGAAGGCCGCGCGGATCCCTATCCGCTTGCCCTGCGCGAAGGCGATGGCGTCCCCGCGTCGGTCGGCGCCGATCTTCATCGCGAGGGTGCAATGGGGGATGAAGCATCCGGGCCGGTAGTGAGGGCGGCAACGCTCGGGCGCGATCAGCCGATGGAGCTTGCGGCTGAGCTTGTCGAGCTCTGGCGAGGGGGCGGGCGCGGCATAAAGCGTCAACGAAGGGCCGTCGAACCACCGCACCGCCTCGAAAAAGAGCTCGACCGCGACGGCGCCGTCGAAAAGTTGCGCGGCGACCGCACGAACTTCTGACGTTTCGAGTTCATCATAGATGGCAAGCGTGACATGCGGCCCATATCCGGGCTCGCGCCTCGAGGACGTGAATGCGGTTGCTTGATCTTGCAACGTGAGAAGCGGCGCGGCGTCGCTCTCCTCGACCCGTAAAGTCGCGGCAAGCGGCATCGCGAGCTACCGTTCAGGCGGCAGCGGCGCGCGCTTCGCCCTTGATGCGCTCGACCATGGCTCGCACGCCATTGGCGCGCTGCGCGGATAAGTGCTGGGCGAGTTGCAGTTTTCCGAACACGTCCTCGGCATTGGTCGTGAGGATTTCCTGAGCCGTCTTGCGGTCGAAAAGCGCGAGGATCAGCGCCACCAAGCCCTTGACGATATGGGCGTCGCTGTCACCCTTGAAGAAAAGCCGCGTCTTTCCGTCGCTGCCGACGATCCGACGGGTCTCGAGCCAGACCTGGCTCGCGCAACCGCGCACCTTGTTCGCCTCGCCCTTCGAGCTCTCCGGCAGGGGCTCGAGGCGGCGGCCAAGGTCGATGAGATAGCGATAGCGATCGTCCCAATCGTCGAAGAGCTCGAAATCGGAAAGAATGTCGTCGATCGTTTGCGTCATGAGCTTTGGTCATCAATGCTGGCACACGGAATATGACGCTCATATACGAATTCATATGCGTCCTGACACCCCTTCAGGCACCTCATTACAAGGCACCGCCAAGAGGCGTTGCAAGCCGCGTGGTTTGTTGGCCAGGGTTCGCTGCGGACTAAAAACGGGCGGAAAGCGGCGAAAACGCCTCGGCGAACCGAGATGGCGGTTGGAAGAGGGGCGAAAGCTCAGGTCTCTGGCCGTGATGCGGCGCGCATACGCGTTGCGGTTCCATGCCACGGAGTAGCGCGGTCGGCGGCGGTCAAGGTGTCGGCGATCGAGCGATCGCTTTCCGGCGCGCCGGGCTTGGCCGAGGTGACGGGGGCACCGCCATGCGTGCTCGCGAGGAGTTGCGCGGCTTCAAGGCAAAGCTTCGGCTCGTTCGTGCAAGTCGCAACCGCGCCTTCGACCGCATTGCGCATCGCGGGCGCCGCGGCTTTCACGAGCGCGTGCGGCATGGCAATCGCCTCATTGGCGACCTCAGCGCCGGGCGTGAGCGAATAGACGAGCCCGACACAAAAGACGACCCGAATGATGAACCACATGAGGCGCTCTCCTCGGAGACACCGGTTTCCCCCCTCAATCGCAAGGTCACATAAGCGTAAAGTTTTCAAGACACCCGAAAATGGATCGCGCGCATTTGAAATGAATTTTTTCAATTGGCTTTATAAATCCTCAATCGTCCCAATCAGCGCCGAAAGAACGAAAGTATCTCTTCACCATTTTTGCGGCTTTTCGCTTCGGCGACGCCCTCCAGAGCCTCTTTCACTGAAAATTTGAGGGCCGTTTAGGCATCGCTTAAGCCCTGTTTGCGAGCTTGCGCGAAGTGAAAGAAAAATGGGCGTCGCGTTCTGCCGTGTTGAGTCGAGCTTCCCTGCGCTTGCTTCGTGCCGTCGCCGACGGCATGGCGCATCCATCCGTCCTGGCGGACGGGCGCCGAGCGGCCGCGCATGCCGCGTTCATCGGCACTCGCGTGCTGAGAGGCCTGATTGCCGTCGCGCTTCTTCCCGTGCTCATCGCGCTCGAGGGCAGGCTCGACGGCTTGGAGCTTGCGCTTTTCCTCGGCTTGATCGCGCCGATGGGCGCAGCGCTTCTTGCCTCACGCAGTGGACGGCTCGATGCCGCGCGCCTCGTCTCGGCGCTTTCCCTTGTCATTGCCGTCACGGCCGCGGCCTTCCTGTCCGGCGGTGTCTTCTCGCCGGCCGTCGCCTGGCTCGTGCTTGCGCCGGTGGAAGCGCTCGAGCATCCCTCGCGACGTGAAGCGGTCATCATCAGCCTCGCCGCGATCTTGGGCGCTGTTGCGCTCGCAATCTCCGCCTCATGCGGTTGGACGCCGGCGCCGGCGCCTTCCTCCTCGGTCATCGCTCCTGCCCTCGTTGTAACGGCGCTCGTCTTCGCGGCCATGAGAGTGCTGAAGGCAAGCGATCAGGCCGTGACGGCGCAGCTGGCGCTCAGGCGATTGCGCGAGAGCAACCGCCTCGTTCTTGAAAATCTGGGTGATCTGTTCACGCGCCATGACGAAACCGGCGCCTGCACCTTTGCCTCGAGCGCGGCCCGCACCCTGCTTGGGGTCGCTCCGAGCGAGCTCATCGGGCAAGGCTTGTTCCAGCGCGTGCATGTCGCGGACCGGCCGGCTTTTCTTCGCGCGATCACGGATGCGGGCGCGCGGCGCGAACCTGCCAATGTCACCGTACGCCTGCGGGACGAGACAATCATCGCCGAGCTCTCGCCGGGACCGCGTCGCGATCTTGCCGAGTCGCGGTTCATCTGGGCGGATCTGCGAGCCCATCCCGCGATCTGCGAGCATCCGAGTGAAGAGCGCATCGAGGTGGTTGCGGTGATGCGCGATGTGACCGAGCAGAAGGCACGCGAGGAAGAGCTCGAATGTGCCCGCATCGGCGCCGAGGAGGCCGATCGGTCGAAAAGCCGTTTCCTGGCAACCGTGAGCCATGAGCTGCGCACGCCGCTGAACGCGGTCATCGGCTTTTCCGAGATGCTCGCCAATCCGGACCTGACCCCGAAGGACCCGGCGCGGATACGTGAATACGCCCGCATCATCCATGCCTCGGGCGCGCATCTTCTCGACATGGTCAATTCCTTTCTCGATGCGTCGCGGATCGAGAGCGGTCGCTTCGAGCTCAAGGTCGAGCGCTTCGATCTCGCGGAGCTCGTGCGCTCCTCTTGCGCGATCGTCGATGTGAAGAGCGCCGAAAGCGGCGTGCGCTTGAGCACCGTCGCGCCGATGGAAGGCGTCACCTTCGAGGGAGACCAGCGCGCCTGCCGACAGATCGTCATCAACCTCGTCTCGAACGCGGTGAAATTCACCCCAAGGGGAGGGCGCGTCAAAGTGCAACTTCGCCGTGTGGGCTCGCTCATCGAGCTTACCGTCGACGACACGGGGATCGGGATCGCCGCGAGCGATCTGGCGCGGCTCGGAGATCCGTTCTTTCAGGCGAAATCCTCTTATGACCGTCCTTACGAGGGCACGGGGCTTGGCCTTTCCGTGGTGCGCGGTCTCGTCGGGCTGCACGGCGGCTCATTGCAGATCGAGAGCACGCCGGGCGCAGGCACCTGCGTCGCCGTGAGATTGCCCGTCGAGCGGCCCGAGGAAGCGCCGTCGGCCTTGTCGATCCCGCGCATCGATGCGCGGCCGCGCCCTTCCGCGGCTCAGGCCGTCGCCTGAAGCCTCGGCACAGTTTGAAGCGACTAACAGTTCGAGGAACTCTCATGCTTGCCGCCAAGAGATCGACCAAAAAGAGCTCCGGCCCGCGTTCAGGCGCGGCCGGGGATTCGATCCTTTCTCTCGCCTTGAGGCGAGTGGGGGGCTTTGCTCTCGCTCGTCCGGGAACCGTCGCGCTGATGCTTCTTTTCGGCGGTCTCGGCGTCGTGGTCTCGATCAATGCGTTGTGGATGCAGTCGGATCGCCATCCGGCACCCCTGTTTCGTCAGGCCTCGCTCGGACCGCAGCACGGCGTGGCGCCGCCGAAGAGAGCCTCCGAGTTGCCTGTTTCCGCGCCCGGCGCTCCTTCTGCCGCGGCTTCGTCGCCCGCGCCGCAGGACACTGAAGCCGGTCTGCCGCCTTCACGTCCAACCGTGCTCGCTCATGGCGAGGCGGCCTCGCCGCCCCAAGCGAAATCGCCTCCCGCCAGGCATACGGAGAGAGACCCGCTCGCGGATCTCATCGGAGGAGGAGCTCCCGTGCCTCCCGCGCCGATCAGGCCCGCTTCACCGAAGCCGCAAACCACGGATAAAGCTCCGCACGCACAAGCCCCCGCGAACGACGCCATCGCGGGACTCATCGAGCAGGCCGGCAAAGGTCGCTGACGGCCAAAGGGGCGCTGACCGCGGCCTTGGAGCCCTTGCAGAAGAGGGCACGATCGCACGCATTTGAATGGCTGCGCTCAGCCTTGGGAAAACATCTTCGGGCATTCTCTGGCACGACGGGGGGAGGTGTTGAGGTCTCGATCGAATGCTTTCGATCGGACGGCGAGGCGATTGTGCTCACCGACATTTCTTCAGGAATGAGTTGAACCGAGGATGATCACCTCGTCATGCCCGAGATCGTGACCAGCACAAATCCGGCGCTTGCCTTCGCCGGCATGTTCCAGGACCCGACGAACCGCTGGTTCGCCCTCTATGTCGCCGTCTCGCTCGCCATCGGCTGCATCGTCTTCTATTTCGAAGCGCGCCATGATCCGAGACTCGAGGAACAGGGCCTGTTCCGCTATCTCTTTCCGAGAGAAATCTACACGCATCGCTCGGCGCTTGCCGATTACCGCTTCTTTCTCGTGAATAAGCTCCTGTTTGCGCTCGCCTTCGGCGCGCTCGTCGCCGTGAGCTCGTCCTCGGTCGAGGTGATGAGCCTCGTCTTGCGCGCGTTGACGCCTTCGCCCGAGTTGGCGGTGCCTTCCTCCGTTGCGATATTCATCACCACGGTCGTTTGGGCACTCGCCATGGATTTCGGCCTTTGGTTCGCTCATTGGCTGCTCCACAAGATCCCGATCCTGTGGGAGTTCCATAAAGTGCATCATTCGGCCGAGGTGCTCACGCCGGTGACGGCCGGACGCGTGCATCCGCTCGATGATGCGTTGAACATTATCTGCTCGGGGCTGAGCGGGGGCATCGTTCTCGCGCTCTGCCGCTTCCTCTTCGGGCCGCAAGCGCAGATCTTCGGCGTGATGCAGCTCAATATTCTGGTCGCGATCTTCTATTTCTTCGGCTTCCACCTGCGCCATTCGCACATCTGGCTCCCCTACAAGGGGATCTGGGGCAAGCTCTTCGTCTCACCCGCCCACCACCAATTGCATCACTCGGTGGCGGAGCGCCATTGGGACAAGAATCTGGGCTTCGTCTTCGCCATCTGGGATTGGTGCTTCGGCACGCTCTACGCCGTCGACCGGCGGGAGACGGTCCAGATCGGGATGAACGGACACGAGGAGCCCGAGTACCATTCGGTGCGTGCCATGTATCTTCTGCCCTTCGTGAAGGCCTGGCGGCGCATCCAGGTGCGATGGAAGCCGCTACCCGGCGCCACGGCTCCTCATTTGCCGCCGGCCGAGTAGCGCTATCCCCTCGCGCGCTTGCGCGTCGCGGGGCCGGTCTCGATCGGCATGCCTTTCCTCGAAGCCCATTCGGTCCAGGAGCCGTCGTAAAGCGCCTGCGCCGGGCGGCCGAGCTCGTCGAGCGCGAGCGAGACGATCGCGGCAGACACGCCCGAGCCGCAGCTCGTGATCACCGGCCGATCGCCCTCGACGCCGGCTTGCTCGAGCACTTCCGCGAGCGCCGCCGGCGGTTTGAGGCGGCCTTGATCGAGGAAAGCGGAGGAGGGGGCGTTCAAGGCGCCCGGCATGTGTCCGCTTTGAATTCCGGGGCGAATCTCGGGCGCGGCGCCCGTGAAACGTTCCGCCGAGCGCGCGTCGACGACTTGCGCGGCACCCGTTTCCAGGGCCTCTTGCACGCGGTGCGTATCGGCAACGGACTTCGCGTCGAAACGCACCGCGAACTTGGCCTGCGGGCGCTTGACGGGTCCCGCATCGACGGGGCGGCCTTCGCTCAGCCATTTCGGCAAGCCGCCGTCGAGAATGCGCACGTCGCGCGCACCGAAGACGCGCAGCATCCACCAGACGCGAGGCGCCGAGAAGAGGCCTGCGCCGTCATAGACGACGATCCTCATGCTTTCGCTGATGCCGAGCTCGCTCATCTGGCGCGCGAATTGCTCAGGTTGCGGCATCATATGGGGCAAGGAAGAGCTGTGGTCGCTGATCTCTTCGATGTCGAAATGCACAGCCCCCGGAATGTGCCGGGCGAGATATTCGGCCTTTCCGTCACGTTTTTGCGCCGGGAGATACCAGGAGCCGTCGATCACCGCGATGTCGGGCGCCCGAAGGTTCTCATGAAGCCAGTTCGTCGAGACGAGATTGTTCGGCATCGGGTTCTCCAGATCGCGGCGACATAGACCGGGGTAAGATAGCCAAACTGCCCGTTGCCTGTCCAAGCTCACGGCCGAACCAAGGCGCGTCTCATCCCCGCGGATGGCAGCCATGAAGCCTCGCCGTTGACGGTCTCGTGATTTGGTCATCGGATGCCGCCCGGGCGATAGAACCAAAGACGGCAATCGCTCTTTGAGCGATTTGGGCCCGCCGCAAGCGTCCATGCCGTTTCCGAGAAGCAGGTCGAGGATCAAAACGACATGGCCGTGATGAAGAACGCGGGTGACCGCCTCGCAAGATTCAATGCCTGGATTCTGGCGGCGGCCGCGGCGCTCGCCGGCGCGAATGCCAGTGTCGTGATCGCGACCAGCGGGCTCGTCGGGCGCGCGCTGACCGGCGAGATGAAGCTCGCGACGATCCCGGTGCTCACCTTCGTGCTCGGCACGGCCGCTTCGGCCTTCCCGGCCGCCTTTTCCATGCGGCGCTTCGGTCGTCGCAATGGCTTTGCCGGCGGCGCGCTCTTCGGCGTGGTCGCGGGACTTGTCGGCGCGGTGGCCATCGTTCATGGGAGTTTCGCGCTTTTCTGCCTCGCGACCTGCTCGGCCGGCGCCTACCAGGCCTTCGTCGTGCAATATCGCTTCGCCGCGGCCGATACGGCAACGCCCGCTTATCGTCCGCGCGCCATCGCGCTTGCGCTCGGAGGCGGGGTCGCCTCGGCCTTCGTCGGCACGCGGCTCGTGAACTTCACGCAAGACATGTGGGTGCCTTATCTTTTTGCCGCGACTTACATCGCGCAAGCGGCTTTCGCCGCTGTCGCCTTCTTTGTGCTTCTCGCGTTGCGCGTGCCGCCGCAACAGGCACAGCCGAAAAAGAAGGGCAGGCCGATCGGCGAGATCCTCGCCGATGGCAGGCTCGTCGGCGCCATGCTGCTCGGCATGGTTTCGCAAGGCGTGATGAACCTCATCATGACCTCGACGCCGCTCGCCATGGTCGGCTGCGGCTTGCCGATCACGAGCGCCACCGATGCGATCCAATGGCATATCTTGGGCATGTATGCGCCAAGCTTCGTCACCGGTCGCCTCATTTCGCGATTCGGCATTCGGCGAATCGGCCTTACCGGCTGCGCGATCTTCCTCATCTGCGGAACCGTGGCCGAAGCGGGGATCAGCGTGCTCCACTTCGAAGTCGCTCTCTTCCTACTCGGCGTGGGCTGGAACTTCGCCTTCCTTTCGGCGACGGCCGCCGTGACGAGCGTCACGCGTCCGGAGGAGCGCGCCAAAGTGCAGGCGACGAATGACTTCGTCGTCTTCGGAGGCACCGCATTCGCCGCCTATTTTTCAGGTGTTTTGCTCGATGTTTTCGGCTGGACCGGCATCGCCGCCGCCGCCTTTCCGGCCGCTTTCCTCGGCACCATGCTCATTTTTGCATCGAGGCGCGTCCATCGCTTCGCGGCGGCCTGAAGGCGCCCGGCAAGACGCCCTGCGAATCCCCTGCTGCGGTCGCTGGTTGCGTGCCAGCGCCAAGTTTGGCAGAAGGGCGGCAGTTTTTGGGGCAAATCCCTCCGCGTCACCTGTTCACGCGCCCTTGTCGGGCCGGGAGTAGCCTCGCGATCACCTTCTGGAGAAGAGCCTATGACTTTGGCGTTGATCATGCTGGCTGGCTTCGTCGCCGTCGCTTACGGCGTCGTGACCGTGAGATCGGTCATGGCCTTGGATGCGGGAAGCGCGCGCATGCAAGAGATCGCCGGGGCGATCGCGGAAGGCGCGCAGGCCTATCTCAAACGGCAATACACCACGATCAGCGCCGTCGGCATCGTGATCTTCATCGTGATCGGCCTCTTGCTCGGCTGGAAAGTTGCGATCGGCTTTTTGATCGGCGCCATCCTGTCGGGAGCGGCGGGCTTCATCGGCATGAACGTCTCCGTGCGCGCCAATGTGCGCACGGCGCAAGCCGCCACGAAATCGCTCGCCGAAGGGCTCGACATCTCGTTCCGATCGGGCGCGGTCACCGGCATGCTCGTCGCCGGCCTCGCGCTCCTCGGTGTGGCCGGCTATTATTCGATCCTCACGCATATCGGCGGCTATGCTCCGAATGACCGTGTGGTGGTCGATTCGCTCGTCGCGCTCGGATTCGGCGCTTCGCTCATCTCCATCTTCGCGCGGCTCGGCGGCGGCATCTTCACCAAGGGGGCCGATGTCGGCGCCGATCTCGTCGGCAAGGTCGAGGCCGGCATTCCCGAGGATGATCCGCGCAATCCGGCGACGATCGCGGATAATGTGGGCGACAATGTCGGCGATTGCGCCGGCATGGCAGCCGACCTCTTCGAGACCTATGCGGTGACGGTCGTCGCCACCATGGTGCTCGGCTCCATCTTCTTCGGCTCCAACGCTGCGCGGCTCGGGCCGGCGATGGTCTATCCTCTCGCCATCTGTGCTGCTTGCATCGTGACCTCCGTGGTTGGCGCCTTCTTCGTCAAGCTCGGCCCCTCGGGCTCGATCATGGGTGCGCTCTACAAGGGACTGATCGCCGCGGGCGTGCTGTCGATCGGCGGCCTTGCGGTCGCGACGCATTTCCTCCTCGGCTGGGGTGAGATCGGCGAAGCCGGCGGCCATCTCGTCACCGGGACGAATCTCTTCCTTTGCGGCATCGTCGGCCTCATCGTGACCGGCCTCATCGTCTGGATCACGGAATATTACACGGGCACCGGCAAGCGGCCGGTGGTCTCGATCGCTCAGGCCTCCGTGACCGGCCATGGCACGAATGTCATCCAGGGTCTTGCGGTCTCGCTCGAAGCGACGGCCTTGCCCGCGCTCGTGATCGTCTTCGGCATCATCTCGACCTTCCAGCTCGCCGGCCTCTATGGCACCGCGATCGCGGTGACCACCATGCTCGGGCTCGCCGGCATCATCGTGGCGCTCGACGCCTTCGGTCCGGTCACCGACAATGCGGGTGGCATCGCGGAGATGGCGGGCCTTCCGAAGGAGGTTCGCCATGCGACCGACGCGCTCGATGCCGTAGGCAACACCACCAAGGCTGTCACCAAGGGCTATGCGATCGGCTCGGCTGGTCTTGGCGCCCTCGTTCTCTTCGCCGCGTATTCGAATGATTTGACCTTCTTCGCGGCCAATCCCGACAAGTTCCCCTACTTCAAGGACATGGGTCCGGTGTCCTTCGATCTTTCGAACCCTTATGTCGTGGCGGGTCTCATCTTCGGCGGCCTCATCCCTTACCTCTTCGGGGGCATCGCCATGACCGCTGTCGGCCGCGCCGCCGGATCCGTGGTCGTCGAGGTGCGCCGCCAGTTTCGCGAGAAGCCGGGCATCATGGAAGGGAAGGACCGGCCCGACTACGGTCGCGCCGTCGACATGCTCACCAAGGCCGCGATCCGGGAAATGATCGTTCCCTCGCTTTTGCCGGTGCTTGCGCCCTTCGTCGCCTATTTCGGCGTCTACCTCATCTCGGGCTCGAAGGCTTCCGCCTTCGCGGCGCTCGGCGCCTCGCTCCTCGGTGTCATCGTCAACGGCCTTTTCGTCGCCGTGTCGATGACCTCGGGCGGTGGGGCTTGGGACAATGCGAAGAAATCCTTCGAGGACGGCTTCGTCGACAAGGACGGGGTGACCCATGTGAAGGGTTCGGAGGCGCATAAGGCCTCGGTGACCGGCGACACGGTCGGCGATCCTTACAAGGACACGGCGGGGCCGGCGGTCAATCCGGCGATCAAGATCACGAATATCGTCGCCCTGCTCCTGCTCGCCATCCTGGCGCATGCGGGCTGAGAGCTTCCTTCCTCAAGGAAGGCGAAAACGAAAACCCCGCGAGCAATCGCGGGGTTTTTTGTTCACGCAAACGGTGCGCGCGAGGGAAGGGATCGGCCCTCGCTCTCATTGCCCTCCAAAGGGGTTGAACCGTGTCGAGCCGTTGAAGATCTGCCGCAAGAGGCTCTGCTCGAGACCGCTCGTCGGCGTGGTTCGGCTGATGAAGTCGAACACTTTGCCGTCCTGTAAGCCCCAGTTCGCCAAGCGTTCGACCTTGAATTTCTTGTCGAAATAGACCGCGAAGACGCGTTGGTCGACGATTGTAGGCTTCTGGAATTGGAAGCGCTGATAGGTGGTCTGCGAAGCGTAATAGAAGGTCTGATTGCCGATCGTCGACACCGTCGTGGGTTGCCCGAGCTTCTGCAGCACGGTTTGGACATCCACGCCGGGTTGGATCTCGTCGACCACCTTGTCGTCGAAGATGTAGCCATGGGTCAGCGTCTGGCCCCCCGTGAAGATCGGGCCAGGCGTGAAGGAATTGAGCGTGGGAAGCGCCGGAAGGGAGTCGCAGGCGACGAGCGGCGTCACCGCAAGGGCGGCGAGAAGCAGGCGGGGGCGCGATGAGGCCTTGCCTGCGGGCGGCACCTGCAGTGGATAAAGGCTTGCTTTCACCTCAGCATCTCCCATCTCCCTTTCGGGCCGTTTTGCGCGGGTTGCGGTAGCTCGCCCTTCATGCGAACGCAAGGCTTCATGCGCAATGGCCTTGACGGATAAGGCCGAGCTTGCCTGTGAGGCTTGTAGCCAGAATGTGGCCATTTGTGAGACGCAATCGACTGGCGCCCATCGAACGCCTCCATGATTCCATCGCGGCGCTCGCACGCGACCCCATTCTCTTCACGCGCCATGGTGTCGCCGACAGCTTCGAGGGGCGCTTCGAGCTCCTCGCGCTGCATCTTGCCCTCGTTCTGCGCCGCCTCGCCATGCTTCCCGCGCCCGCCGCCGAAGTGGCGCAAGACCTCACGGACCTCGCCTTTCGTCGGCTCGATCAGGGCTTGCGCGAGATAGGAATTGGCGATGTCGCGGTGCCAAGACGCATGAAAACGTTGGCGAGGGCCTTTTATGGGAGGGCGAGCGCCTACCATGCGGCTTTGGGCAGCTCGGATCCAAAGATCATGGCGGAGGCTTTGCGGCGAAACGTCTTTGCCGGCGGGGCGGGAGACGCCGAAGGTCTTGCGCTTCGTGTCACGAAAATCGAGCGGCGCCTCGAGGCGCTCGATCTCGACGCCATTCTCGGCCCGGCTCTCGACAAGGCGATTTCCGAGACGATGGAACCCATTCCCGGTGAACGACCAAGCTGAGGCCCCTGGCCTTGTCATCTGGAAAGTTTACGCGACCCTCCGACATCGCTATCTGCGAAAGAATGTTCCCGTTTGGACGGGTGAGAATTAATGAAACAGGAAGCTTCCACGCTCAGGCGCGAAATCGCGGTCGCTGATATTCCCCGCGCGGGCCTCGACATCAAGGTCGAGGCGAATGCGAAAGAGCGCACCGAAATTGCGCGAAACTTCAATCTTCTCGGCATCGATGCGCTTTCGGGCAGCTACCATGTGAGCGCCGTCTCGCAAGGGGCGCGAGTGAGGGGAGAGGTAACGGCGAGCGTGCGCCAAACTTGCGTGGTGAGCCTTGATCCTTTCGAAGCCCGAGTACGAGAGTCGGTCGATCTCGTCTTCGCGGCCGAGAGCGGGCCTCGCGAATTGCCCGCGGACCGAATCGATATTTCCCCCGATGACGAAGATCCGCCGGAACCTCTTCTCAACGGGAAGATCGATCTTGGCGCCGTGACTGTCGAATTTCTCGCGCTCGGCCTCGATCCTCATCCACGCAAGCCAGGCGCGAGCTTCGCCCATCAAAACAGCGAGGCGGAACGGCCGGCTTCGCCCTTCGCGGTGCTTGCCCGTCGTCCCGGAAAGACTCCGTCCAAGAGTTAAGCCGTGGCGCCTTCTCGCTTGTGCCATTGCGCGGCGGACGCAAAGCGCTATTGTCGCGCCGCGCCGCGAAGCCGGCGCCGATCCAAAGCAAGGGCCAAATCGCGAAAACCATGCCGCAGACCGTTCGTATCGCGATCGACCTGATGGGGGGCGACAACGGTCCCGAACCGTTGGTGCCCGGCGCCTCGATTGCGCGCGAGCGTCGCCCGGATATTCGCTACATGCTCTATGGGCGCGAAAGCGAAGTGATGCCGCTTCTGGACCGGTATCCGAGCGTCAGGGATTTCTCGACCTTCCACCACACCGATGTCGCCGTGAAGATGGACGACAAGCCGAGCCAGGCCTTGCGTGCCGGCCGCTGGAAATCCTCGATGTGGCTTGCCATCGAAGCGGTGAAGAAGAAGGAGGCCGATGTCGCGGTGTCGGCCGGCAATACCGGCGCGCTGATGGCCATGGCGACCTTTTGCCTGCGCCCGATGGCGGGCGTCGATCGGCCGGCGCTTGCGGTCATCTGGCCCAATGCGCGCGGCGAGAGCATCGTGCTCGACGTCGGCGCGAACATCGGCGCGGATGCCAAGCATCTGACGGACCTCGCGGTGATGGGCGCCGCGATGGCGCGCGTCGTCTTCGACGTGGACAAGCCCCTTGTCGGTCTCCTTAACGTGGGCGTCGAGGAGATCAAGGGATTGGAGCCCATCCGCAAGGCGGGCCGCATGTTGCGCGACGCCAACCTCGCCGATCTAGAGTATGTCGGCTTCGTCGAGGGAGACGATGTCGGCCTTGGCTCCGTTGATGTGGTGGTCACGGAAGGCTTCACGGGAAACGTCGCGTTGAAGACGGCCGAGGGTACGGCGAGGCAGGTCGCCTCCTATATGCGAGCCGCCATGAGCCGCACCTTGATGGCGCGTATCGGCTATATTTTCGCGCGCCACGCGATCGGCGCGCTGCGTGATAAGATGGATCCGAGGAAGGTCAACGGCAGCGTCTTCCTCGGCCTCAACGGGGTGGTGATCAAGAGCCACGGACGGACCAATGAGCTCGGCTTCGCGAGCGCCATCGAGCTCGCCTATGACATTGCCCGCTACAATCTCGTCGATGTCATTCAGGCGAGCTTGAGCTCGCCGGAGCTCGCCGCCGCGCGCGCGGCCTCCGACGCCGCTGCGCCGCGCGTCGCGAAAACACACGCCGAGGACAGGACCGCGTGAAGACAACGAGATCGGTGATCCTGGGCACCGGCGCGTCGCTACCGCGCCGCGTCGTGACCAATGACGAGTTGTCGAAGATGGTCGACACCTCCGATGAGTGGATCGTGCAGCGCACGGGCATCAGGGAACGCCATGTCGCGGGCGATGGCGAGACGACGGCGACGCTAGGCCTTGCGGCGGCCAAGGCCGCGCTCGCGGATGCCAAGATCGACGCACAAGAGATCGACCTCATCATCCTCGCGACCTCGACGCCCGACCACACTTTTCCGGCGACGGCGACGGAGATCCAGGCGGCACTCGGCATCACCCATGGAGTCGCTTTCGATCTTCAGGCAGTGTGCTCCGGCTTCGTCTTTGCGCTCGCGACGGCCGATAAATTTCTCACATCCGGCCCTCACAAGCGCGCCCTCGTCATCGGATCGGAGACCTTCTCGCGCATTCTCGATTGGACGGATCGAGGCACCTGCGTCCTCTTTGGGGATGGAGCCGGCGCCGTGGTGCTCGAGGCGCGCGAGAATCTGGGCGTCATGGCGGAGCGGGGCGTGATCACCACGCATCTGCGATCCGACGGACGTCACAAAGACAAGCTCTATGTCGACGGCGGCCCTTCCTCGACGAAGACGGTCGGCCATCTTCGCATGGAGGGCAAGGAGGTGTTCCGGCATGCGGTCGGGATGATCACGGATGTGATCAAGGACGCGTTCGCGGCGGCCGCGATCAGCGCTTCCGACATCGACTGGTTCGTGCCCCATCAGGCCAATCGCCGCATCATCGACGCGAGCGCCGACAAGCTCGGCATCTCTCGCGACAAGGTGGTGGTGACGGTGGAAAAGCATGGCAACACCTCGGCGGCCTCCATTCCGCTCGCGCTCGATACGGCGGTTCGCGACGGCAGGATCAAGCAAGGACAGCTCGTGCTCCTCGAGGCGATGGGGGGCGGATTCACCTGGGGGTCGGCGTTGATCCGGTGGTGACGCCTGTCTCGCGCCCGGACAAACGACGCAAGTTTTCCTCGCGAAATCGAATTGGGTTGCGCGAACGCGGACTTAATATCTAATATCGGTGTTCATGAGACGGCCGGCAACACGGCCGACGCGCAGGCAATTCGGGGCGAGGGGCAGGCCATCACAGCTTCGCGGCTTGGCGTGACGAATGAGGAGTGGCTATGGGCGAGACCTGCACGAGGGCGGACCTTACAGAGGCCGTCTACCGGAAACTCGGCCTGTCGCGGACCGAGTGCGCTTCAATCGTCGAGTTCGTCTTGCAAGAGATGTCTGCCCGCATCACCAAAGGTGAGAAGGTGAAGCTTTCCTCCTTCGGCTCTTTCCTGGTGCGCTCGAAAGGGCGGCGAATCGGACGCAACCCGAAGACCGGTGTCGAGGTGCCGATCGAGCCGCGCCGCGTGCTCGTCTTCAAGCCGTCGAACATCTTGAGGGCGCGTATCAACCACAAGAGCGACGGCAAGGGTGGGTGACATCCCGCGCGCGGCCAGCGCGCGCCGGGGTGTCACGATCGGCGAAGGGCGCGAGCGGGACCCTTGAACCCTTGGGGCGGGAAGGGCGGTTGGAGGTCGGCATGGACAAGGCGGTCGGCGCCTATCGCACCATCAGCGAGGTGGGCGACGAGCTCGACATTCCTCAGCACGTCCTGCGCTTCTGGGAAACGCGCTTTCCGCAAATCAAGCCGATGAAGCGCTCTGGAGGGCGGCGGTATTATCGCCCGGCGGATGTGCTCCTGCTGAAGGGAATTCGCCGCCTCCTTTATGGGGAAGGCTACACCATCAAGGGCGTGCAGCGCATTCTTGCGACGCAGGGGGCGGGCGTCGTGCAGCGCGCGGGTGGCGCCTCGAGAGAGGAGCTCGCCGGCATGGCCGAGGCTGAACCTGCCAGCGGTCTTGCCGACGTCGCCGAGAGCGTGCTCGCCCCCGCGCCTCTCGAGGAAGACACCGAGACGCGTCCCGAAGCTGAGCTCGAGCCCATACCCGCACCTGAAGCCGCGGCGGCGCCCGAACCTCGCCCGAGGGAAAAGGCCGCGTTCACCCCCGATCTCTTTTCCGATCACGACGCGCTTGTTCCCTCGGCGCCGCGGCGTCCACGCCCGGCCTTGTCCTCAGAGCATCGACGCTTGCTCCAAGCCGCTCTCGATGACCTTGGCGAGTGCACCCGCCTTCTCGATTCCTTCAACGAAGAAAAAGACCTGCAGCGGGCAACGACCGACAAGGCTTGAGACAATATCCTCGAGCGCGAGCGACGCCGCGCCTCGTTCCCGCCCCGGCGATCTCAGGCGAAAAGGCGCTGCGTCCGGCGAGGTGATTTCGTTGGCGCGTTGAGCGCAAATCGAGCAGATTGCGTCTCGCTTCTCTTTGATTCGGGCGCGGCCTCAGCGGGGCTTCATGGGACTCATCTCGACCATCATTGTCGCCATCATCCAAGGGCTCACCGAGCTTTTTCCGATTTCCTCGCTCGGCCATGCGGTGGTGCTCCCCCCGCTCATGCGGCTTTCCGATATGGACATCAGGTCGGAAGCGTTCCTCCCCTTGCTCGTGGTGCTTCACCTCGGCACGGCGATCGCGCTCATGCTCTATTTCTGGCGCGATTGGCTCTCCATCGCTGCCGCCTTTTTCGATCGTGACCCGAAAACACGCCGCGAGCAATTCGGCCTGCTGTGGCTCGTGATCGTCGGCACGATCCCCGCCGTCATTGCGGGCTTCTTCCTCGAGCGTCATGTGCGCGACATGTTCGGCTCGGCCTACCTCGCGGCTTTCTTCTTGATCGTGAACGGTGTCCTGCTCTTCGCGGTCGAGCGCCTCAAGCAGGATGGCCGAAACCCCATGTCCGCGCTCACGCTGAAGGATGCGGCGATCATCGGGATCTGGCAGTGCCTCGCCTTGATTCCCGGCATTTCACGCTCAGGCGCGACCATCGCGGGCGGGTTGCTGCTCGGGCTCAAGCACGAAGCGGCCGCGCGTTTTTCGTTGCTGCTCGCGACGCCCGTCATCTTCGGGGCGGGCGTTCTCGAAGTGCCGAAGCTCGTGAAATCGGGCGGTCATGTCACGAGCATCGCCTTGATCGGCGGCGTGGTCGCGGGCGTGACGGCCTTCATCGCCACCGCCATGCTGATGCGTTGGATGAAGTCGCATGAGTTCAAGGCGCTCGATCCCTTCGCTTATTATTGCGTGGGATTCGGGGCCTTGAGCCTTGTCCTTCTGGCCATATAGACGCTCCTGTCACCATTGCGTAAATCTTTGGCCTCGCCGTTCGCCGCACTCCGGTGTGAAAATGATGTAGCTCAATTGGGCCTGCGCTCACCCGCTTTGTGCTCGCCGATCACATAGGAGTTGCGCTCGTAGCAGCCACTAAAACGTCCACAATATTGGCGAGCGTAACTTTGCTTCCGAAACGGAAGATTGCGACGAGCGTTGCCAGGACGAGGGGGATCAAGGCGAAAGCGAATGAGGTCCCAAAACCCGTCCACGAATCGATGGCGTCCGGCAGCATCGTTCGCTTTGGGAGCCTTTCGGGAAATGTCCCGTGCATGGATATGCTCCTTTTTAGTCTGTGGCGCTTGAAACCCAACCAGCAACGACGCGATGGAAGCCTGTCTTCGAGCCGCGCATCGACACTCGCTGACGGCTCCGCAAAACCGACTTGCCGACCTCACTTGTCGAGGCCCTTTGACCGCGGCGACATTGCGTCTGGGATACCACGATGAAATTGGTGACACCTGTTCCCGTGGTAACAGGGCTTCGCGCCCGATGCCTCCTCGCAGCGAACGAGGTTCAGTGAGCCTTCGTGCTTGAGGCAGGCCGCGCTTCTCGTAACAGCATGTCGCTTGGGCGCTGGCATACGTCTCATCTGAAGCGCAGGAAGGAACCGTGATGCTTAAGGACACCCCCTGAAGGTCACGACGGTCGCGCAGGCAATCGAAGCCGACAAGATCGAGTTCGAGATCAAGCGGCTACTGGATCATTCCAGACCCCGGAAAGCGCGCCCGTTGCGAAGGGTTCCTCGAGCGATGAGCTTAGCCTCCAGGTCTGGAACCCGAGCCGCCGCCACTTACGGACGGCATTGCAGGCTCGGGCCTCCCATGACCGGGTGTCACCCCGGGAACAGGCGTCGCCGATTTCACCCTGATATCCTTGCCCCAACGTCGCGGATGATTCCTTCAAGCCCATGCGTGCGACAACGGAAACTGGTGAAATCTTTTGGGAGGGTCTGATGCAGAAGGTTCTCGTTCTCGTTCTTCTAGCCCTGGCGCTGACGGGCGGCGTGGCCACGGTATCAACTCTGATCAGCCCGGCCGTTCATGGACGCTGCCAAGGCAGCAACTGCTGAAACAGGAGATGCTCAGCGAGGCTGCGTCTCCGAAATCGGCACGTGAAGCTTCGTTCTGAGTGGCTTCATCCAGCGTTTTTGCCCAGAGTCCGAGAGTGAATGCTGCGCCCTGTATGCGCGGCACGTGGGGTTAATGCGTCGGAATTTTTTCCAGCAGCAGGGCTTCATCCCGCTAGGCGTCGCCTGTCTCCGCAATCTCAGCGAGTCTCACCGGATCACAGAGAAGCCGGTCCATTGTTCGTCGGATCGCGCCCGCGGATTCGAGGACGCCGAGCGCGGCGTTGACCTTTGGACGCGTGGCTCCAAGCAACTTGGCGAGCTCGTCTTGCGAAAATTTCAGCTCAAGAGGAATGCGCTTCCCGGCCAGCGCCTGCCGATTACCCAAAGCGATGAGCAGGAATCGTGCGAGGCGCTCCTCGAGCGCATGGAGCGCGATGGCTTCCAATTGCTCGCTCGTGTCTCTGAGGCGCTGGCACAGATAGACGACCATAGCCGTCGACAGGGATGCGTGCGCCGAAAGGAGACGGTGCAGCGCGCTCCGCTCGAGGCTGTAAGCGGTCACGGGCGTCAATGCGATCGCATCCGCGGTTCTCGCGCCGCCGTCAAGCGCTGCGATCTCGCCTAAGATATCCCCCGCGATGGCATGCCGGAAGCTCAACTCTCGGCCCGCACTCGAGACGACCGCCAAACGCACACGACCCTCAGCAATCAGATAAAGGCTGACGCCAACGTCCCCTCGACCAAACAGCATTTCCCCCTTGTCGAAATGGATTTCGCGAAACATCGTCGCACAGGCGAAGAGTTCGGCTTCGGACAATCCTTTAAAGAGGGCCGTTCCCGCCAACAGCTGAATGATTGTGTCGGTTTTCGACATCGCACCTTTGGTCGTCCTTGAACAAAAGGATAGCCCGCACGGGCGTGATTCCAGCGCCCAGTCCGATCCTCACCTGACGGCAACTGCGCAATAAGGCCTTCACCGACGGCAATCTCCTGAATCTAAAGGCGGTGTTTGAAGAATCGGCGAAGAAGCTCGATTATTGATAATTTCCAGCTGGAATGAAATGGGAACCTTGCTGCAGGGCACCCTTTCCGGGGACGTGATTGATCTCAAGACGTATCCCTGCCGGACCGTCGAACAGGTTGGAATAATATCCCGGCGCCCACGGCCGCTCCTTCGGAGGACGCACGATACGAAGCGGTTGTCGATTCGAGAAAACCGATTGACCACCCAATAGACTCCACCCGCGCCGGAAACCGGCATCTCCTCAATATGATCGCAGCGCTTGGTCCTTCAGTGCCGGGTTGCGCCCCTACGGTTGGACCGACGCTCGAATTGCGTCAAGAAAGCATCGAGGCAGTCAGCAATCGCATCCATGGCATAGCCGCCTTCCTGCACAAGCAGCGTCGGCAGTCCGAAGGCTTCCACGAGCCGAGCGACGCACCCAAAATCGGAAGCGTCCAGCTTCAGCACACCAATGGGATCTTCCTTGTGGGCGTCGTAGCCAAGTGCCAGAACGAGCACCTGCGCGCCGAAGATGCGGATCGCTTCGCCTGCCTTCTTCACGGCCGCTGCCATCTCGGCGCCACCGCTGTCATGTTTTAGGGGCAAGTTGAGGTTGAAGCCTTCACCGGGCCCGTTGCCAGTTTCGTCCGGATAGCCCGTGTAGAACGGATAATAGTTCGTTGGATCGGCGTGTACCGAGATCGTTAAGACGTCGTTGCGGCGATAGAAAATCTGCTGCGTGCCGTCGCCGTGGTGAGCATCGACATCGAGGATTGCCACCTTCTCGAATTTCGACCGCAGACGCTGAGCAGCCACAGCCGTGTTATTGATGTAGCAAAAACCTGAGGCGCGATCGGAACGAGCGTGGTGACCTGAGGGACGACACAAGGCGTAAGCGCACCGCTCTCCCGCGAGGATCGCCTCGGCACCCGAAATTGCTGTTCCCGCCGAGCGGAGCGTCGAACGCCAACAATGCTCACCGACTGGCACGGAAAGATCTCCGAGGTACCAGCCGAGCTGGCCAATGAGGCCGGTCGGGCGGCAGGGAGGGCGGGAATTCTCATCGGGACGTCCGCTCCAATAAGGGAAGGTGTTTGGCCAAGCCTCAGGCCCACGCTCTGGCAGCATCTTCCAGCGTTCCCATAGCGTCTCCAGGAATTCGACGAATTCAACGTCGTGGACCTTCAAGATCGGCTCGATACCATGCTCGGCGGGAATTTCGGCTACGATCCCATGCCGGCGCAGCGCCACAAGTAATCGCTCTGTCCGCTCCGGCAGATCCTTGGGCACAACGATCTTGCCAAAGCGCATGAATTGCATTTGCTCATGCAGTGCTTGGTCCGGATGATAAAACGCGCGCATGTCGTTCAGACCCCTGGAAGGAGTTATCGGGCTATTCTAGCGGAGTTGGAATGTGAATAAGCGGAACACGTTTCGACCACCTCGGTGACCCGCTTGGAAGGGCCGGGGGAGGCTCTTGATGCAGCGCGGGGTTTGCAGGACGTTGGTTTTGGGCGACGCATGACCTTATCAATGCCGGCTTCCAATGGTCTCGACTAGCCGGCGAACTATTCGCGCCAATTCGAGTTGCGAATTCCCCCGATGACGCCAGCCAAAGCAGGAATCTATTTGGACATCATCTCCCTTACGGTTGGAATTGCCTGATCGCCCCAATTTCCCTTTCCGTCATGGTAACGCGAGACCCGAACCAATTCGACTGAAACTCCCTGGTCTACCGCGCGAATAATCGCTTCGTTCATGCGATGAACCGCATCTGCTACTCGTCTGATCGCCTTTTCACGTTCGTTTTCGTTGACGTCGGGGAGAGGGCGGAATTCACCCGTTTGCGCTGGTTTCACCATCGGAATTCCTCTGCCAGGGTTGTAGTCCAGGGCTCCGCCGTAACGGGCTTTGCCCATCTCGCGTCGCCATAAGAACCGATACTATCGCGATCTATCCGAGGCGATAGTTCCATAAGGCGCGTCGGCAGCCTTGCATCTTCTACAACCTGGCTGACGGTCGGGTCGAGGCTCTTCGGTCGAGCGCGAAGCTTTTACCCGGCAACGCTTCGGATCGCCTCCTGCATCAAAGCCAAGTGCAGCTCTTTGTCGCAAATTCTGACTTCTTCTGTAAAAAGCTCCCGGCTGACCGCCAATCCGAATGTGCGAACTGGAGGCAGCAAAATATCTTATCGCTCGCCATGTGGAGCACATTCGACGGCGGTGACGCCATGCAGGAGGCTCAGGCCACCGCTCTTAACGCAAGTCTCCCGTCTCTCGGCCGCTCGCCGTTCAACCCCAAGGCCCTCGATAAGTGTGCGAGCGACCGGGTCGCTGATGCGATGCAAAAGGACATGGAGCGCGCTATCCAACGCGACCCTGTTGCTTTCTACAGTCATGCAGTCAGTGATGAAGAAGTAGAACAACCAAAAGCATTTCGCTAACGCTTCTGCCCCCGAAGCATGATCCAAACATTGCCCGTCGCAACCACGAGCTTCTCCGAGGGATGCTCATAGCAGAGCTTCTTGACCTCGGCGTAGATGCCCACACTGTCCACACCATCCCCCACGTGGGGGTAGCTTCCATTCCAGGAGTTTGCGCCGGTCAAGTAACCGTCAATCCAGTGTTCACCGGCATTCTCACTTACCGTGTTTTGTAGCCAATAGGCGCAGCTTCGCATGCCCATGCCGAAGATCGTCTTGTCAATAAGCTGTTGAGCCTCGGCGTGGCTGCAACAGTGCTAAACCCAAGCCCGTGGCGATTATGACCGCTGCGCGCATCCCACCCCTCCCAAGGACAACCTCACGAGACCATAGCCCCGGCCAGGGAGTTGGGGGAAGCTTCGTGTCATCACCGACGCTGACCCGTTCGATCTCCCGTTCCCCTGTCACGCCCGTTTTGAGAACCTCCGCAGGGGCCGTATGTGCCTTCTGCGATGAGACTCGGTGCTGTTTCCTGGCGGACGGCTCGTGCAGCCGGTGTGAGTTACCGCCGCCGAAATTTTCCAGACGCGATGGCGGCCTTGATCCGCTCAATGGACGGGTGATTACGGTTTTTGATCTTGAGCCACACCCGCGACGGTCCTGCTCGGTGGGGAGAATCTGCACGCTTAGAAACGATGCCTTCCAGGCCAAGGCGACAAGCGTGCGCGAATATCTTTGCACCGTCGCCTTGCAAATGCTCGACGAATTGAACGCCATCATTGCGCCGCGCCAGAAGCTTGCGAAGCCGTTCCCTCCGCTCGATGAGCGGCTGGTCGCGAAGGTCGTCGCCATCGATCTCCAGCACGTCGAACGCCAATAGGCTCGCCCAGCCGTCATTCCTGCGGTTCTGAAGGGCGTTGAAATCCGACAGGCCCGCTTCGTTGAGGCGGTTGGCACCGTGCATTGCGGCGCGACAAATACGGCGTCACCACTCGGCTCCATCCCACCGCATTGGGTGGGAAGCTGCAACCGCTGGGACTCGATCTCGAGGCGTTCGGTGGCGTCAATGAACGCTAACGTCTTCTCCCCCTGCCGGGGTTAGGCTCCCGATAGCGATGTTTGTAGTGGTGATACATCGGATGGTGTTTCGGAACTACGGTGTGATAAGCCTGAGCGAGCACGACCAAGCCCGCTGAGCCGACTACATCGGATGTGCCTCCGATGCTGGCTTCAGGTCGAGTTGCCGAGGATGCAGGGGTTGCGGCTGCAAGCGAAACAGCGACACCGGCGACAACGACTGCAATGCGCATGATGACCCAGCGTCCTTTGAAGCAAAACCCGGTAGCCCACGCTACCATCGGGGTTTCGCCCGAACAAGCGCTTACCCCGGCAAGGCCCTTGGACGGCAACCTCGCCATCGATCACGATGGACTTGACGCGCAGCGCCATCACCGCCGCCACGATGCGCGGATACCGCTCGGCCCAATTGTAACCGCCGCGCGTCCGCAGGATCACGCGCTCGCCTTCGCGGCGCGCGATCAGGTTCACACAATAAGGCGGTCTTCCTCCGACGGGGCGTCAGCTTCGGCAGTTCTTGGTCTCATCGAGCGCATGGACCGCGTGGGACAAGACTTCCACATCGCCTTGTCTCGATCTGTCGTGGTCGTCTGTCATGTCATTGCGAAGGGCGAGTAAGGGTTGTCTGATACCGCTCGCCCTTCACTGCCCCGCCTCGAATGAGCGCGGGCGAGGACTGAACAAATGACCACGCTGCTGACGGTAAGTCCGCGATCTCACGGCGGGGTCGCGCCGCCCGAACGTTCAGCCGAAAGCGGGAAGTGAAAGTCCTAAAGATCCGAAGAGCGAGCCAAGCCCGCCAGGGCGCGCGTCGCCGTCGTTGCCGTCGTACAGTCTGAGGTAAGCCGCAAGGGTAATTGAGCGCGACGCGAGGCCATGCTCGAATGGGCTTGACCCTTCAGGAAAGGGCTCACCCTTGCCTCGGTCGCCTCCCGCGCTGGGGCATTTTTTCTCAGGCGCATTCGATGGCGAGGGGAATGAAAAATGTCGAATACAAGTCCGGCGGAGTCTTGAACGTCTGAAATCGCGAAGAGCTGGTTAGGCATCCTTGTAGTCGGCGGACTCGCTTGGTACTATTTTGGTGGGGGCCTAGAAAAGCAGGCCGATCAGGACCTGTATCGTATTGAAACCAAGGTTGCGCAGGATTCCGTGCAAGAATACGAGATTGCCAACCGTCACGGCGACAATCGACATCTGCGTTCACGCTGGCCTGGTTGCGGCTGCGTATCTTCAGGCCAAAGATGAATCGAATTATCAGAGATGGAAGTCTGTCGATAGGAAAGATTGCGCCGCGGCTGGAATGCCGGCCCAATAGGCGACTGTTGGTGTTGGCGGATTTGGATCGAATCTCCCGAGGCGCGGCTCAAGCGAAGTTGTTACGCATCGCCTTCGATGCTCGTTTTACCAGCACAGCCCCACGCAACGCCCTCTTCAGAGGGGTACTTATGCCCATGCTTACTTCCATTACTTCCATCTTTAGGATGTGAAGCCGAAGCTTGTCGTGAATCACGTTAGGCCTCTCGAAGCCGACGAATTTTAAACGGCCCTACCGACGCTCTCCCTTTCTCCGCACTTCCGTCTCATTGCCCCACCTCGAAAGAGCGACGGGGCTTTCTTCTTTTGGGCCGCGTTGCCTCGCCGGAGCTTGAAGGGAGGAACCCCGGCGAGGCTGTGCGGGGCCGCGTGGGGGACGCGAACCCTGTGCCAGAAGAAGGATGGGCTAGATCGTCTTAATGCTCCACTAAACCGACCAAGATTGTTTTTGAGCTGGCTCAAAACTGTGCCACTCTTCGCGGTCGCTGGGACCGAGCATGATTAAGCAGAGGGAGGGGTCAATGAGAATGTGGGGTCTCGTAAGGGATACAACATCACGCGACGCTTGCAGGAGAAAGAGACCGTGAACAAGTTTCTCGTCCTGCTCTTCCTCGCGTTCGGCGTCACGGCGGCCTTGGCGCAGCCCGCCCCTGAGCCGCAGGCGGTGGCTTTTTGCTCCAAGCTCACCGAACAGCCTACCCAGTTGGGGAAGATGTCGCCGCCTGCACAAGCGCTGAGCCCACCTGAAACGCCCGCGAGCCCACCTCAAACGCCCACGATCTGCATCGAAACGGTCAGCCGTTATCTGCGCCACGAGCCGCAGCAGTTTCCGGTCTACAAGACCCCCGACGCATGGGTTCGTATTTTCTGGGCCTGCGAGTGGGCCGAGAAAGCGGGCCAGGAGCCAAATGCTATGGC
>DASZIL010000187.1:0-11709 GCA_035949255.1 Beijerinckiaceae bacterium | reverse complement strand
TCGACGTTCCCGCACCATGGCTGATCTTCGCTGCCGGTTTCACATGACAATGACCGGCAGCTCTAAAAGATTACCTAACCGATAGTCGAGGATGTGATAAATTGGCGAACTCACGATCGGAACGGGAACGAGAATGAGCCCCCGCGAAAAAATTGCCGAACTCGGCCACGATCCTGGCGCCTTCTCTGCGTCGCCGGCACATATTCGGCGCTGTGTGCCGAAGTCGGGCAGTTAAGACAAAATTTGCGAGGGCGTCGGGTTCTCACCTCCGAGAGGAGGCCCGCTTGGCGATGAGGGCGCTGAACTCGACGAGCTCGGTAAGGAAGCCGTTCTTGGCGAAGGGCGCCACGGCTTCGCGCACGGCCGCCTCGAATTGCGGTCTTCGGCCGCCGAGCTTTTCCGGCGACGAAGCGGAATAGGAGAGGGCACGCGCGACCAACGCCTCGATGCTGAGCGAGCGCGGTTCGACGACGCCGAGGACGTCGAGGCGAGCGAAAGCCGAATTGAGGAGCACGGTTTCGTGCCCGTCGATCCTTCCGGATTTTCGAAGCTTGGTGAATTCGTCACGATCCTCGAAGCTGAGCCGCGCCGCTTCGAAAGCTTCGACCCAGTTGTTTTCCCGACACTTGATGTGGTGGTCGCGAAACAAGGCAATCGCGCCTTGAGGCTCGATGATGGCATCGAGCGCGAGAAGCGTCGCGGCCCTGTCCATCCAATGGAAGGAGCGCCCCATCGTCACGAGCTTGACGGGGCCGAACGCGGCGCTGAGATCGTAGGAAGAGCCTTCACGAAACTCGCAACGGACGACACGCCCCGCCGCGAGCTCCTTGGCGGCGGCGAGCATCGCCTTGTCGGGATCGATGCCGATTGACGTGCAGCCAAGCTCAGCAAACGCGATGGCGAGGAAACCCGGCCCGCAACCCAGGTCGAGCACCCGGTCGCTTGCCGAGATGCCGAGCCACCCGGCTACGTTCTCGATGAGGCGACGCGGATAGTCGAGGCGCCCTTCGACGTAGAAAGGGACCGCCGAGCGGAAGCGGTCCGGCAGGAACGGGGCGATCGGGGCTGGCATGAGGGACTCCGCGGCATGGTCATGGGTTACCCGCTCGATGCCAGCTCCTCCACTCGGACGTCGAGCTTACCTGGTCGCGAGCCAGGTTCGATAGTCCAAGATATAGTTCGCGATCAGGGTATTTTCCGGGTCGGAGTCTCCGGCGATGGCGTCCGCTATGGGCGCGCTCAATCCGCCAAGCAAAAACTGTTGGCGATAGGGACCGGGATAGGAAAGGATGAGCGCGTTCGTTTTGATGTCAACGAGATCTATGGTCGCCTGGATCTTGGCGTATTGATCGATCAGGACACGGCGCACCACGGATGGAACATCGAACTGCTTGAGAGTAACGATTACCTTTACAGGTCGCGTCCCGCGCATCACGGGGGCCAGCATGCTTTCGAGTTGAGCGGTGAAAACTCGCTGAAGCGCGGCTTGGAAAAAGGCTTGGACCGCAGGAAAATTCTGGGCGCTTTCGTCGGGAAGCCGGCGTGCGATCTCGGGGTCGGTATTGGTCGCCAGGAAATGCTTTTCCTCGACCGGCCAGGAGCGAATCACCTCGACGCCATGAACCTCGACCCCGACGAGCTTGAAGGAGGCGATCTCGTCGACGGACATGGAGGGCGGCGGCACAGTCGCGCAGCCGGCGAGCATCAACGTGACGCAGCAAAAGAGCGCACGAAATTTCGTGGAGAAAACGGCTTGTCTCATCATGGTTGGTCCCCGCCCGGCCTGCGGAGCTCCGCATGGAGCTTTTCCGGACCGGATCCTCGATTGGTTTTCGTTCTTGTTGTCTTAAGTGCGGGGGCGCTGTCCACGGGGCGGGCGATCACGTTCGCGCTAGCTCGGTCGCTTTGACATGGCCAAACTCGACGATCTCCTGCGCGAGCTTTCGGCCTGCCGCATCTGCCGGGATGCTCCGCTTTACGGCAAGGCTTTGCCGCATGAGCCAAGGCCCGTGATCCAAGCCTCGGCGGCGGCGCGGCTTTGCATCGCAAGCCAGGCGCCGGGCACGCGCGTGCATCTGTCCGGGCGCCCCTTCACGGATGCCTCCGGCAAGAGGCTGCGCGCCTGGCTAGGCCTCGATGAAGCGAGCTTTTACGACGCGAGCCGGGTGGCGATCGTGCCCATGGGACATTGCTTTCCCGGGCAAGACGCCAAGGGCGCCGATCTGCCGCCGCGGCGCGAATGCGCCCCGGCCTGGCGTCACCGCATTTTTGCCGAGCTGCCGCGGATCGAGCTCATCTTGCTCATCGGCCACTATGCGCAAGCCTGGCATCTCGGCGCCGCGGCCAAGGACGGGCTCACCGCGACGGTGAGCCGTTGGCGCGAGATTCTCGATGGGCGCCATCGCCCTGCGCTGTTGCCTTTGCCTCATCCTTCCTGGCGCAACAATGCTTGGTTGACGGCTCATCCCTGGTTCGATGCAGAGCTCGTGCCGCATCTTCGTCAAAAGGTGCGGGGCTTGATGGGGACTAAGCGAAGGGTCCCGTCGAAATCTTTCCATCCGTCGGAAAAGCTCTGAGCCGAGCTCGAAGGGGACGCTCTTGCCGGTCCGAGATGAGGTCCTGGCGAACGTTGGGGCAAGGCCGGTTCATAGGTCGTTCAGGGCCTTCGCGATAATTGGGCTCGACGACGGGAAAACGAGGAGTGCGCCATGATTCGCTGGCATTGCCGGGCTGCCATCGTGGCCTTCGCCATGCTCTTTGCCGCATCGGCGGCGATGGCACAGGTTTCAGCCGCGCGCCAGCCGCGGCTTGCTCTGGTGGTCGGGGAGGGCGCTTACGCGAATGCGGCGGCCGCTCCGGAAACCACGGCTGTCAATGACGCGGGCTTGATCGCTTATCAACTCCAGCAAGCCGGCTTCGACGTGACCGGGGGGCGCGATGTCGATCGGACCGGGTTCGAGAGCCTTGCCGCCACCTTCTTCGCAAAGCTCGGGCAGGCGGGCCCGAACGCCGTCGCGGTGATCTATCTCTCGGGCCTCGGCTTGCAAGCCGACGGCGACAATCGATTCATTCCCACGGATGCAAGGCTCGACAAAATCGACGCGATCAGCGTCGAGACGATCTCGATGAACGAGCTCCTGGCGCAGTTTCAATCGGTTCCGGGCGCCGCGCATATCGCGATCCTCGATCTGGCGCGCCCCTTGCCCTTCCGTATCGCGCCTCAGATCGCGCCGGGCCTCGCCACGCTCGATCCGCAGCCGGGGCTCCTCGTCGCCCTCTCGCAGCAGCCGGGCTATGTGATCGAAGAGCAGAAGGAAGGCTACGGCGCCTTCGCGAGCGCGCTCGCGGAGATGGTTCGCGTGCCCGGGCTGTCCCTCAACGAGCTCTTTGCGCGTACGCGCTTGCGCGTGCAAGAGGAAACCAAGGGCGGCCAATTGCCCTGGAATGTCTCGGGCGTCACGAGCGATTTCACCTTCTTCACGCCCGAGACGCCTGTGGCGCAGCCCCCGGCGCTTGCCGCTTTGCGCGGTCGGCCCCTCGGCCAACTTGCGGTCGATGATGCGTTCTCGCTCGCGATCGAGCGCGACACGATCGACGGCTATGAAGAGTTCCTCGCCGCTTATCCTGAAGGGCCGCTCGCGAGGCGCGCCCGCGCGATCATCGCGGCGCGGCGCGAGGCCTTCTTCTGGCGGCGCACGGTGACGCGAGGCACGCCCGAGGCTTATTGGACCTATCTGCGGCATTACTCCCGAGGGGCTCATGCCGAAGAGGCGCGCTACCGGCTCAGCCTGCTCAGCGAGCCCTTCAGCCCGCCCGCGACATTCTACGAAGAGGAATACGATATTGCGCCACCCCCTCTCGCCGAGGTGACGGAGGATCTCATCCCCTATGATCGCTGGTACGCCCTGCCGCCTCCTCCGCCGCCGCCGATCGTGATCTTGCCCGCGGCGGTCATCGAATTCTACCGTCTGCCGCCGCCGCGCCCGACAGCGGTCGCCGTCTTGCCGGCGCCGAGCCCGGTGCCGCTCCCGGCGCGCATCATCCCGGTTCCCGTTCCCGTCCCGATCCCGGTTCCGGGGAAGGTGCCGCCCCTGCCGCTTGCCGTGCCGCCGAAGCCCGTGATCTTCGCGCCGGGCAAGCAAGCGCCCGCGGCCGCTCAGGCTCCGGCGCCGGCGGGTCCGCTGAGCGGGCAGGGACAGTTCAAGACATTGCCGCCGAAGGGGGCCGCGGCGCCCAGCGCCGCAGGGCAGCAGCCGAAGCCCTCCGGCGTGCAGCCGTTGCCGGTTCCGGTTCCGGCGGGTCCTGGCCAACTGCCGAAGATGCCGCCGCAGCCAGGCACCGTGCCGGGCCAGCAATCCCAGCCGGGAAAGCCGCCGGCTCCCGAGGCAAAACCGTTGCCGACACCGTCGGGCGCCGCGCCGGTACAGCCCCAGGCGCCTCAGCCCCCTCTCGTGACGCCGGGCGGCAAAGCGGTGGCGCAGCCGCCGGTCAGACCCGCCGCGCCCCCGGCGCCGTTGGCGAAGCCTACGCCCCCTCCAGCGCCCGCCAAGCCTGCTCCAGCCATTAGAACGCCACCGCCTGCGGCAGTGGTAAGGCCTTCACCGCCGCCAGCCGTAGTACGGCCAGCGCCGCCGCCTGTGGCGAGGCCTGCACCGCCTCCGCCCGTGGCAAGGCCGGCGCCTCCGCCCGTGGCAAGGCCGGCACCTCCGCCCGTGGCAAGGCCGGCGCCTCCGCCTGCGGCTCGACCGGCCCCACCGCCCGTCGCGCGCCCGGCACCGCCACCGCCAAGGCCGCAAGCGCCGAGCAGGCCTTGCACGCCGCTGGAGCACGCCCAGGGCAAGTGCTGAAATGGAGGAGCAACGTCCCGCCGGGTTTCGCCGCGGGACGTTGCCCTCAGCTCATTCTTCGAGGCGAGCGAGCAGTGAGGAGGTGTCCCAGCGGCGTCCGCCGAGCTTCTGGACCTCCGCGTAGAATTGGTCGACGAGCGCCGCGACCGGGAGCTGGGCGCCGTTGCGCCGCGCTTCGGCGAGGCAGATCGACAAATCCTTTCGCATCCAATCGACGGCAAAGCCGAAGTCGAATTTGTTCTGGTTCATCGTCTTGCCGCGGTTTTCCATCTGCCAGGAGCCGGCGGCGCCCTTCGAGATCACCTCGAGAACGGCTTCCACATCGAGCTTCGAGCGTTTGGCGAAATGGATGCCTTCGGCGAGCGCCTGAACGAGCCCGGCGATGCAGATCTGGTTGACCATCTTCGTGAGCTGGCCGGCGCCGGGGGCGCCGATGAGGCGGCAGGAGCGCGCGTATGCGGCGATCACCGGCTCGACCTTGGCGTAAGGGGCCTGATCACCGCCGCACATCACCGTGAGCACGCCATTCTCGGCGCCCGCTTGCCCGCCTGAGACAGGCGCGTCGACGAAGCCGAGGCCGAGCTTGCCGGCGACGGCGTGGAGCTCGCGCGCGATCTCGGCCGAGGCGGTCGTGTGATCGACGAAGACCGCGCCCTTGGCCATGCCCTGGAAGGCACCGTCGGGGCCTGTCGTAACGGCGCGCACATCCTCGTCATTGCCGACGCAGGCGAACACGATCTCGCGATCTTTCGCCGCCTCGCGCGGCGTCGGCGCGCTTGTCCCGCCGTGTTTCTTCACCCAGGCTTGCGACTTGGCGGGCGTCCGGTTGTAGACGGTGACCTCATGCCCCTTGGCTTTGAGGTGACCCGCCATGGGGAAGCCCATGACGCCCAACCCCAGAAATGCGACTTTCATCTTGACCTCGCGATTGCGTTGCAGGTGTTGCGGCGATGAGATGCCGCGAACATGACCGCTCGATCAAGTCCCAAACGCGGCGAATGATCTCAACGACGACGAGATAGATGATCGCCGCGTAGACATAGATCAGGAAGTCGAAGGTGCGCGCGAAGATGAAGCGCGTCTCGCCCATGAGGTCGAGCAAGGTCACGATGGCGGCGAGCGCGCTCGATTTGATCATGGCGATGAGTTCATTGCCGAAGGGACGCAGCGCCACGATGAAGGCTTGCGGCCAGACGACGTGGCGCGAGATCCGGTATTTCGAAAGGCCGAGCGCGGCCGCAGCCTCGATCTGGCCCTTGCTCACGGAATTCAGCGCGCCGCGCATGATTTCCGCCTGATAGGCAGCGGTGTTCAAGGAGAAGGCGAAGATGCAGCACACGAAGGCTTCCCGGAATAGCCACCAGACGCCGATATCGGTGAGCAAGGGGCGTATCTCGCCCGCGCCGTAATAGACGAGGTAGAGCTGGCACAGAAGCGGCGTGCCGCGGAAAAAGGTGACGTAGGAGATGGCGGCGCCCGACAGGAGCTTGTTGCGCGACATGCGCGCCAGGCAGATCGGATAGGCGAGGAGGAAACCGAGCGTCACCGAGATCGTGACGACCTGAGCCGTGATCCAGACGCCGCCGACGAGGCGCCAGCCATAGCGCGACATCATCTCGAAATTGAAGAGGTTCGCCGCTTGGTCATAAAGGGTTTGGAGCATCACACGAAACCCCGATTGGCCCGCCGTTCGAGATTGCTCTGCACCAGCCCCGAGAGAATGCTGAAGACGAGATAGATGGCGGCGGCTGCCGAATAGAAGAGGATCGGCCTCGTCGTGTTCTTGCTCGCCTCGGACGCTGCCCGCAGAAGATCGATGACCGCGAGAGTGGAGATCAGCGAGGTGTCCTTCAGAAGGACCATCCAGATGTTGCCGAGGCCCGGCAAGGCGACCCTGATGAGTTGCGGCATCAGCACCAGAAAGAAGGTCTTACGGGTATCGAGGCCGAGCGAATGCGCGGCTTCATGCTGGCCTCTCGGCACGGCCTTGAGCGCGGCGACCCAGACCTCGCTCGAATAGGCGGCAACGACCACGCTGAGCGCGATGACGCCGGCGAAGAAGGCGTTGAGCTCGATCGCGGATGAAAGCCCGAAGAGCTTGCTCAGGCGGTCGATTAGCGCTTGCAGCCCGAAATAGACGATGAACAGCGAGAGAAGATCCGGAATTCCCCGGAAGAAGGTCGTGAAGCCCTCGCACAAGGCGCGCACGACGCGGTTCGACGAGAGCTTGAGAACGGCGAGCGCAAGGCCGGAGCCGAAGCCGAAGGGCACCGACGTCACCGCCAGGAGGATGGTGACGACGGCGCCTTCGAGCATGAGGCCGCCCCAGCCGTTCGGCCCGAAGAGAAGGCTGAACCAGTTCATCGAACCTTGCCTCCTCCTCGACGGGGCCAGCTTGGCATGAGACTCACGGGCCTCGGTTCACGGGTTGCTCAGTTCGTGACCTGCTTGCCGCGGATGTCCTGCTTGAAATATTTCGCTTCGAGCTTCTTGTAGGTGCCGTCCGCGTCAACCTCGGCGATCGCCTTGTTGATCATGTCGCGAAGTTCGGCGTCTTCGGGCCGCATGGCGGCGCCGACGCCGGGGCCGTGGATGCCCGGCACACGCTTGATCTCCGAGATGACGCGGCAGCAGCCATTGCCCTTCTTCTCGAAGAAATCCGCTTCGACGAGGCCGTCGCCGACGACATAATCGATGCGGCCACTGGCGAGATCGAGGTTGGGCTCATCCTGCGTCGGATAGAGCTTGATGTTCGAGTCCTTGTAGAAGGCCTCGAGGAAATTGGCATGAATAGTCGAGGATTGTGTGCCGATGGTCTTGCCCTTGAGCGCGGCCGGCGAGACGTCGTCGCTCTTGTTCGAGGCCTGCCCGGCGAAGACGATCGGGGTCGCGTAGTACATATCCGAGAACATGACCTTCTTCTTGCGTTCGTCGGTGATGTTCATGCTGGAAAAGATGGCGTCGAATTTGCCGGCGAGAAGCGCCGGGATGATGCCGTCCCAATCCTGGTTCTGAAAGGTGCAGGTGACCTTCATGCGCTCGCAAAGCGCATTGGCGTAATCGACCTCGAAGCCGACGATCTTGCCCGAGGGGTCGACGCTTTCGAAGGGAGCGTAGCTCGCATCCATGCCGACGCGGATCGTTTTCCATTCCTTGGCGCTTGCCGCCGAGGCCATGAGGCACGATGCCAGTCCCAACAAGGCCAAGAGCTTCATTGTCTTCATTCTCATCTCCTCATTCTCATCTTCGCCGTTGCGGACGGCGCGCCGTAACTGATTTCGCTCAAGCTCGCGGGACTTCACGAAAAACGAACTCCAAAGCCTCACGGCAAAGCCTGTCGAATTGGCCGAACGCCAAAAAACCAGCGCCCGTCCCTGAGCCTTCTCCCATGGGCTTCTCCCATCCTGCGCAAAATTTGCGGCTTTGCCTATAGGGGATCGAAATCGAAATATCGGCGCGCGATCGTCGCGTAGCTGCCATCGCCGCGCAGCTCTTTCAGCGCGGCGTCGAATTTTTGCTTGAGCCCGTCGTCCCCTTTGCGAACAACGATGGCGAAGCCTTCGCCGGCAATCCGTTCGGGATCGTCGACGCGGCCCGCGGCCGTGCAGCAGCTCGCTTCGGGCGCGGTCTTCAGCCAGTCGCGCAAGCTCATCTCGTCGCCGATGACGAGATCGACGCGATCGGCCGCAAGATCAAGATTGGCCTCGATTTGCGTCGCATAGGTGGAGAGGGGCGAATCCGGAAATCGGTTTTCGACGAGGCTCGCGAACGGGCTGTCGCGCAGCGCGCCGATCGAGACATTGGCCAAAGCTTCAGGGGTGAGCGCCTTGGGGACCTCGTCCTTGCGCGCGACGAAGAGCGCCGGCATGCGAAAGTAAGGTTCCGACAGGGTGAATTTCTCTCGGCGCTCATCGGTGATGTCGAGGCTCGAGACGATGGCGTCACCCTTGCCCGCGAGGAGGGACGGCACGAGGCGGTCGAATTCGCGATGCTTGAAAAGGCAGGAGCGCTTGATGCGTGCGCAAATAGCGTTCATGAGGTCGATCTCGAAGCCGACCATCTCGCCTTTCTCGCTGAGATAGGCGTAAGGCGGATGGGCGGCCTCCGTCAGCAGCACGAGCGGCTTCTCCTCTTGCGCCGCCTTGGCGGGATCGCCGAGGGCATGTTGCGCAGGGGCAAAGCCAGCGAGCGCAATGGCGAGGGTGAGACGGGCGAGGTTGCGCGACGCGACGCAGAGAAAGCGTCGCGCGCGGCGAGGCGCCGAGCCCGCGCCTCGCCCTTGAAAAAATGTCGAACCGTCGGTTTCGGACGCCAGTGAAGCATGGATAGGCAGTGGACATCCCTCCCGGCCCCTGTTTGGGTGCATGATTTCCATCCCGTCGCGGGGATTTGCGATAAAGCCAGCATGGCGCCAAGTTGGCAACCGGTCCCATGGCTTTGGGCGCGCACGATCCTGTGTGCTTGTGAAGGGCCGCCCCGATCGTTAGACCGCCTTCGGAGGTTCGCGCCATGTTGACCAAAGAGGAGATCATCGCCGCGTTGGCGAGCGTCGCCGGGCCGGACGGGAAGACCACCCTTCCGGAATCAGGCGCGCTCTCCGACATCATGATCTCGGACGGGCGGGTCGTATTTTCCATCACCGGCGATCCGGCCCAATCGGCAGCGCTCGAAGGCATGCGCCTTGCCGCGGAACGCGCCGTGAAGTCGCTCGAAGGCGTGAGCACCGTGCTGGTCACGCTCACGGCGGAGAGGTCGGCGCAAGCTGGCCCGCCTTCGGCACGCCCGAGCGGGCAACCCGCAAGAGTGCGGGCAGGCCCCGCGCAATCACGCACGCCGATCGTGGGTGTCGAGCGCGTGATCGCGGTCGCGAGCGGCAAGGGAGGCGTCGGCAAATCGACGACCGCGGCCAATCTCGCGCTCGCTCTCGCCGGGGAGGGGCTCCGCGTCGGCATTCTCGATGCCGACATCTACGGCCCTTCCATGCCGCGACTCTTCGGCCTCAAGGGAAAGCCCGAGGTCACGCAAACGCGCGTCATCCGGCCGCTCGAGGCTCATGGCCTCAAGATCATGTCGATGGGCTTTCTCGTTTCCGAGGACACCGCGATGGTGTGGCGCGGGCCGATGGTCGCCGGCGCGGTGCAGCAATTGCTGCGCGAAGTCGCCTGGGAGCCGCTCGACGTGCTCGTGGTCGACATGCCGCCCGGCACCGGCGACGCGCAGCTCACGCTCGCTCAATCGATCGTGCTTGCCGGCGCGGTGATCGTTTCGACGCCCCAGGACCTCGCGCTCATCGATGCGCGTCGCGGCGTCGAGATGTTCCGCAAGGTCAACGCGCCAATTCTCGGCATCATCGAGAATATGAGCATGTTCATTTGCCCGAACTGCGGAGCGCGTCACGATATTTTCGGCCATGGCGGCGCGCGAAGAGAGGCGGCGCGCATCGGCGTGCCCTTCCTCGGCGAGATCCCGCTCGAGCTTGCGCTTCGCGAAACCTCCGACAGCGGGCAGCCCATCGTCGTGTCGCAACCGTCGAGCCCGATCACCGCCGCCTACCGGGACATCGCACGCCGTGTGAAAGAAGCGCTTAAATAGCGTTGAAGACGAAAATCGGCTGGCTTCGATACGCGGTAACATTTTCGTGATCTGCTTGCCGTAAAGGCGCTACCATCGCCGGGCGCCGCCGCAATCGCGCCCTGAAGTCGTGACTTGTTCATGTCACGGGACGATTACGTCGCGATGGAATCGCAAGGACAGGAATGAGATCGATATGAAACGCCGGCTGTTTCTCGCAGGTTCGACGCTCGGTGCGGCCACGGTTCTCGCAAAGCCGGCGCTCGCCCAAGCTTCGCCGGAACTGAAATGGCGGCTCACCTCGAGCTTTCCGAGCACCTTCGACATCGTGCAGGAAAGCGCCAAGGTGTTCGCGAGCGCGGTCGCCGCGGCGACCGGCGGGCGCTTTCAGATCGAGGTCTTCGCTTCGGGCGAGATCAAGCCGGGGTTGCAGGCGTTGGAGGCTGTGCAATCGGGGGAGATCGAGATTGCGCATACGGCGCTCAACCTTTTCGCCACGCATGAGCCCGCGCTCGCTTTTGCAACGGGCGTGCCTTTCGGCCTTAACGCGCGCCAGCAGGCCGCCTGGTGGACCGAGGGCGGCGGGCGCGAGCTTGTCGACGAGGTGTTGAAGCCTTTCGGCGCGGTGGCGCTCAGCTGCGGCAATACCGGCGCCCAGATGGGCGGCTGGTTTCACAGGGAGGTGAAGACGCCCGCGGATTTCAACGAGCTCAAGATGCGCATCGGCGGCCTCTCGGGCCGGGTTCTCGAGAAGCTCGGCGGGGTCGCCGTGGCGACGCCGGCGGGTGAGATCAAATCGGCGCTCGAGAGCGGCGCGCTCGATGCGGCGCAATGGGCAGGCCCGCATGACGACGAGCGCCTCGGCCTTCAGAAGGTCGCGCCCGCTTATTATTTTCCGGGCTGGCAACAAGGCTCGAATGCGCTTCACATCCTGGTCAACCAGGCGAAGTGGGGCGACCTCCCCTCGAGCTATCAGGCGATTCTCACCGCGGCGTCCTCGCTCGCGGGCACGTCGATGCAGGCGAAATATGATGCGCGCAACCCGGACGCGCTGAAGAAGCTCGTCGTCGATGGCGCGAAGCTCAAGCCTTTCGGCGGCGAGATCATGGACGCGGCAAATGCGGCGGCCAACGCCGTCTACGCGGAGATTTCGGCGAGCGACCCGCAATTTGCAAAAATTCTCTCCGCCTACATGGCCTTCCGCAACGACGAATATCTGTGGTTCCAGGTCGGCGAGGTCGCCTACGACAATTACCTCGTGCGCGCCCGCGCGAGGGGATAAGGATCGTAA
>DASZIL010000186.1:0-16714 GCA_035949255.1 Beijerinckiaceae bacterium | reverse complement strand
ATCACGGGCGCCGGCAGCGGCATCGGGGCCGCGCTCGCGCGGCGTCTTGCTTCAGCGCAGGGCGCGCTCTTGCTGCACGCTCGCGGCAAGGACGAAGCGGACCGCGCGAGGTTCCATTCGGTCGCGCAATCCTGCCGCGAGCAGGGGGCTCGCGTCGAAACCGTTTTGGGCGATCTCGCCGAGGAGGGGATCGGCGCCTCAGCGGTCCACAAGGCGCTCGCCTCTTTCGGCCGCCTTGATCAGATCGTCCACAATGCGGGCTTTGCCGATCGCCGTGGCTTCGGCGAGCTCACGCGGGACAATCTCGAAGCTTCTTTGCGGGCCATGCCGGGCGCCTTTCTCGAGATCGCGAATGCCGCGCTCGCCTCTCTCTCAGCCTCGGCGCGCGGCCGGGTGGTCGTGGTGTCCTCCTTCGTCGCGCATCGCTTTCGCAAAGGCGAGCTCTTCCCAGCTTCCGCCGCCGCCAAGGCGGCGCTCGAAGCCCTGGCGAAGAGCCTCGCGGTCGAGCTTTCGTCGACGCGGACGACCGTCAACATCGTTGTGCCGGGCTTCACCCGAAAGGATGAAGACAAGCTCGGCGCCTTGCCGCGCTCGGCTTGGGACGAGGTCGCCAAACGCAACCCGCAAGGGCGGCTCGCCATGCCGGACGAGGTCGCGGCAACCATCGCCTTCCTGCTCTCGGACGAGGCCGCCCATATCACGGGCGCGACCATCCCTGTCGATGGCGGCCTCACGCTTGGGTGAGGCGGGTGGGGGTGCGCATCATGCAAGGGGCGGCCGCTGGTCATAACGTGCCGGCGCTCATCCCAGTGCGTCATGACCGCACTTGTTGCGGTCACCCACGCCTTCCTTGGCCGCATCAACAAAAACGTGGATGCGCGGGCCAAGCCCGCGCAGGACGAGGGAGGAAGACGTCACGCTTAGGCGGGTAGAGGGAGTGCGCAGAGACTGCCTTCCTTGCCCGTGAGCGGCTGAGCCACAGAACGACGTGCCACCGCGTCAATCCAGCCAAGCCGGCGGATCGGTGCCGAGGGGCACGGAGGGCCTTTCCCATCGAGCGGGTGTTTCAGCCAGCAAGGCCGAGTGCCGCACGGCCCTCAGCTGCCCGAACGCCGACGGGCTCTCTTCCAGGAATTCCGTCACATCATCCTCGCCGGGATCGGGGCATGCGAAGCCGTTCTCGACGCGGCCGAGGCCTCTCAGCCATTGCGCGGTGCGGGCAAGTGAAAGCTGCACATGCCAGCTTCCACCCTCCCGCGCGCGGCGCGCGAGCGCCGTCATGGCGCCGAAGGCCATGAGGTAGCCTGTCGCGTGATCGAGCGCCTGGGCTGGAAGCGGTTTTGGCAGATCGCTCCCCGCCGAGCGCGCTTCCGCATCATTGAAACCAGATGCCGTCTGCACGAGCGAATCGAAGCCGCGCCTCCCGGACCAGGGGCCTTTCTGGCCATAGGCGCAAAGCGAGACGTAAATGATGCCCGGGCGAAGCGTTGCGGCCTCTTGCGGTCCGAAGCCGCGCGCCGCGATCGCGCCGGGGCGGTAGCCCTGGATGAAGACGTCGGCCTGCGAAAGCAGCGCCCGGAGCGTTTGCCTTTGCGCCTCGTCGCACAGGTCGAGGCTCGTCGAGCGTTTTCCGCGTCCGGTGTCGATCACCAAAGTCTCGATGGAGGGGAGATGGGGCGCGGTAACGAGAAGCACGTCCGCGCCATGGGCCGCCAAGGTGCGCCCGCACACCGGGCCTGCGATGACGCGGGTGAGATCGAGCACATGCACGCGCGAGAGGGGGCGCTCGGCGGGTGCCAGGGGCTCGGCTTTCGCCTCTCCGATCTTCTCGATCGCGACCAAAGGGAGGCCAGACAGCGCCGTCGATTGCGGATGCGCGTCCCACTCGTCGAAGGAGCGCAAGGCCGCGACCACCATTCCGGCTTCTGCGGCCTTCTCCTCGAACGCGAAGGAATTCCACCCTTTGAGCGCTCGCGCCACCGCATCGCGGTCGTGCGGGCAATCGAGAAGGGCGAGGACGCCGTCGCGATGATGGGGAAAATTGGTGTGAAGGCGCACGAAGCCGCCGTCGCCGCATCGATAAAGACCGGCGATCTTGTCCCAAGGCTCAGGCGCGGCTTTTCCGTCGACGCGCAGATAGCGCTCGCTGCGAAACTCGACCGCGGCGCGGCGCCGATCGACGCTGACCGATTGCCGGCGCCCTGACCGGAGGCGCCAAAGATCGGCCGCCGCGAGCGCGGAAGCCGCGACGCTCGCCTGCGCGGCAACGCCGATCTTGAAGGAGGATGGCAAGACGGGACCGGAGCCGGTGAGCACGACGTCATCGAGGAGGTCGTCGGGCGCGCCGACCGAGCGCCAGATTTCACGCAGAACGGAATGGGCGGTCATGGGACAAGCTCGGCCAGGAGTTTGCGCGTCGACACGCCATATCCGATCGTTGGGCTCGACAGCAATTGTCGCCATGCCCGACATGCACGAGCTTCGAAAGCCTGGACTTTCGTGCCCGGCGCGTGCTGAAGAGACGCTCGAAAATCGATCCTGGAAGAACGCGAGAAACCACGCGCAGCGGAGCATCGGATCATGGCGGAAGGGGCAGTGGACGCTCTCGTCGTGGGCGGCGGCATCGTCGGCATCTCCTGCGCGCTCAGCGCCCAGGAGCGCGGCCTCGCCGTCCTCCTTTGCGATCCCGGTGAAGCGCGCCGCCGCGCGAGCTATGGAAACGCCGGTTGCATCTCGCGAAGCTCGCTCTTCCCGATGTCCGGACCCGGCTTGTGGAAGAACCTTCCAAGCTACCTCCTGAATCGCGACCCGGGCTTGCGCTTGCACTATGCGAAGCTTCCCCGCATCGCTCCTTGGATCTTGGCTTTCATGAAGGCCGCGAACATGCGCGCCTTGCGGCGGGCGGCGACCGCGCTCGATCGCCTGACGAGCCGCGCCTTCGATGCGCATACGCATCTTGCGACGCGCGCCGGGGCCACCGCCCTCATCAAGCGGGAAGGCATGCTTCGGCTTTATCGGACCGAGGCCGCGTTCGACAACGCCGCTCATGAGCGTGAGATCCTTCTGGAGCACGGCGTCAAATTCGAGGTGATCGAAGGCTCCGTCCTCAATGAGCTCGAGCCGGCATTGAAGCGCTCCTTTGCCAAGGGCGTGCTCTATCCGGAGACCGGCTCCGTGTCCGATCCCGGCGGCCTCGTCGAAGCTTATCGCAAGCTTTTCGTCGATGGGGGAGGGCGCATCGCGCAGGTGACGGTCGAGGAGCTGTGCCCCGAGGGTGACGGCTTTGTCGCACGCTTTGCGGGCGGCGAGACTCGCGCGCGCAAGGTCGTGATCGCCGCCGGCGGCTGGTCGCATGGCCTCACCCGCGCGCTCGGCTACCGGTTCCCGCTTGCCGTCGAGCGCGGCTATCACCTGCATCTCGCGCCCGGAGAAGGGCCACCGCTCAACCGCCCCATCCACGACAGCGGCGGCTACCATATGCTCGCGCCGATGCGCCAAGGCGTGCGCGTCACCTCGGGCGTCGAGCTTGCCCCTTTGAGCGCGCCACCGGACACGACGCAGATCGATGCGGCGGTGCGCGCGGCGCGCGGCACGCTCGCGCTCGGCGCGCCTGTCGAGAACGAGCCTTGGCTCGGCGCCAGGCCCTCGACGCCGGACGGGCTTCCCGTGATCGGAGAAGCGCCGCGCCATCGTGGGCTCTTCTTCGCTTTCGGCCATGGCCATATCGGGCTTTCAAACGGCCCGATCACCGGGCAGGCGATCGGCGATCTGCTTCTCGGCCGCCCGGCGGCCTTCGACATCGCGCCTTTCTCGGCAAAGAGGTTCTGAAGCCGCACGCCGCGAAGCACAAAGGTTTGGGCGTTCGTCTCCCCCATGCCCATGTTCAGAGCCGGGATTTCCAGAGCCGCGATTTCCAGAGCCGACTTGCGGATTTTTGGAAAATCGTCATCTTGAAGCCGCGAGGACGACCTCGCATTTTCGCCAATTCCGGTGGGGACGGCCCTGCCTTTGACAGAGCTTCGTCATGGCCTGGGCCTATCTTTTCATCGCGGGATTGTTCGAGGTGAGCTGGGCCGTCGCGCTCAAATACACGCAAGGTTTCAGCCGCCTCATTCCCTCGCTCGTGACCGTCGTCGGAATGGCGTTCAGCCTCGGCTTCCTCGGTCTTGCGCTGAAGTCGCTGCCCATCGGAACGGCCTATGCGGTTTGGACCGGCATCGGCGCGGTGGGCACGGCAGCGCTCGGAATCTACCTCTTCGCCGAGCCCGCGACCGCGGCTCGTCTCGCCTGCATCGCGCTCATCATCGCCGGCATCGCCGGGTTGAGGCTCGTGGCCTAGGGGAACCGTCTCGCGGCCATGAATGCGCCGCGCGCAGCCATGCGCTGCGCCGGAAGCGCTGGCGCCACGGCGATCGGCGGTTTATATCTTGTTTATCCCCGGCGTTCGCCTTGAATGCCGCGCCCGAGGTTTATCTTGCGAGGTGCTCTTCATGGACGACAAGCCCAATTCCCAAGCGGCCCGCGATATCGCCTATTACTTCCATCCGGCGACCAATGCGCGACGCCATGAGGAGATCGGCCCCACCATCATGGAGCGGGGCAAAGGCGTCTACGTCTATGACGATCAGGGCAAGGAATATATCGAAGGGCTCGCGGGCCTTTGGAGCGTCGCCGTCGGCTTCGGAGAGGAAAGGCTGGTGCGCGCGGCCACCCGCCAAATGCAGAAGCTGCCCTATTACCACTCGTTCAATCACAAATCGCACCCGGTCGCGATCGATCTCGCCGAGCGCCTCGTCAAGATGGCGCCGAAGGGCCTCACCAAGGCTCAGTTCACGAGCTCGGGCTCGGAGGCTAACGACTTCGCCATCAAGCTCCTCTGGTATTACAACAATGCCATCGGCCGTCCGCAAAAGAAGAAATTCATCTCGCGCCAACGCGCCTATCACGGCGTGACCATCGCGGCGGCGAGTCTCACGGGCCTGCCCGTCAACCAGCGCGATTTCGACCTGCCGCTGCCGATGATGAAGCATGTGTCCACGCCTCACTATTGGCGCCACGCCCTTCCAGGCGAGAGCGAGGAAGCCTACGCCACGCGGCTCGCCGAAGAGCTCGATGAGATGATCCGCAAGGAAGGCCCCGAGACGGTGGCGGCGTTCATCGGCGAGCCGGTGATGGGCGCGGGCGGCGTCATCGTGCCCCCCAAGGGCTATTGGGAGAAGATCCAGGCCGTCTGCCGCAAGCATGACGTGATGGTCATCGCCGACGAGGTGATCTGCGGGTTCGGGCGCACCGGCAAGATGTTTGCCTGCGAGCTTTTCGGCATCACGCCGGACATCCTCGTGCTCTCGAAGGCCATCACCTCCTCTTACTTGCCCCTCTCGGCCGTGCTCGTCTCCGACAAGATCTATCAGGCGGTCGCCGATAATTCGGCGAAGATCGGCAGTTTCGGGCATGGCTTCACCGCCTCCGGACATCCGGTCGCGACGGCAGTGGCTCTCGAAAATCTCGACATCTTCGAGGAGCGCGACCTCGTGGGTCATGCGGCGCAGATGTCGCGCCTTTTCCTCAAGCGTCTGCACTCCTTCGCCTCGCGCCCGCTCGTCGGGGAAACGCGCGGCATCGGCCTCCTCGGTGCGATCGAGCTCGTCGCCAATAAGGAGACGAAGGCGCCCTTCGCGAAGCCCGGCAGCGTCGGCCCGCGGTTGCAGGATCTCGCTCAGGAGGAAGGCTTGGTCATCCGCGGCATCGGCGAGGTGATGGCCTTCTGTCCGCCCCTCATCATCACCGAAGGGGAGATCGACGAGATGTTCAAGCGGTTTGATCGGGCGCTGACCCGGCTCGAAAAGGAAATGGGCGCGAAATGAGCACGATGCGCATCGACGATATCGACACGCCCGCCCCGGTCGTCGACCTCGACCGGGTCGAGCGCAATCTCAAGCGTGCCGCGGATTATTTCGCCGAAAAGAAGATCGCGCTTCGTCCTCACATCAAGACGCATAAGATCGTCGAATTCTCGCGCCGCCAGGTCGAGCTCGGCGCGGTCGGCATCACCTGCCAGAAGCTCGGTGAAGCCGAGGTCATGGCGGATGGCGGCATCACCGACATCTTGATGACGTTTCCCATCGTCGGAGAAGCGAAGCTCAAGCGCCTGACCGCGCTCGCCAAGCGCATCCGAATGAGCGCGGTGACGGATTCGACCGAGGTCGCCGATGCGATGGCGCGCGCGGCAAGCGAAGCGGGCGTGAGGATCGAGCTTCTCGTCGAGTGCGACACCGGCACCGGGCGCTGCGGCGTGCAGAGCGCCGATGAGGCGGTGGCGCTCGCCGAGCGCATCGCCAACACGCGCGGCGTCGCCTTCGGCGGGCTGATGGTCTACCCCGAGAAGGGCAAGGTCGCGCGCACCCGCGCCTGGATCGCGGAGGCGCTCGCAGCGCTCAAGCGCTCGGGGCTCGAGGCGAAGACGGTGAGTGTCGGCGGCACGCCCGACATGTATCATGCGCATGAGCTTGAATTCTCGACCGAGCATCGTCCCGGCACCTATATTTACAGCGATCGCGCCATCTCGGCCGCGGGCGTAGGCACGCTCGACGACACGGCCCTGCGCGTGGTCGCAACCGTGGTGTCGCGCCCGACCGGGGATCGCGCCATTTTGGATTCGGGATCGAAGACTTTGGCATCCGATCTCTTGGGCTTTCCCGATCACGGCGTGATCATGGAATATCCGAAGGCTCGGATCGTGCGGCTCAATGAGGAGCACGGCATCGTGGACCTCTCCGACTCGCCCGAAAAACCACGCATCGGCGAGCGCGTGACGATCGTGCCGAACCACGCCTGCGTGGTGTCGAACCTGTTCGACAGCGTCTATGGCGTTTCCGATGGGCGCGTCGTGCGGGAGATTCCTGTCGCTGCGCGGGGCCTCGTGCGGTAACTCCGGTCGGCCGGCGACGCCGCGCTTTCGCTTTCCTGAGAAGGTTGTTTCGTGGGTTACCGGCGGAAACGCGCTGCGGCCTCGTTTACCGATCCCTCCCATTTTGACCCCACCTCATCCCTCCCCGTCGCGGCTTCCTCAATTGGGGGGTAGGGTGAGGGTCGCTCGAACGGCGCTGCGCTGGGCCTTCCTTAAGGTTGCGGCATGCGTCCTTCGGCGGAGCGCAAGATGGGCGGCGCACGGTAGAGCATCTGGCGCAAGGTGAAGGCGAGAAGCAAGAGATGAAGCAGGGCCGTGTAGCCGTAAAGCGCTCCCGGCCCGAAGGAAGTCATCACATAAGAGGCGATCGGCGGTCCTGAGATCGCGCCGATGCTGTAGAGGAACAAGAGTGCCGAGGTCGTCGCCACGGCGTTCTCGCTCCCCGTCCGGTCGACCGCATGGGCGGCGGCGACGTAATATTGGGTCGACACGACTGACCCGAGCGCGAAGGCCAAGGCATAGAGCGCGATGTGCTGAAGAGTGCCGCCGAAGTGCGCGAGCGTGATCTCCAGGAGCGCCGATACGAGACAGAGGCAGACGAGGATGGTGCGCCGATCATGGCTGTCGGAGGCGCGCCCGATCGGAATCTGCAAGGCGGCCGAGCCGAGCATGAAAGCCGTCATCATCGTGCCGACCTCCGGCGGGCTCAACCCGATGTCGGCCGCGAAGATTTGCGACAGCGACCAGAAGGGGCCGTTGGACGCGCCGATCAGCAAAGCCCCCACGAAGCCGACGGGCGACATCGTGAAGAGCCAGCCGAAGCGCAAGGCGGGGCGCTTCGGCCGTTGCGGGGGCTCACCCGGCGCCATGAGAAGCGGGATGGTCGCGCCGCCGACGATCGCCGCGGCGACGAAAAACAGGATGAGGCCGCCCGGATCGGCAAGGCGGAACAGCTGGTTGCCGACCGACCAGCCGAGATATTGCACCACGCTGTAGATGCCGAGCGCGCTGCCGCGATGCGCATTGTCGGATTTGCCGTTGAACCAGCTTTCCGCGATGGCGTAGAGGCCGGCGAGCGACAGGCCGATGGTGCCGCGTAAAAGCACCCAGCTCCACGGCTCGATCAGCGAGGGTAGCGACAGGATCGCGACGGCGCCCATGAGCACGCAAATGATGAAGGCGCGGACCTGGCCGATGCGCAGCACGACCCAAGGCACGACAAGCGAGCCGATCAACATGCCGGTGAAATAGCTCGAGCCGATGAAGGCGATGGTGATGTCGCTGAAGCCTTCGAGGCGCGCCCGCAACGGGATAAGCGTCGAGAGCACCCCATTGCCGGTGACGAGCAGGAACACCGACAAAAGAAGCGGCGCGAAGGATTTTTGCATCGAGGCGAAACCGGCAAGATGAGAGGGCAGCGGGGCGAGGAGGATCCGCGCAGGAGCGAACGTTGTCGAGTGGCTTCGCGAACCCGAAGCTCGGGAGACCGAAGCCGGTGGTATTGCGTGAAGAGAGACAGTCGAGACGTATGACAATAGCTTGATTCGATGTGCCCGGAAATATTCATGCCGCTTGGTCACATCGATAGTATTGTCGCAGTCACTCGGGATATTTTCTCCGTTCATCCCCGCGAAGGAGGGGATCCAGCTCTTCTTGGGTATCGCGCTGGAGGCCTGGATTCCCGCTTTCTGCGGGAATGAGCTAGGTCCGCTTTGAGCGTTTGCAAAACAGTTCCCATGGGTGTCGATGTTGCTCTAAGCTCGCCATCGCGGGGGCAATCCAATGACGAGGGACAAGATGGACGTTGCCGAGCCTCACGAGCGCCGCGGCCGACGGGGCAGGGCGGAACGCGCGGCCGCGCAAAAGGCGAGTGCCGCGAGGGCGCCGCAGCCGCGCTTGCCTTTCTCGCCCGTTGCCGCCGTTTCGGAAGATCAGCTCGAAGCCATTCATCAGGCGTCGCTCACCATCCTCGCCGAAATCGGCATGGACTTCCTCCACCAGGAAGCGAAGGCGATCTTGAAAGAGGCCGGCGCCGATGTCGACGAGGGATCGGACCGGGTACGCTTCGACAAGGCGCTCGTCGAAAGCGTCATCGGTCTTGCGCCCAAGAGTTTCACCTTGCATGCGCGCAACGCGGAGCGCAGCGTGGTGCTCGGCGGCAATGCCGTCGCCTTCTGCTCGGTCGCGAGTGCGCCGAACGCGGCCGATCGCGACGGGGGAAGGCGTCCCGGAAGCGCCGCGGATTTCCGCAACCTCCTCCGGCTCGGCCATTCGCTCGATGCCGTGCATCTATGGGGCGGATATCCCGTTGAGCCCGCCGATATTCACCCTTCCATTCGCCATCTCGACGCGCTTTTCGACATGCTCACCCTGTCCGACAAGCCGATCCACGCCTACAGCCTCGGCGAGGGACGCATTCGCGACGGGATCGAGATGGCGCGCATCGCACGCGGCGTCGATCGCGCGGCGCTCGAGCGCGAGCCATCGCTCTTCACCATCATCAATTCTTCCTCGCCCTTGCGCCTCGACAATCCGATGCTCGAAGGCGTGATCCGGATGGCGCGCGCCAATCAGGTGGTGGTGCTCACGCCGTTCACGCTCGCCGGCGCCATGGCGCCCGTGACCGTCGTGGGCGCGGTGGCGCAGCAGAATGCCGAGGCGCTCGCGGGTCTCGTTTTGGCACAGACGGTGAGGAGAGGCTCCCCCTTCGTCTATGGCGGCTTCACCTCGAATGTCGACATGAAGAGCGGCGCGCCCGCCTTCGGCACGCCCGAATATATGAAAGCCGCGCTCCTCGGCGGCCAGCTCGCCCGGCGTTACGGCCTGCCTTACCGCTCGTCGAATGCGTGCGCGGCGAACACGCTCGATGCCCAGGCCGCCTATGAGAGCGTGTTCTCGCTCTGGGGCGCGATCATGGGCGGAACCAATCTCCTCATGCACGGCGCGGGCTGGATGGAAGGAGGCCTGCAGGCGTCCTTCGAGAAGATGGTGCTCGACGCCGATCTCCTCGCCATGGTGGCGGAATTCCTGCGCCCCCTTGCGGTCGACGACGGCGAGCTCGCGCTCGATGCGGTGCGCGAGGTCGGGCCGGGGGGCCATTTCTTCGGCTGTGCCCACACGCAGGCGCGCTATCGCAACGCCTTCTTCGCCCCGATGATCTCCGACTGGCGCAATTACGAGAGCTGGCGCGAGGCCGGCGGCCCGACGGCCTATGATACGGCGAACCGCCTCTACAAGGAGAGGCTTGCATCTTATGTCCCGCCCCCGATGGACGAAGCCGTTCGCGACGAGCTCGAAGCCTTCGTCGCGAGGCGCAAGGCCGAAGGTGGCGTGAAGACGGATTTCTAAAAGTGCTCCCTGCCCGATCCGATCCGGATGTCAACGGAAAGTGAACCCGCCCCGTCATCGTCGACTTGAAGGCCATTGCGTTATTGTTCATGGAAGGAAGGGCTGGCGACGACCAAAGAATTTTCCTCGTGGCGGGAATGATGCGAAGCAGAAACGGCGGGCGAATGAGGATGGGCGGCTGCCTCTGCGGCGCGGTGCGCTATCGCGTCAGCGGTGAATTGAGCGACGCGTCCGCCTGCCATTGCTCGCAATGCGCGCGGACGACCGGACATTTCTTTGTCTCGACCGACTGCGGCACCGCCGATTTCACCTTGGAGCAAGCCGAGACCTTGCGCTGGTTCCGTTCATCGGAAAAGGCGGAGCGCGGCTTCTGCTGCCGCTGCGGCAGCAATCTCTTCTGGCGAAGGGTGGGCGCAGATATGATCTCGGTGACGGCCGGCACGCTCGATCGCCCGACCGGGCTTCGCATGAAGCATCACATCTTTTGCGCGTCGCGATCGGATTATTACGAGATCGATGACGGGCTCCCTCAATATGCCGCCGGGTCGGGCGCCGGGTAACGGCCTCGCCACGAAGCTCGGCACTTTTCCCCCACCGTCGCTCGAAGGACTCCAAGCATGCTCCGGATTCTATGCGCCAATTGGAACCACGCAGATGATGCCGAGCTCGAGCGCAAGCATTTTCCGGGCGTCGCCTTCGAGCTTTGCAAATCGCCGATCGGTGCCTCGGCGCCGATCCCGGCCGAGCTTGCGGAGGCGGCGGATGCGGTCATCAATTATTCGGGCGTCGCCAACCTTTCCGAAAAGCCTGACGCCTTTCCGCGCGCCCGCATCGCGGTGCGCCACGGTGTCGGCTTCGACAATATCGATGTCGCGGGTTTCGGCGCGCTCGGCGTGCCGGTCTGCAACGTGCCTGATTACGGCACGACCGAAGTCGCCGATCACGCCATCGCGCTCATGCTTTCGCTGGCGCGGGGGACCGCCTTCCATCACGAGGCGCTGCGCGCTGATCCGAAGGCGGGATGGCGCCCGCGCGCCGCGCCGCTCGTGCTTCGCTTGCGCACCGCGACCTTCGGCGTGGTCGGCCTTGGCCGGATCGGGCTTGCCGCGGCAAGGCGCGCCGAAGCCTTCGGCATGAGGGTCGTTTTCTTCGATCCCTATCGGCCGAACGGCACCGAGCTCGCGGTCGGCTATGGACGCGTCAATAGCCTGGAGGAGCTGATGGGCATGAGCGATGTCGTGAGCGTCCACGCGCCGCTTTCAGACGAAACCCGTCACATGATCGGCGCGAAATCGCTCGCCGCGGCGAAGAAAGGCGCCATTCTCGTGAACACCGCGCGCGGCGGCGTGGTCGATCTCGATGCGCTCTTCGAGGCACTGCGCGGCGGGCAGATCGGTGGCGCGGCGCTCGATGTGCTCGAGACTGAGCCCGCAGATCCGAAGCATCCGCTCATCAAAGCCTTCGTCGCGCGCGAGCCTTGGCTCGAAGGGCGTTTCACGGTCTCGCCTCACGCGGCTTTCTTCAGCCCGGCGGCGCAATTCGACCTGCGCTACAAGACGGCCGAGGTCGCCGTGACTTACCTCAAGGAAGGCCGGCTGATGAATTGCGTGAACGAAGGCATGTTGCGCACGCCCTTGCGCTGACCTGCGCCTGTTCGTTCGTCGCCTCACATAACGCTCGCCGCTCGCTGTGCAGAGCAGCTTACGCTCCCGTGCCTTCCGCGCCCGCCCCGCAGATGAGCGCGCAGACATGCTCGCCGGAGCGAAACGCCACGCGCTCGTGGCGCAAGGCGGCGACCGAGGCGGCGCCCGAGAGATCGGCCGCGACGCCGAGCTCGAACCAGAGCCAGCGCGAGGCTTCCTGCATTTCCTCGTCCGAGACGAGAATGATCCCGTCGACATTTTGCCGCACGAGCTCGAAGACGCGCTCGTCGGTGCGCCGCGCGGCAAGCGTCGCGACACGCGTCGTGATCTCCGGCAAGGTCACGACATGGCCCGCCTCGATGCTTGCCTTCATGCTCGCGGCGCCGGTCGCCTGGATGCCGATGACGCGTACATTTTTGTTTCGCGATTTCACCGCGGTCGCGAGGCCCGCGATCAAGCCGCCGCCGCCGATCGCGACGAGGATCGTGTCCACGTCCGGAATTTCATCCAGGATGTCGAGACCGAGCGTGCCTTGGCCCGCCACCACCAAAGGGTCGGCAAAGGGGTGGACATAGACCGCGCCGGTCTTGCCGGCATAATCCATGGCCGCCGCATTGGCATGATCGAAGACATGCCCGACGATCTCGATCTCAGCCTTCCAGCCTTTGAGTTTCTCGACCTTTTCGGGTGAGACGGTGCGCGGCAGGAAGACCATCGCGGGAATGCCGGCGACGAAGGCCGTGCGCGCAACCGCAAGGCCGTGATTGCCCCCTGACGCCGTGACGAGCCCGGCCTTGGGCGGTTTGCCTTCGATGCCGAGCACGCGGTTCATGGCGCCGCGTGCCTTGAACGAGCCCGCCGCCTGCAGGCATTCGAGCTTCAAGGTCACGCGTTGCGCGGGGGCGAGCCGATCGCGGGTTTGGCCGATCCGGATATTGGGCGTCTGCCGGATATGCGGCGCGATGCGTTTTCGCGCCGCTTCGACATCGGCGATCGTGATCATCGATAAGGTCTCCGAGGCTTAGCTGATCTAGCGCGATCGGGCGCCACGGCGCAAATGATCTCGAGGGAGGTGGCCGCGGATTGAACGGCCTTGGGACCAGGCGACCTTTGGCTCCATGGTCGATAATCGTCGCCCGGTTCGGCGCTCGCGATGAAATCAAGCGAGACTGTCGAGCAGCGCCTTGGCGCTTTTAAGATAGGGCGTGTCGAAGCCTTCGGTGAATCCGCCATAAACCGCGGTGAGCAGGTTCCGCGCTTCGAGAATGCGACCCTGGCCTCGCTGCAATTCGGCAAGGCCATGCGCCGCGCGAAGCTCGAAGAGCCGTGCCCCTTGCATTCGTGCGGCTTGCAAGGCCAAGAGGTAATCCTGTTCAGGATCGCCCCTGCCGGATTCGAGGTTGAGCTTTGCGCGAATGCGGTGGATTTCAGGCGTCACATGCTGCTCGCCGGTCTCTTGCGCCACATCAAATGCCTCTTTCAACGCCAGGAGCCCGGCATCGAAGTCCGTTGTCGCAAGCAAGGCTTCGGCGAACAGCGTGAGCATGAATGGGAGCTGAGTGCGCGCTCCGACGCGGCGATTGAAGTCGAGACCGTCGCGCATCTCGGCGACGGCCAGCGCGCTTGGTTCAAGCGCTGCTCGAGAGGCTCCCCTCACGACATGGGCGACAGCGCCCGCCAGGGCGAAATCATGCTCGTCGGCGGCCTTGATGGCGCGATCGGCGAACTCGAGCGCCGCTCGCCATTCCCCGTGGATTGCCGAAATCACCGCGCACCAGAACAGCCCCCTTGCGCTCGTGTAGGGATGCCTCACCCTCTCGAGGATTTCGAGGGTCGCGTCACGCCCATGGAAAGCTCGGTCCGCGTAGCCGAGCATCCCCAAACACCACGCCTCGTACGCATAGCCGACGGCGCCCACCTCCATTCCGTAACGCAGCGCAATCTGACCGCCCTTGAGATCTCTGTAGGTCCGCGTCGCTTGTTCGAGATGAAGCCGCGCCTCGACGGGTTTTCCGAGCGCGATCAAGCTGAGGCCGAGCGGCACATGGGCTACGATCAAGGCCGCCGGGTCATCGGCATGTTGCATGCGTTCCTCGACCTCTCGCGCGATCGAGGTCGCGACGGCATGGTTCGCCCGCGTGAAGTTGAAGAGCCACGCTTGCCAGAGCACCGCGGCAAGCTCGACCGGATCACCGATCTTGCGGCACAGCTCCACGGCGCGGCCCGAGACGACACCGGCCGCTTCCGAGCTATAGCCATGGATGGCCATGAGCGGGGGCACCAAGGCGCTGTGGAGATCGAGCTCGAGCCGCAGCTTCTCCTGTGTTTCGGGCAAACCTCCGATGAGGTTGATGCCGGCTCTGAGATCACTGATCGCCTCTTTGTTGGCCGAGCGCGCCGCGGCTCGCTCGCCGGCCATCAGCCAATAGCGGCAGGCCTTCTCGGTCATTCCCGCCATCGAGGCGTGATGCGCGAGAAGCTCGGGCGCCGCATCCTTGGTTGCGAGCGCCTCGACAAGCTTCGTATGAATGGCTTGGCGTTTTGTCCTCAGGAGGTTCTCGTAAGCCGCGTCGCGAACGAGTGCGTGCTTGAAGATGTAGGTTTCGTCGGGCGGCACGCCGGATCGGAAGATCAGCTCAGCCTGGATCAGGCGCTCCAGCGCATCTCGCAGGGCGGCATTGTCGAGCGGCGAGACGGCTCTGAGGAGCGGATAGTCGAAATCTCGCCCGATGCAGGCGGCCGTCTGCGCCACCTCCTTCACAGGCTGCAGCCGGTCTAGCCGCGCCATCAACGAGTCATGGAGCGTTGAGGGGATCGCGAGATGGCTCAGGGGTCCGGTGAGCTCGAACGACGAAGCTGTCTCCTTCATTCCCCCGGATTCGAGCACAGTCTTGGTGATCTCCTCGACGAAAAGCGGCACGCCGTCCGTCTTGGCGGCGATCAGATCCACGAGGGCGTCGGGAAGCGTCTTTCCGCCCGTAACTCCATCGATGATGGTCCTGATCTCTCCGCGCCCGAGCCGATTGAGGGCCAGCTTGGTGACGCCGGGATGGCCGCCGAATTCATGCTGGAAGTTCGGCCGTGCCGTGACGAGCATCATGACACGGCTGTTTGCCAGCCGGTTGAGGCAAAGGTCGACGAGATCGAGCGTCGTCGCATCGATCCAATGGGCATCTTCGAGAACGAACAGGACAGGGCGATCGCGGGCGAGCGAGATCAACTGGGAAACGAGCGCCTGTTGCGTGCGGACGCGCTGCTGTTGCGGCGTCATGTTGATCTTGCCGTAACGCGCTTCGGTATCGAGCCCAAGCACCGCGCCCAATAAGGGCCTGTCGCCCTTCTCGCCGACCAGCACTGCCTCCAGCCGATCGAGCTTTTCGTCATTGCTGTCGTCCAGCCGTATGCCGGCCGCGAAGGTGAGCTGCTGAATGGCGGGATGGAGCGGAGAGTCGGTATGATAGGGAGAGCATTGATAGCTTACTCGGATGTGGGGTTCCCGTGCCGCCTCATCGATCATGGCGCGCGTGAATCGTGATTTACCGATGCCGGCCTCTCCCGAAAGAAGCACGAGCTGTCCTCGGCCAGCCTTGGCATGTTCCCAGCGCTCGAGCATCAACGCGAGCTCATTGTCGCGCCCGACCATCGTCGATATCGCGCCAGTGGCGCGCGCTTCGAAACGGCTCTGCACGGCCCGTTCGCCAGTCACCGCATAGGCGCGAACCTCACCGGCGATTCCCTTGAGGCTGTGGCCACCGAAATCGGCCACGACGAAAGTGTTACCGATGATGCGGCGTGTCGTCTCCGCCAAGATGATTTGACCCGGCGCGGCAAGCCCTTGCAGCCTCGCGGCGAGGTTGGGGGTTTCGCCGACCACCGCTTCTTCCTGCGCGGCGCCCGCACCGATCAGGTCGCCGACCACCACGAGCCCGGTGGCAACGCCGATGCGCGCCCACAAGGGTTCGCCCCCAGGCGTCCTCAGGCTCGTCATTGTGGTCATGATGGCGAGGCCCGAGCGAACCGCGCGCTCGGCATCGTCCTCATGCGCGATCGGCCAGCCGAAGTAACACAGGATGCCGTCGCCCATGTATTTGGCGACATGTCCTTGGAAACGCGTGACAACCCCCGCGACCGTATTCTGATACCCCGTGATCACGAGGCTCATGTCTTCCGGATCCAGCCGTCCCGAGAGCGTCGTCGAGCCGACGAGGTCGACGAACATCACGGTAAGCTGACGCCGCTGGGCATCGGCCGATTTCGTCCATTGCGCCGTCGCCGCGGCAACGTTTGGTGACGTCCCTGCCAAGCCAGCGATGGCGGCAAGCAGCTTCCGGCGATGGCCGACAAGGTTCACGCCGAGCGCGATCAGGTCTTCAGCGGTGAGCTCCCGCAGCACCTCACTATCGATTTCGTTGTTTCGGAATGCAGTCTCATATTGCCCAAGGCCAATGCCGCGCAGCCAGTTCCCGACATCCATGGACAAATCCCATCATTCCGCCCAAGGCGCGGTTAATCTAATTGCTCCATCGTGTCGAATGACGGCCTTTGAATAAGGCTAAATTCAAAAGGACCCGCTGCTGCCCTTCAGCATGCCGAAACCGGCGAGCGACGGCAATTTTGGGCTCGAGATCGCCATCGCCTTGAAGAGCGCGCCCATCTCGCCTTGCGCCTCTCCGGTGAGTCGCGCGAGCGCGGCATCGATCGCGGCCGTCTGAATTGTGGTGGCGCCTGCCTTCAGCCTTTGCGCGCGGGCCTCGATGCCGAGTGCGCGCAGGAGGGCGCCTTGAGTCACCGGGCCATGCAGCGCCGCTCCCGCGTC